>CAJGDE010000009.1 GCA_904502135.1 Kiritimatiellia bacterium
AAAAAAAGACTAAAAAAGTATTCACATCGTAAAACCAAAGAAGAGGTAATAAATAAAGGGTAAAATCTACATATCAACATTATTAACATATACTAATACTAATATAAATTAAGTTTATTTAGAATCAGTTATATGGTACAATTTACAACTGGTGTTGGATAAGGAAGATAAAAAAGGAAAATCATGAAACTGAAAATAATACGCTCTAAGTTTTTAGAAGGCCTTAAGTCCGTACAGAACATTGTAGCTGGAAAGGGTTCTCTTGCAATATTGCAAAATGTCTTATTGGAGGCTGCAGACTCTTATCTTACTATGACAACTACCGATCTTGATATATCGATCAAGGTTAAGTGTGAATGTGAAGTAATTTCAGAAGGCTCCTCCACATTACCCGTGAAGCTTCTTTTTAGCCTGATCAACAAAGTTGCTGAAGGTGAAGTTATAATTGATATAGATTCAAATGAAAGAGCTGTTATCAACGCAGGCAGCACTAAATTTAAGCTTGCCGGAATGCCCTGCTCTGATTTTCCAAAACTTCCCAACGGAAACGATTCAAACACATATAAGCTTTCAAAGCAGACTTTTAAAGAAATGCTTCGAAAAGTATCATACGCCGCTTCTCAGGATGATACCAGGCGTACGCTTAAGGGAGTTTTACTCAGCTTTAAGAATCAGAAACTAACGATGGTCGCTACCGACGGTCGCCGCCTTGCATTAGTTGAAAGTGAAATTGAATTTCCTGTAACGGCGGAAAAAGATATTGTTCTTCCGTCTAAAGCAGTAAACGAACTTCAGCGCTCAATTTCTGGTGAAGGGGATATAGAGGTTATAATTAAAGATACGCAAATCTGTTTTATTCTCGATAACATTAATATTTATTCAAAGCTTATTGATGATAAATATCCTGACTATCAGCAGGTTATTCCTAAAGAAACAAGTCAGTGCATCAGTATAGATCGCCAACTTCTTCTCGATGCGCTCGATCGTGCCAGTGTCATGACTATGGATGAGGCACACTCAACCAAGCTTATTTTTTCAAACGGAAAACTCACTGTAACTTCAGCAGCTAGCGACATTGGTGAAGCAAGTGATGAAGTTATAATAAAATATGCCGGTGAGACAATAGAAATAATGTTTAACCCTACGTATGTAATGGATCCTCTTAAGGCCATTGATGATGATGAGGTGACAATCAATATTAACAATGGTCATTCACCGGCTGTTATCAAATGTTCCATTCCTTTCCTTTACGTATTAATGCCCCTTAGAATTTCGTGAAAATCTGGACTGACAAAAATTATCCTATAATCATATCCTGCGCAAAAGAACTTTCGCGTTGGACTGAAAAAGAAGTGCTTGATATGGGTTATAAACCCATAGAAGTAACTGAAAATACAGTTGTAATACGCGGCTCAATGCGTGATATGATGAGGCTTAACTTGAACCTGCGTACAGCACATCGTGTGTTAGTGCCTCTTTTAAGAACCACATGCCGCAACATAAGAGATCTTTATCAATCGGCATATTCAATTGATTGGGAAAATCTTTTAGATGCCAACGGATATTTTTCTGTATCCTCGATTGTACATAATTTTACTATTCGCGATACAAGATTGCCTTCACTTTATACAAAAGACGCCATAGTTGACAGAATGCGCGAAAAATGTCAAAGGCGTCCTGATTCGGGAAATAAAAATCTTGGTGCTGCGGTTTTCGTATACTGGGAGAAAGATGAAATAATTTTTTATCTTGATACATCCGGTGAACCTCTGTCAAAGCGTGGTTACAGAAAAATACCGGGCTCCGCTCCGATGCAGGAAACGTTGGCGGCCGCCTGTCTTATGGCCATGGGCTGGAAGAAGAATACACCTTTTCTTTCACCAATGTGCGGAAGCGGTACTCCTGCAATTGAAGCTGCAATGATGGCTGCCAATAAAGCTCCAGGTTCTCTTAAGGGTCATTTTGCATTTCAATCTATCAAAGGTTATGATCGTATCATTCCCGGTGAATCCGCTCCGCGTATAGCACGTAGACAAGTTGCAGGCGCCACTCCTGAGCAAATTTGGAAGCAAATGGTTCTTGAGGCAAAAGAAAAAGAAACTCCAGAGTTGGTTCCTGAAATATGGGCTACAGACATTTCACCTGAAGCTGTAGAAAATGCACATTCAAACGCTATTGCGGCCGGTGTTGCTCAATTCATAAACTTTAAAGCTTGTGACTTTGCGCAAACTCCTATTCCTGTTAATTCCAAAGGTTGTGTATTTTTTAATCCCGAATATGGAATTCGTCTCGGAGATCCTGTAGAATTAGCTCCAATATATGAACGTATAGGTTCATTTATGAATGAAAAATGTTCTGGCTGGACCGGATCATTAATTACAGGTAATCCGGATCTCGCTAAATTGGTAAATCTTTATTATAAAACTCGCGTTCCGTTTTTCAACGGTCCAATAGACTGTCGTCTTTTTATTTATGATGGATGTGAGGTGAAAGGTCAAAATATCAAATGAATGTTGAAGAATTTTTGCAACCTAAAGAAACGGAAAAACCTCTCGAATCAAATATAGAAGCAGAAGAAGAGTTTATAGAAGCAGAAGTGATAGAAGAGGTTCAAAAAATAGTAGTTGAGTCTTTTGCTACTGAAAAAGTGGAAATGGGTGAAAAAATTTCCGCTTTGGAAAAAGAAAATAAAAAGTATACAGAAGAAAATAAATCGCTTAACGAAAAAATACTCGAATTGACTCAAGAAATAGCCAAAAAGGATGCTCTTATAAGCGAAATGCGTTCTGATTTGGAAAAAACAGGTGATATTCTTAGCGTTAATTCCGAAACAGAGCTTTCAAATAAAATATCTCTTCTTGACAGGAACATTGATATTATAGATAGATTTATAGGGGAGACAAGAGATCAGGTATTAGAAGCAATTTCGGCGGCCAGAGATGTTGCTGAAAAAGAAGGGCGCATTAGAAAGGCTCAAATTCTTGAATCTGTTCTTGTTGTAAATGAACCTACAGGTAATCTTAAAGAAAAGCGCATTGCTCTTGAAAAGTTCTTTAATGAAAATCAAAATATTCTTTCCGGAACAGTCATAAGCGAATTGGAGCGTTGCGGTATTTCATACAAGCATGGAGAAGAATATCTTCTTCCTGCTGAAATTATCAAGCGTACTTATTAAAAATATCAACAGAAATATCAACAGTTGTTAATATGTAATAGTATAAATGTTGATAATTATGTAAATATAGTTAATAAACTTGTTTATAGTGTTGATAATTTTGTTGATATTTTTATAAGTGTGTTTATAATGTTGATGGTATCACTTCTCAGGGTTGAACAGAATATCAGTATTTGGTATAATATCGTCTCAAATGCGCTATTAGCGCTTTTTCAAGGAGATAAAAACTATGACCAGTTATAAAGAGCTCGGGCTCGTCAACACAAAGAAGATGTTCGCTAAGGCTGTCAAGGGCGGTTATGCGATTCCCGCATTCAACTTCAACACGATGGAGCAGATGCAGGCCATCGTTCAGGCAGCTGTTGAAACCAAGTCACCTGTCATCATGCAGGTCTCCAAGGGTGCGCGTAAGTATGCCAACCCCACGATTCTTCGCTATATGGCTCAGGGCGCAGTTGAATACGCCAAGGAGCTCGGTTGCAAGAAGCCTCAGATCGTTCTCCACCTCGATCATGGTGACAGCTTTGAAACATGCAAGAGCTGCATCGACAGCGGTTTTTCGTCTGTCATGATCGACGGTTCACACCTTGATTTCAAAGAGAACATCAAGCTTACGAAGAAGGTAGTTGCATACGCTCACAAGCATGACGTTACAGTCGAAGCGGAGCTCGGCGTTCTTGCTGGCGTTGAAGATGAAGTTTCAGCAGCAGAGTCGCACTACACGAAGCCTGAAGAGGTTATTGAGTTCGCGACGAAGACGGGCTGCGATTCTCTCGCTATTTCTATCGGCACGAGCCATGGCGCTTACAAGTTCACGCGTGAGCAGTGCACGGTCGACAAGAAGACCGGAAAGCTCGTTCCGCCGCCGCTCGCTTTTGACATTCTCAAGGCTATCGAGAAGAAGCTTCCCGGTTTCCCGATTGTTCTTCACGGTTCATCGAGCGTTCCGCAGGATGAAGTTGATACCATCAACAAGTTCGGCGGTAAGCTTCCTGATGCCGTCGGTATTCCTGAAGCCCAGCTTCGTAAGGCTGCCAAGAGCGCAGTTTGCAAGATTAACATCGACTCAGACTCACGTTTGGCGATGACCGCTGCCATCCGCAAGCACTTCGCCGAGAATCCTGGCCACTTCGATCCGCGCCAGTATCTCACGCCTGCACGTGACAACATGAAGAAGATGTATATCCACAAGATCATGAAGGTTTTGGGTTCTAACGATAAGCTCTAAAATCTGTAGACCGAGGGGCGCGCGGCTACGGCTGCGCGCCTTTTGGTTTTGATAAGTAATTAAAAAGTTTTACAATTAAGTTAAGAGGAAAATTATCATGGTAAAGGAACAGAAGTCAGTCAAGTCCGCTTATGCCCAGTCAGGCGTAAATATCGATGTGAAGATGGATGCAGTCGGTTCTATCAAGGAGATGGTTGCATCTACAAAGACACCGAATGTCATCGGAGGGATCGGTGCGTTTGGCGGTTTGCATAAAGTTCCTACAGGCCGTGATATGATTCTTGTTGCCTCTTCCGACGGCGTGGGCACAAAGCTTAAAGTTGCCGCCATGATGAACAAGCACACGACCGTCGGTCAGGATATTGTAAACCATTGCGTCAACGATATTCTTGTTCAGGGTGCAAAGCCGCTTTTCTTCATGGATTACATCGGAACGGCGAAGGTTGACCCCAGACAGTTTAAGCAGGTCGTTTCCGGACTTTGCAAAGCATGCAAAGAAAACAAGATGGCTCTTCTTGGCGGTGAAACCGCCGAAATGCCGGGCCTTTATCCTTTGGGAGAATATGATCTTGTCGGTACGATTGTCGGTTGCGTTTCGAAAAAAGAATTAATTACCGGAAAGTCCATCCGCGCGGGAGATGTTATTATCGGTCTTCCTTCGGGCGGTCTTCAGACGAACGGTTTTTCTCTCGCCCGTCGCGTTATCTTTGATCTTTGCCAGTTGAGCTGGCAGGATAAACTGCCCGGTACAAATCAAACTTTCGGTGATGCGCTTCTTGCCGTTCATAAGAGTTTCTTGAAGCCTGTTGCAAAACTTCTTGAGCGCAAGGTTAAAATTTCAGGCATGGCCCATATCACGGGCGGCGGCTTCCAGGATAATATTCCGCGCGTGCTGCCGAAATCCTGCAATGCCGAGATTGACCGCGCTTCTTGGGAAGTGCCGACCATTTTCAAGTTTATCGAGCGCCAGGGCAAGGTTGATCGTGATGAAATGTATCGCGTATTCAACATGGGAATCGGCTATGTTATGATAATTCCCAAACGCGAACTTACCAAGGCGACGAATATTCTCAAAGCTCAGCATCAGCCCTATAGCGTTATCGGTGTGATCCGCAAGGGCAAAGGTGTTGTTACATTTAAAAATTAAGCGTCAGTCATTAAAAGCTGATGAAGAAGAAAGAAGAAAGATCGGGCGCGCGCGCTCTTGTGGAGTCGCTTGAAAAAGCGGGTGTCGAAGTTCTTTTCGGTTATCCGGGCGGCGCAGTTCTTGATATTTTCAATCAGTTGCCAGAAGCGAAGTTTCGCTTTGTGCTTGGTCGTCATGAGCAGGGCAGTGCGCATATGGCCGACGGCTATGCCCGTGCGACCGGCAAGGTGGGAGTGTGTCTCGTAACGAGCGGTCCCGGCGCGACCAATACTATTACTGGTCTTGCCACTGCCAATATGGACGGCATTCCGATGTTGCTCATTACAGGTCAGGTGCCGCTTTCACAGATTGGAACAGATGCGTTTCAAGAAGCTGACATGAGCGGAATTTGCCGGGCTGTCACGAAGCACAGTTTTCTTGTGAAGTCGGCAGACGAGATTCCGGAAACGGTGGCGGAAGCTTTTTATATCGCAACCCACGGAAAGCCTGGACCTGTAGTTATTGATATTCCTAAGAATTGCCAGCAGGCGATGACCAAGGCTCAATATCCCGAGCGTGTTTCCTTAAGGGCGTATCATCCGGAGTCATCGGCATCAACGGCTCAGATCAATAAGTTTGCAAAACTTGTAAACGAGGCGAAGAAGCCGGTCATTTATGCCGGCGGTGGAGTAATAGCTTCGGGAGCCGCCAAAGATGTGGCTTTTCTCGCGCATAAAGCAGAAATTCCGGTGGCTACTACCCTTATGGGGTTGGGCAGTTTTGACGAGAGGGATGAATTGTCACTTCGCATGGCCGGTATGCACGGAACGCCGGCCGCCAACTGGGCGATAGATGAAGCTGATCTTATAATTGCCCTTGGCGTCAGATTCTCAGATCGCGTCACCGGCAAGCTTTCCGCCTACGCGAAGAAGGCGAAGATAATTCATGTGGATTGTGACGCGGCTCAGATTGATAAGAACGTTAGCGTCGATCTTGGGATAATCGGCGATATCAAAGATGTTCTTACTACGGTGTCCTCGCGCATTAAAAGCGCCAAACATCCTGAGTGGCTTAAAAAAATCGCCACCTGGAAGAAAACGCATCCCGTCTCGTGGAAAGTGATGCATAATGGCGTGATAATGCCTCAGCAGGTTATTGAGGCGATTGATAAAGCTACAAAGGGCAAGGCTATTGTCGTTACCGATGTAGGTCAGCATCAAATGTGGGCGACGCAGTTCTTCCGCCATAACCGGCCGCGCCATTTTCTTTCGTCCGGCGGCATGGGAACGATGGGCTTTGGTATTCCCGCTGCGATTGGAGCTTCTTTCGGAGATGTTGAGCATCCTGTTGTCGCGATATGCGGCGACGGCGGAGCTCAGATGACGTTTGAAGAAATTGTCGTCGCGGTTGAGCATAAGCTGCCTATAACATTCGTCGTGATCAATAACGGATGTCTTGGCATGGTCCGTCAGTGGCAGCAGCTCTTTTATTCAAAGGTCTATTCAGGCTCGATACTTACCGTAAAGGGCAGACTTCACAACGAACATCTTGAGCAGGATCTCAAATATGATTATCTGCCCGATATCGTGAAACTCGCTGAAGCTCACGGCGCAAAGGCCACTCGAGTAATTAACCCTGAAAAGCTCGACGGCGTCATTAAAAAAGCCGTTACCTCAGGCATGACAAATGTTATTGAAGTTATCGTTGAGCCGCGCGCCAATGTATATCCTATGATACCTGCGGGCAAACATGTTTCGGAGATGTATTTCAAATGAAAGAAGAAATCTACCGTTTGAATTGCTACGTCGAAAACAGACCTGGAGTTCTCGCTCGAATAGTGGGACTTATCTCCGGTCGGGGATATAACATTCAGACTCTAAATGTCGGGCCGACTGAAGACGGCACCGTTTCGCGCATGAAGATCGATGTTCTTGGCAACGCAAAAGTTGTAAAACAAATCATCCTTCAGCTGCGCAATCAGGTCAATGTTATAGAAGTAACATCACGAAGGCTTTAAAACAATGGCTTTCAAGTGCGGATTGTTGGGCGAAAAGTTAAGTCACAGCCGATCGCCAGAAATCCACCGCACGCTCGGCGCGTACGAATATCTTCTTTATGAAAAATCTCCAGCCGAGGTTGAAGATTTTTTGATCAATGGCGTTTGGGATGTACTTAATGTGACAATCCCATACAAGAAGACGGCTTTTGAATTGTGCAGCGAGACGAGCGAAATCGCCAAGAGGCTCGAAAACGTCAATGTGGTGGTAAAAAGATTTGACGGTACTATTTACGGGGATAACACAGATGCCGGCGGATTTGCCGCACTCGTTAAAAAAACGGCAGTCAGCGTAAAGGGGAAAAAGTGTATTGTTCTCGGCGCGGGCGGCGCGGGCTCAACAGCGAAAGCAGTCCTCGAAGAGCTGGGCGCTGAAAGCGTGATAACGGTCTCTCGAAACGGCGAGGACAACTACGGTAATATCGATCGTCACAAAGACGCGCAGATACTCGTGAACGCCACTCCCGTGGGGATGTATCCAAACGTTGAATCCTCACCGGTGGAGCTGTCGAAATTTAATTCCCTTGAAGCCGTCATCGACTTGATATATAATCCCTCTCCGACAAAACTTCTGTCAGAGGCTATGAGACTTAACATCCCGGCGGCAGGTGGCGAGGTGATGCTTCTTGAGCAGGCTAAAAAAGCGAGCGTATATATGAATGCCAATATATACCTTTACGGTGCGCCCGGCTCGGGGAAGTCTACTTATGCAAAACGGCTTGCGCTTGAGAAGTCTATGCCTTTAATTGATCTCGATGAAGAAATTCAGGCCCGCGAGAAAATGTCAATTCCGGAAATATTCGCCGAGCAAGGTGAGAAGAAATTTCGTGAAATTGAAAAGGAAGAGTTAATAAGAGTAAGCCGGCTTAAAAATCATATTGTTGCTCTTGGCGGCGGCGCGTTGTTGGATGACGAGTCTAGAGCAATAGCGCAGTCCACGGGGCGGGTCGTATTTATCGATTGCGGGAAAGAGGAACTGATGCGCCGCGTAAAACTTTCATCGCAGCGTCCGCTTCTTTCGGGTGATGCGCAAGAAAAACTTGAAAGACTTCTTGATGAGCGAGCTGAACATTACTTAAGTTTTAAAGAACGAATAAGGCTGTAATGATGAACGTGGCAGAAAAACTGGTTGAGATTTTAAAAGCTTCATCTTTGGTATGCAGCGTGGCCGAGAGCTGCACAGGCGGCGGTGTCGGCTCGTCAATAACGTCGGTCGCCGGTTCAAGCGAAGTTTTTTCTGGCGGGATCATTTCGTATTCGAACGAAGTGAAAAGAGATGTGCTTTCAGTAAAAGAAGAGACTCTTTTAAAGTATGGCGCCGTCAGCAGACAGACGGCTGAAGAGATGGCCGAGGGGGTAAGAAAACTTTTAAAGAGCGATCTTTCCGTTTCGATAACCGGTATAGCAGGTCCTGGAGGCGGAAGCGAAGAAAAACCGGTAGGTTTGGTTTGGTTTGCCATTTCTACACCCGACGGAACGAGAGCCGAGAAGGCGATTTTTTCAGGCTCGCGCGACGAGGTGAGAAAATCGGCCGTGACGCATGCTCTTGGGATGCTTACGGTTTCTGCGATGGGGAGAGTGAAATGAAAGCTGTTATCGTTCTTTCCGGCGGTCAGGATTCGGCAACGTCGCTCGCCTTGGCTGTAAAGCGCTATGGGGCGAAGGAAGTTGCTGCAATTACATTTACCTATTCGCAGCGCCATGCGATAGAGGTTGAATATGCGCGTAAATTGGCCAAGCGCTTTGGTGTAGAAAATCATAATTTCGTTTCTCTCGATTTTTATTCATCGATAACCGAGAATGCGCTTATGTCGAAAGATAGAGCGATAAAAAAAATAAAAGGCTCGTCATGCCCCACCAGCGTAGTTGAAGGAAGAAATTCATTTTTTCTGTTATCCGCAAGCGTCTGGGCGAAAAAACTTGGAGCGACGGAGGTTTGGACGGGCGTGAGCGAAGCTGATTATTCCGGCTACCCCGATTGCAGAGAAAAATTTATTAAATCTCAGCAGCGCACGATAAGGCTTGCTTTGGAGTGGCCGATAAAAATAGTTACGCCTTTTATGCACATGACGAAAGCCCAGGAGTGGGCGCTTGCCGATGAGCTTGGTATTCTTGAAATTATTGAGAATGAAACGGTTACTTGCTACAACGGCATATTGGGCAAGGGCTGCGGTAAATGCCCCGCATGCAGATTGAGAAACGCAGGGTACAGGGAATTTTTATCAAAAAGAAAAAGCCAACGCTAAATTTGCGTTGACCTCGTTGAATTTGGTAGCGGGGGCTGGATTTGAACCAACGACCTTCAGGTTATGAGCCTGACGAGCTACCAGGCTGCTCCACCCCGCAATCTGGGTTTTCTTTAATGGCGCGCCCAGCAGGAGTCGAACCTGCAACCCTCAGATTCGTAGTCTGATACTCTATCCAGTTGAGCTATGGGCGCAATGTCAGAAAACAGTGGATAGTATATCATTTTTGTTGGTCGTCCGCAAGGGGGTATTTTTATTTTAACTTATGCAGTTGACAAATGGGAGAAAATCGCATAAAATATACAAAATAATGCTCAAATAAGGCTTGATAATTTATGTTCGGTAAACTCAAATCGCTTTTTTCAACTGATATCGGTATCGATCTTGGTACCGCTAACTCGCTTGTATACGCGAAAGATCGCGGCATCGTATTAAGAGAGCCGTCGGTAGTTGCTATTCAAGCCGGTTCAAAAAGGGTACTTGCCGTGGGTGCTGACGCTAAGCGTATGCTTGGTCGCACACCGGGAAATATCGTTGCTATAAGGCCGATGAAATCAGGTGTTATAGCTGATTTTGATATTACCGAGGCGATGCTCGCTTACTTTATCAACAAAGTTTGTCCCCCGCGCTTCTATTCAAAATACTCTAAGCCTCGTATGGTTATTGCTGTTCCGAGCGGCATAACCGAAGTGGAGAAGAGAGCAGTGGAAGATGCTGCGCATGCAGCGGGAGCGGGAGACGTGTTTCTCATTGAAGAGCCGATGGCGGCGGCCATCGGTGTTGGGCTGCCTGTTTCCGAACCGGCGGGCTCAATGATTGTTGATATAGGCGGCGGCACATGTGAAGTGGCCATCATTTCACTTGCCGGTATTGTTCACAGCTACTCCGCGCGCCAGGCGGGCGGTGATGCGATGGATGATTGCATCGCGAAATACATTCACCGTGTCTATAATCTTCTCATAGGTGAGCGTATGGCCGAAGAAATCAAAATAAAAATCGGCAGCGCCTATCCTGTCGGCGAGGATACGACCATGGAAATCAAAGGTCGCGATATCGTCGCCGGTCTTCCTAAGACGATGACGATCACCTCTGAGGAGATTCGGGACGCGCTTAAAGATCCCGTCAGCATGATTGTCGACGCCGTAAGAACCACGCTCAATCGCTGCGAACCCGAACTTGCGGCAGACCTTGTCGATCGCGGGTTGATTTTGTCGGGCGGCAGCGCCCAGTTGCGCGGTCTTGATAAGTTGCTCGCAGCCCAAACAGGTCTGCCTGTTACTTTGGCGGACGATCCGCTCTCGGCGGTAGCCGAAGGCACGGGCGTCGTGATGAACGAGCTCGATATTCTGGCGAAGAGCAGACGCGCATCGTGAAGGCTTACACCACCGGCGCGTTGTGCGCGATGGTTTTGGCGGCGATCGGGGCCGTCATATTGGTCGTTTGCCGTTCGTCGGCGGTTGAGGCCGCATATCCTGTCGAACGCGGCAGGCTGGTTTTTGCGCAAAAGATAGCTTCACGCATTTCAGGTTTATTTCGCGCGGCAGAGGCGTCGGCGGAGAACGTAAAGCTGAAGCGCGAAGTCGCGTTGCTTACTTTGGAGCGAAGCGAACTTGAAAAACTTGAAAATGAAAATGCGCGTTTGAGGCGTGCGCTTGGCTACAAAGCGGCAAAAGAAAATCGGTATATCGCGGCAGCCGTCCTTTCTCGGGGAGGCGGCTGCGCGGGCAGCGAGGATGTGCTCAGAGTCGACAAGGGTTCTTTGGCGGGCGTTGCGCAAGGCGCGATTGTAACTGTCCCCGAAGGTTTGGTCGGCAGAGTGGTCTCAACGACGTTGCATACAAGCGAGGTGCGCCTTCTTACGGATCCGCGGCTTAAGGTTGCCTGCGAAGTCGAGTCTATGGATGGCGTGAAGATGCGCGGAATAATCACCGGTGGCGCTCGCGATATTCTTTTGATGAAGTATTTGACAGACGTGCGGGAAGTGCCCGTGCGTTCAAGGGTTTTGACATCGGGCCTTGGAGGGGTATTTCCGAAAGGTATCGATATTGGCACTTTACTTGTCGTCACCAACAAAATGAGTGAGGTTACGGGTGAAGTGTCTCCGACCGTCGATTTTTCGACATTAGAGGACGTGTTCATCCGCTGTGAAAAATAACTTCACATTGATGGTTTTGGCGCTGCTGGCAATCGTGTTCGGTTGTGCGGCCGAGGAGATGCTGCCGAAAATCATCGGTGTCGGTTTTCCCGTTCTTATGAGCGCGGTGATTGTTTCTTCTCCGCGCAGAGATTGGTTCTCCATTGTGGTTTTTGCAATAGCGGCAGGTGGCGCGGAAGACGCGATCTCTTCACTGCCGATGATGACAAGCCCTGTATATTTTCTTGCGATAGCCTTCCTTCGCCGAAGGTGGGATCTTTCATCCGGGCTGTGTGCGCTCTTTTATCCGATTTACCAGATATGGCTGATCATTTGGCCCTCGGGAGCGGAAGGTCCGCATTTTCTCAAGGTGTTGACCGCTCTTCCCGTAGGTGTTGCGACAATTTGGGCGATGGATCATCTCTCTAAATGGATAGAAAGAAAGGCGGCTGTTAATGAAGCGGTTTGACAAAGAATCGTTGACAGCCGATGTCGCGTGCATAGTTCTCGGCGTCTTGTTTGTGATATGCCTGGCGGTTCTTGCCGTGAGACTGAAAGAGGTGCAGGTGAAAGACACGGCCGATTATCGCTATGCGTATTCGCGCCAGGCGGTAAGGCGCGTTCAGCTGGCGGGCGAGCGCGGACGGATTCTCTCGCGCAACGGTGAAGTTCTTGCGGGGAACAGAAAAGCCGTCTCGATCGTCTGCGATGCCGCGGATTTTCAGAAGAAAACCTGGAAGGCCACCGTCGAGAGCATACAGAAGGCCATTAAAGAAGTCGCGTTGCTTATCGGGGCCGAGCAGGAGATCGGCGAGAGAAGCATCAAGCGTCATGTTAATCAATCGTTGGCCATGCCTCTTGCCGTATGGAGCGATGTCGACCATGCAGTGCTTGCAAGATTCCTGGAGAACGAAGACAAGATAAAAGGTTTTAGCGTTGTTGTTTCCGAAGAGCGCGTGTATCCGTACGGTGCGGTGGCCTCCCATCTCATCGGCTATGTCGGTCGCGACAGGGCAGAGGCTGTCGCGGGAGATGAGAAATTTAATTTCTTCCATCCTGAAATGCGCGGACGCTCCGGCGTAGAGCATTACTACGACAGCTATCTTAAAGGAGTCCCCGGAGAGAGTAAGCTTCTTGTCGATGCGCGCGGTTTTGCCATAGAAGAGAATGTTGTAATCGAGCCTCGTCCCGGGCCGGATCTCACGCTTTCAATCGATATGAAAGTGCAGCTCGCCGCGGAAAAAGAACTTCGCGGAGAGAAGGGCGCCTGCGTCGTCATGGATCCTCGCAACGGCGAAATTTTAGCGATGGTCTCTCAGCCAGGATATAATCTTAATTCTTTTGTCCCCGGAATATCTCACGATCTTTACGATCGATATGTGAACGATCCCGGCAAACCCCTTCTCAACAGGGCAGCTGGCGGCTCGTACGCGCCGGGCTCTATATTCAAGCCGGTCGTCGCGCTTGCGGGACTTAAGCTCGGCTATCCCTACGCTGAAAAATATGAGTGCACTGGAGTTTATACGCTGGGCAAGATGCATATAAGGTGTGCGAACCGTTGGGGTCATGGTCCCTTGGATATGCCAGAGGCGATAATGAAAAGCTGCAATCCGTACTTCTGCAATCTCGGCATGGATATAGGAACGAATGCGATTGTCAAGGCGGCGCACGAACTCGGACTCGGCGAAAAAACGGGAATAGATTTCGGCCTTGATTCTTCAGGCGTCATACCGGTAGCGGATTGGAAAATGCGCACTTACGGAGAAAAATGGTTTATGGGAGATCTTGCGCAGATGTCGATAGGGCAGGGAATGCTGCTTGTAAGTCCGCTTCAGATGGCGAGAATGGTTGGAGCCATCGGGACCGGGTATCTTGTCACGCCCAAGCTTCTGCCGGAAGCCGAGACGATCAGGCGTAAAGTAGATTTTCCGAAAAATGCGTTGAAAGTTGTGCGAGAGGGAATGCGCCGGGTTGTCGATGGAGGCACCGGCAAACGGGCCGGAAAAGATCTCGCGGTCGAGCTTTGCGGAAAAACCGGCACCGCCGAAATAGGCAAGGGTGAAATGCGAAGAAAAAACACTTGGTTCATTGCTTACGCGCCGAGGGAAAATCCTACTGTCGCGCTTGCGATTATTATCGAGAATGGAGATTCCGGCGGCGGCACGGCCGCACCCAAGGCGAGAAATATTCTTGCCGCGATTTTCGGGGAAAGGAGCGCTGAATAATGCTTGAGAAACTGAAGCGCTTTAATTATGTGATGTTTTTTTCGATGCTTGTGCTTATTGCCATAGGCACAATCGCGATACACTCCGCCGGCAACGCTCGTACGGAAGAAGTATTTCACAACATGTGGGTCAACAATCTGACGACGGCCGTTTTCGGACTTGCCGTTTATTTGGCGATAGCATTTACGAATTACAGGAAGATACTTGATTTCCTGGCGCTTCCGGGATATGTGGGTGCGATAGTGATGCTTGTTGCGGTTCTTATATTCGGCTCCACCATTTATGGCGGCAGGCGGTGGCTTTGGTTTTTCCAGCCCAGCGAGATTTCAAAGCTAGCCGTGATATCATTGATGGCGTGGCTATTTGGCGCGCAAAGCGAAAGGCCGCGCACGAATTTCAAGTGGTTCATGTATTCTTTGGCGCTTATCGGTCTGCCTGCAGCGTTGATTCTCGCCGAGCCCGATCTCGGTACGACGCTCACGCTTATTCCCGCGTGTATCGTGATTCTTTTTGTAGCGGGCGTGTGGCGCAGAGGTCTTATGACTCTCATATTGGCCAGTGTCATTGCGGCAGGTGCGGTTCTTTCCGCCGTGTGGGAAGCCGAAAAACCCGGCGTAAGCGAAGAGCGCAGAGCGGCGATTCTGAAATACGTTCCGCTCAAAGCGCATCAGGTGAAGAGAGTCAGGGTTTTTCTTTTCCCCGAAGAGGATCAACTTGGCGCAGGATATAATTTAAGGCAGGCTCTCATATCCATCGGCTCGGGAGGAATGACCGGCAAGGGTATCGGCAAAGGTGAGACGAATCATCTTAAATATCTGCCGCAGGCTATTTCGATGAACGATTTCATATTCTGCGTATGGGCGGAAGAAACCGGTTTCATTGGATCTTTGACACTGCTCCTTCTGTTTGGCGCGATTGTCGTGCCTGGATGTTGGACGGCGTTTTTTGCTACAGACGTTAGTGGCAGGCTTCTGGCCATAGGCGTGTCGACCTTGATATTCGCTCACGTGTATGTGAATATCGCAATGTCGATAGGCCTTGTGCCGATAACGGGGTTGCCGCTGCCGTTTATTTCGTCGGGCCGCACATTTCTTGTGACTGTGATGGCCGCTTTAGGCTTAGTTCAAAGTGTATCAGTACACAGAGAGGAAAATATCAGATGAACCTGTTCGGTTGGTTGAAGCGCTCAAAGTTGAAGCGCGAAATTATAGTAAATGTCGAAAATCTGGAAACGCGGGTTGCGGTTTTGGAGAACGGCAGGCTCGAAGAATTCATGGTAGAGCACGACGAGAAGGAGCGTCTTGTCGGAAGCGTTTTTAAAGGGCGCGTGCAAAACCTTGAAAATGATCTTCAGGCCGCCTTCGTCGACATAGGATTGAAGAAGAACGCGTTTCTGCATTATTGGGATATGCTTCCTGACGTTGATTCCTTTCTTGAGGAAGAAGACGAGCAGCATCAGCGACAGAAGGCTTCGCGAAAGACCAACAGGCTTTCCGATGCCGAAATAGCCAAGCGTTTTCCGCCGGGCTCTGAGATTATAGTCCAAGTGACGAAGGGTCCGATTTCGACGAAGGGTCCGCGCGTGACCATCGCAAATCTTTCTATACCCGGAAGATATCTTGTCATGATGCCCGGTACGCGCACGAGGGGCGTGTCGAAAAAGATTGGAGATGCTAAAGAGAGACAGAGGCTCAAGAAGATTCTCGATAGACTCCCTCTGCCCGAAAACGTGGGGCTTGTCGTAAGAACCGTTGGCCAAGGGGCGTCGGCCCGCGCATTCGCGCGCGATCTCAGGAATCTGATTTCGATCTGGAACGAGATGCAGGCCAACATAAAAATGAGAAGAACTCCCTGCTGCATTTTCCAAGAGCCGGATCTTTGCGAAAGAGTCATACGAGATTGGCTGACGGAAGACGTCGATTCAATAGTTATCGACGATGAGCGCAGCTATAACGAGATGCGTGAAGTCGCGGGTAAGATTTCCCGCAGAGCCAAGTCGAAAATTCGCAGGTACGACGGAGGCGTTGGGATTTTCGAGCATTACGGTTTGGAAAGGCAGCTGCATGACGCATTTGCGCGACAGGTGCCGCTTAAGTCCGGCGGGTATCTTGTAATCGATGAGACAGAAGCTCTCATAGCGGTTGATGTCAACACGGGCCACTACAAAGGCAAGGGTTCTCAGGAAGAGGCGATTTTAGATGTTAACCTCGAGGCTGTCGAGGAGGTCGCCAGACAATTGCGTCTTAGAAACATAGGAGGCCTTGTCATTCTTGACCTTATAGACATGAAAAGCCGCAAGCATCAAAGAGAGGTGTACCGCGCGCTTAAAGAGGCTCTTAAGCGCGACCGCGCCCGTACGAACGTCTTGGAGATTTCGGAGCTCGGCCTTCTTGAAATGTCGCGTCAGCGCCAGGACCGGTCGATTCTGTCGCTTTTGACTTCAACTTGTCCATATTGCAAAGGCAGAGGTTTGGTAAAGTCACCTATGGCTATATCGGTAGAGATACAGCGTCACCTTATATCTCTTCTGAAAAAGGCTGAAAACGAGAAGCGTCCCTTTGAACCGAAGATCGTGATCGCTCCTCAGGTTATGCAGCGTCTTCGCACGGAAGATAGCGACATTCTGGCTTCATTGCAGAAAACTTACAACACGCGTCTTACGTTCGTTTCGGAGCTTCACAGGCATCCCGAATCGTTTTCTATACTGGACGCGGCCACCTCACAAGTGCTATACTCTCAGTCATGATGAAAAAATATCTTTTTATTGCAGCCGTTTCGTTCGGAACTGCCGCCTTTGGTATGCTGGGTTCTCTCGCCAGCGAAATGTCGTTCGATGAGGGTGCGGTGACTGTTTCAGCCGATAAGATCGCGGTTGACAACGTCACTAAGGCCATGACCGCAACGGGCAATGTTACCGTGGCCATGAAGCCTCTTACGATGAGGAGCGATTGCGCCAAGCGCGAGGCAGATGGACTCATCCGTCTTGCCGAAGGCTCTGAGGTGACGACCTGCACGAATTGCGTCGGTCATCTCCACTGGTCTGCCGAGGGCGAGGTCGAGTTTAAAAATCATGATTATATCATCATGCGAAACGTCTGGCTCAACCTGTTTGAATATCCGGTTTTCTGGTTTCCGTATTTCTGGTATCCGCTCGAAACAGATTACGGCATTCGCGTGATGCCGGGCTATTCCAGCAGGTGGGGGACGTATCTTTTGACGAAATACGTCTATCCGATAGCTGGCGACAGAAATCATTCCGAGGGCTCCTACTGGCTTTCGGGCAACACCCGCTTTGACCTTAGAAAGGAAAACGGCGTGGCGCTCGGTCAGACTCTTAATTGGGGACTCGGGAATTTCGGCACCGGCCGCTTTAAGGTTTATCACGCGTGGGATGACGACTATGACAGGCGAGACCGTCGTAAGTACAGACACGGCGGAAACTTTTTCAACCACAGTTCAACAATCGACCGCGAGCGTTATGCCGTCAGTCTCGAACATCGCTGGGAGCCGACGGAGCGTGATGTTGTGCGTCTTAAGGCGATGCTCGTAGAGGACTCTTATATGCATGAAGATTTTCTTCGTGACAGATTCTTTTCTCTTCGTCACAGATGGGTGGGTTTAAGCAATAATGAATTGGCGTGGGAGCATAGCGAACCTGTTTATGCGTACGGCGCAAGTGTCGCTGGACCTCTTAACGATGTCTACGGAGGAACGATGAGGCTTCCTGAATTTTATTTTGACATTTCGCCCCTTCCGGTGTGGACTCTTCCGATCAATTACGAGTCACAGACCCGCGCAGGGTATTTGCGTCGTTCGGCAGCTCACTATTCAAAGGCGACTTCTGTATATTCCTACAACCCCGGAATGTGGGCGCAGTTTGGAACGTTCCGAATGGATACATACCATCGTCTTAGTGCACCGATGAAATTGTTCGATGTCGTATCCGCCGTTCCACGCTTCGGCTTAAGAGGCACATACTACGGCGAGAGCGGCAATATCGTCAGAGACGGCATGAGCAAGGCGGGTGCGACGGATGATGATGCGTTTAGATCCATTGTCGAGGGCGGCGTTACGTTTTCCGCCCGCGGCACCGCGTGGATCGACAAAAATTGGCAGCATATGCTTGAGCCGTATTTTGACGTTCTTTTGCAGGAGGCCGACTGGTCTGGACTTGGCAAGACGCAAAGGCCTTATGTCTTTGATGCTTATGACATGGCGTCGATGTGGGAGGATCAGTTCGCCGGGCGCTCGCGCAATCTGCCGCACACGTACTACGGTGTAACTCCGGGATTGCGCAATGCGTGGCGCACGGTCGATGAGAAAGGCCGCCTTTCAACCATTCTTGATGTAGATGCCTACGTGGCTCTCCAGTTTAATGACGGTGAGTGGTATGAGGGCTCGGCAGAAAAGCGGAAGTTGACCGTTCCAGGTGAACCAAATTTGGGTGAAGATGATGTAATGGCGGCTCCTGGTTTTCGTGTGAGGTGGACGCCATCTGACGATATTATGCTCGGAGTTAACGCGGAATATAACTGTCAGGCCGACGAACTGGCGCTGGCCTCGCTGATCTATCGACAGAAACTCGACAAGAGTTTTTCGTATAATTTCGGCTTTTCGCACAGACATCAGCGCTGGTGGGATTATTCGATCTTCCCGTACAATTCCAAGCAGATGACGAGCGATGAATTCAACTATCCGTATTTTAGCTCGCTTTTCTTCGGTTTTGATCATGAGATTATCGATGCGATTAAATGGGATGCGGGCATAAGGTGGGATACTTCCGAAAATGAACTTGATGTTATTTCATTTGGCATAGAGTATCGCACCGACTGCCTTGCGTTCAGATTTTATTGCGAATACGAAAATAGCTACACGCGTGTAGATGGCTCGAAGTATGACAGTGATTTCAGCGTTGGCTTTGCCATATATCTGCGCGCTTTTGGTCTTGGCTCTAATCAGGTATATGACGGGAGATAAGCAAGAGTGCGAAAGACGAAGCAGAGTTATTTTGAGAGGCTTGAGAGTTATCTCGTAAAACTCATTCAGGAGCCGGGCGCCGATTTAGATCAACCTTTGGGCGTGAGGCTTTTGCTGCTCTTTCTTAAAGGCGTAAGTTGCATTTTCGCGCTGGTGGTCTATGTAAGATATTTTCTTTACAGCACGGGCGTCATCCGCCGTTATCCTCTTGGTATTCAAGTCATATCAATCGGAAATATAACTGCCGGAGGAACGGGTAAAACGCCGGTAACGGAAATATTCGCCCGCACTCTGGCCAGCGAAGGGCGGAAGGTGGCGATACTTTCGCGCGGCTATCGCCGTAAAGAGGCTCCGTGGTGGCAGAGGATGTTTACGGATGTTATTGACCCGCCGCTTGTCGTTTCTGACGGAAAGCGCGTTCTTCTTGATTCTGCGATAGGCGGCGACGAGCCGTATATGCTTGCCTCGAACCTACCTGGCGTGGCGGTAGTGGTCGACAGAAACAGGGTCAAGGCCGCACGTTATGCGATAAAGCGCCTCGGGTGTGATACGATTATTCTTGATGACGGTTTTCAGTATCAGAAACTGAAACATTCGATCGAGGTCGTTCTTGTCGACTCGACAAATCCCTTCGGCAACGGCAGTATGCTGCCTAGGGGAGTTTTGCGTGAGCCGATAAAAAATTTAAAAAGGGCCGATATAATTTTTCTTACGAAGTGCCGCGGCGACGTCTCAAAGGTGAAGGAGGAGATAAAAAAATACAATAGCGACGCGGAAATAGTGGAATGTAACCATACTCCAAAACTGCTGAAGGATGTTTGGAGCAGGGATGAATATCCGCTTTCATGGTTAGATGGCAAGGTGACATGCACTCTTTCCGGAATCGCCTCGCCTAAGGGTTTTGAAAATTCGCTCAGACGCCTTGGCGCGAAAGTGGTGTGGTGTGAGCGTTATGCCGATCACCACAGGTACGATTCGTCCGAAGTTCTTTACGCGCTTAACCGTACGGCTGATATCGGCGCCGACGCGCTTATCACAACGGAGAAGGACGCTGTGCGCTTTCCGCGGTTCGAGACTACGCCTGTAAAATGCCTGTACTTAAGAATAGCCATCGAAATATTGGCGGGGCGTGAGAATTTCACGGAAATCATAAATAGAATTTGTCACATGAGTAAGCGTCAATCTTAAAGATATGGTATAATACAAAATGTGATTGAGTAGTTATCGGCAGTAAAAAATGAGCGCTTTTATGAAATATGTCGGCATGATGTTCTTGGCGGCCGCTGTCTTCGCAGCGGCAATCTCGGCATATAAATACAGCTCAAACATGAGGCTCAAGGCGGAGGCTGATCGCGACAGGGCTTTAGCGCAAGAGAATGCCGCGAAAGAAGAGCGAAAGACGCAGGAGGCGCTGGCCAAGAAGGCTGAAGAACAAAGGCGTGCGTCCGAGAATAACATCGCGTCACAGAAGCTCGCTTTGGAGGCGGCAGAAAAGGCGAAAGAAGAGTCCGAGAACAATCGCATAAAGGCAATAGAAGAGCGCAAGTCCAAGGAGCTTGCGTCCAAGGCTGCCGAAAAAGCGCTTTTGGCTTCTCAGGCCGAGCGCGATGCCGCCAAGTCCCGCGAAGCGGAGGCAATGGCCGCGCTGGAAAAATCCAAGGCCGATGAAAATGCGTTGCGATTGAAGGCTGATGAGGCCCGTGATAAACTCCAGGCGGAAAAATTAAAAAGCGAGAAGATAATCGCCGAGGCGAAAATGGCGGAGCTCTCTAAGATTGATTTTCAGACATGGGAGCGCGATCTTTTGGAGCTTAGAGCAGAACTTGAAGAGAGAGAAAGAGCGCTCGAACCTGAAAAAACCATAGCCGACCTTTCGTGGGTTGGCGATGGTCAAGATAATACGTTTGATGAAAACGGCAGGTTGACCAAAAAAAAGAAAGAGAAAAAGCAGTATCGCGCGGAGGATGACATCACCTTGCCAAGGGGTTCTCGAATATTGGAAAAAGAGATGCGCATAGTTTCCGAGACGCAGAAAAAACGCGATGAAGACGTCCGGCTGAAAATCATAAAGACGCTTGAAGGTCTTTATGTGGACGCATTGAAAGAGTCTCGTGTAATAGACGCGAAGTATTATAAAGATGTAATCAAGAGTTTTTATCCTGATTTGAAATTTAAGGGGGAGATAAAATGAGTCTTTCTGTGGGTATTGTGGGTCTGCCGAATGTCGGCAAGTCAACGCTTTTCAATGCTTTGACAAAGCGTCAGCAGGCGGCTGCGGAGAATTATCCCTTCTGCACGATAGAGCCCAATTCGGCGATTGTCGAGGTTGTGGACGATAGGCTTGATGAATTGGCTAAAATAGTCTCGTCTCAGCAGATAATAAGAGCGACTGTAGAGTTTACAGATATTGCGGGTTTAGTTAAGGGAGCGTCGAAAGGCGAGGGGCTTGGCAATAAGTTTTTGGCCAACATTAGAGAGTGCGACGCCATTTTGCACGTTGTCAGGTGTTTTGAAAACGACGACATCATTCATGTGCAGGAGGGCGGCAACAAATCTTCGCCCATTGATCCCGTAGCTGACGCCGAAGTGATAGAGACGGAGCTTATTCTTGCTGATATGGAGCAGCTTCAAAGGCGATATGATCGGATAAAAAAAGAGGCTCAAGCCAAGCCCGCCTTGCGTCCGGAAGCAGAGGCTTGCGCGGCGCTCTTAAAACATCTTGAGGAGGGTAAAAGCGTTCGCTCTTTCCCGAGGGGCGAGGCGGATGCGATAGTTCAGGTTATAAAGGAACTGCACTTTCTTACGGAGAAGCCAGTTATTTACTGCGCGAATGTCGCCGATGACGGCGTGACTGGTGAGGGGAATGCCCATGTCGAGGCGCTTAAGGCTTATGCTTCGTCTCAGGGCGCCGAGCTTGTTACGATTTGCGCACAGGTTGAAGCCGATCTTGCGGGCCTGTCTGATGCCGAGGCCAAGGAGTTTCTTGAAAGCTACGGTTTGAGCGAGTCGAGTCTTGAAAAGACGATTCGTTTGGCGTACCACACGCTGGGGCTTGCCAGCTACTTTACGGCAGGCCCGAAGGAGTCGCGGGCGTGGACATTTAGACGCGGCTGGAAGGCTCCCCGCTGCGCCGGTGTAATCCACACCGATTTTGAAAAGGGCTTTATCAGGGCGGAAGTTGTTCCTTATGCGGATTACGTTGCCTTGGGCGGAGTTTCCGGCGCAAGACAGGCCGGCAAGCTCAGACCTGAAGGCAAGGAATACGAAATGAAGGATGGGGATGTTGTTGAATTCTTATTCAACTGATCCACTATGAAGGGTATGCTATGGCAGAAAAAAAAGAGCTGAACGAAAAGAAGATCGCCCGCCTCATTGAACAGCTTCTTGTTGAGCTGGGCGAAGATCCGACGCGCGAAGGGCTTAAAAAAACTCCGATGCGTGTTGCTAAAGCATACTCATTTTTGACGCGCGGCTATCGTCAGAAAATCAAAAAGGTTGTAAACGGCGCTTATTTCGCAAGCGGCACAAATCACATGGTGATACTTAAAGACATCGAGCTTTATTCGCTTTGTGAACACCATATGCTGCCGTTCTACGGAAAGTGCGCGATAGGCTACATTTCAAAGGGCAAGGTTCTCGGTGTTTCAAAGTTGGCGCGCATAGTTGACATGTATTCGCGGCGGCTGCAGATTCAGGAGCGCCTTACCGAAGAGATCGCAGATGCGATAATGAAAGAGACTCAGGCCGAGGGCGTGGGCGTTGTCATTAACGCCAAACACCTTTGCATGATGATGCGTGGAGTCGAAAAACAAAACAGCAGCATGACGACAAGTGCTGTTTTAGGTTCGTTCAGAACCGACGAAAAGGTTCGGCAGGAATTTCTTTCGTTGATAAAAAATTGACGTAACAACAGCAGAAGATAGGAAGAAAAGTATGAAGAGCAAATACACATTACTGGTTTCTGGGACATTGGCGGTGGCCATGTCTGTTTTGGCCAATACTAAGCTTGAGGCTGAATTTGAAAAGGCTTTCAAAGAAGGCAAGACTCTTACGGCGGAGAGCGTGTTTCGTTCTTTGACAGAGAAGCGTGCTCAAGTTTCGCCTGTCAGATATTGGCAGGCCGCCGAACTTGCGCGTCAAATGCGCAAATCTTCTCTTCGCCGCGATCGCCTGTCGAGATATATGGCGGTAGAGAAAAAGTGGACGCCCGAGGTCGAACAGGCGGCCTATGAACTTTGTTTTACGGCGACCGACGCACGGGCGTTTGAAAAATTGGCGAAGAACGTCCCGGCTTCTTCTGAACTTTACAGGGCGGGCTCGCATCTTTTGTGGTGTCTTCGCACCGAGAAGCGCACTGCCGATTTCATGCAGGTAGCGTCAACGATGCTTGAAAAGTTTAATGACAAAGAAAAGCGCCTTGCTGTCGCAAATCACGTTAAAAATTTCAGGTTTGACTATCCTCCCGGTTTTTCATACGCAAGTGCGCTTGAGCTTCTCGCCAAGTATAAGGATCTTGCTGGAAGCGATGCCGTTAATATGTATATCGATCTGTGTGAGAAGTCTCTTGACGCAAAGTGGCTCGCTGATTACTGTTTCAACGGCAAAGCGCGTTTAGGGCATGAATTTTTTGAAAGACACTTTACTTCCAAAGTAGGGAATATCAAGGATGATAAGCTGCGCAGAGACGTAATAAAGAAGATGTTCTCTCTTGAGAGCGAATATCTTAAAGTCAGCAAACCCCCGAGAAACTCGGAGCTTGCTTTCCTGCAGGTGTATGGCCGTTTTTACGGGCGCTATGCGCGTTATCTCGGTGACGGCGTTAGCGCTACAGAGGCGCAGTCGAAGCAGAATCTTGAGTTCCTGAAGCGTCTTATCGGTGTATTGCCAAAAACCGACAGCGGCAGAGCCATGGCTCGGGCGGTGTCGTCTGAAATGATAGCCGGCAAAGCGGTTTTGACTGCCGATATAACGCCATACGCTCTTGCCAATCATGAGTATTTTACGGCTGGGGATTTGTGCAATCTCTCGAAAGTGGCAGAGAAGAGCAAGGAGAAAAATTCTCTTCAGCCAGTTAAAGATCTGATAAAGCTTACGGGCAACCGTTATGATGTACGCTGGAATCTGCTCGGCCAGATTGCGGCCTTTGGCGATCTTGCGCTTTTGATCTCAACAATTGAAGAGCATATTTCCAACGACTGGTACAATACTGATATAGGAAACATTTTTAACAAGGTTTCTTCCAGCACCAGTATTACGGACGATAAGAAAATAGCTATTCTTGAAAGATGCTTCAATTTAACCGGCTATATTAGACCGTGGGCCTGGTTTACCGGAAGAAATGCCGAGAATCTCATGAGAACACACAAGTTCCTGACGCTCCCGGCAGGAAAGGCGTTTCTTTCAAAAATCAAAGGGGATGTGAAATCTTCCGATCCGTTTTTTGTCGCGTGCTCTAGGATATACGGCTTAAACCGTGCGGCATACAATACCTGCCCGGAAGAGGCGCATAAAATAGCCGAGGCGACGGTTAAGGCGTATCTTCAGCTTGGTCCAAAAGCGCCCAGTCGCAGAAAGGCTTTAGATTCAATGTTGAGCAGATACGCCTTTCTTTGCGAAGCGTCGAGTGTCGCGAGCGTCAAGTTTATCAAGACCCTCAAGCCGCTCTTTGAAAAATCATACGACAACTGGGATATTCTTTGGCGAGTGTTTCATGCGGCGATGCAGCGCGGAGGAGATGAAAGTGCAGTTTGGGATATTGCGCTTTTGAGAGCGAAACGCACCGGGGACGCTTATATGGCGATCTGTCACAATATGCCTGAGGGGTATACGGCGATACCCAAAGACTTCAAGTATAATGAACTTCTGTTCGATAAAGTGTCCGCTTTCATAATCCGTCATCTTGCCAATAACCGCATAGCGAAACCGGAAGATAAGATGGCGGCGTTAAACGTTCTTTTCAAGCATCCCGGGTTTAATCTCAATGACGGCAATATGATAAGCTCGATCAGCCGCAGCATTCTACCGATCATCAATCAGCCCGTGGTAGTTAAGAATTTTCCATGGAAGGAAGCTCTTGATAATGTGATAAGAAAAGATGTTTCTCGCGACGGGGCTTCAGCGCGAATAATGTACGATATGTTTGCCAGGGCGGGTAAGCGCAAAGAGGCGATGGATGCGTATGTTCAAGAGGCTTGTAAACTCAATGGGTATGCCAGGATACACTGGCTTTTCACGATTCTTGACTGTCTTACGTTTCCGAGAAACAATAATGAAGTGCAGTCTGGTGTTGTGGACAGCATGACGCCGTTTATCAAAGATTATCTTCTCCCTCAGCTTTCTGCCCTTAAGTCCAAGGAAATACCGCTCGTGTATCTCGGTAACGAACGATCGGATTGGGATGCGCTTAATAACTGGTGCGCTGTCAACAGGGAAAACAAAGAGAAGGCGGCTTTGGTTTTAAATCTGTCTCGTCAAATGGGTAGGCTCTTGAACGGAAATTGCCAGGGCTTTCCGGCTGCTGATGGTGCGCACAGTGATGTCTTTGTAAACCTCTATAAAGAGGCGTTGGCAAATTCAAACACCTTTGACATGGCTGAATGTGCGGCTCTTGTCGGAGCGACGTCAAACCATAGGACATTCTCCGCCGTGTACAATCTGCTCCAGAAAACGCGCGAAGGTGAATTTTGGGAGAGCGCTTACTTGATGTCGAGTTCCATCCCCGGCGATCGCGACCAGTCGCTTGTTACGCTGTCTATGCGTGTGCGCGCTGAAGCGGCGGCTCACCTGCCTGGCGTCTATCCGGTAGATGAGAAGCACCCCGCCTACCCATTATATGTCGCCGCTGATGAGCTCTCAAGAAAAAACAGCGAAAGGGCATGGGAGATTCTTAAGAGAAACATAACCGTCTTTGAGCGTGAGGCGATCAATCTGCCTCCCGATTTTACGGCTTGGGGCGTTGAACAGCTTCGTCTTTCTCGCGGCAAAAAGGATGAAAGTCTCATCAAGGCGCGTCAGATCGCAACCGCGCTACTCAACAATGAATCGCGCATTATTCCCGATCTCGCCGCGGCGATGCTTCTAGTGCGCGCAGAATGCTTTAGAGATCAGCAGAATTTTGAAGCGGCAAAACTCGAGTATCAGTCGATAAGAAACAACCCGAAGTACAACTCTACCGCAGCTGGTCGAAAGGCGATGTTCCGCGCCGTTGATTTGATGATTGAGACAGGCAATGTTTCTGGCGCTGAATCCACGATTGAGTATTGGCACAGCCAACCTGATCCTGAGATTCAGGCGCAGGCTCATTATTTTGCCGCCCGCATAGCTTTCGACCGCAAGGACTATGATACTACAATAAAAGAATTGCGCGAAGTGTTTGCGATCGATTTCACTCATACCGAGGCGAGATTCCTTCAAGGTAAGTGGAAGCTGGCGACGAACAATGAAGTCGACGATACCGACGTTATGATCGGCGATCTTTCCGATCGCACGGTCATCCGTCCCGGTCAACAGCTGACGATCACGGTACAAGATCGCAATCTTTCAGTCGCAGGCGGCGGATCTTCAATACCGATTATCCTCACGGCGAAGCCGGGTGGGGACACCGAGCGCATTCTTCTTTATCCTTCCTCGCGCGATCCCAACCTCTTCAAGGGTGTGGTCGACGTGAAGCTGGCCGAGGCATTTCCGTCGAACCTCGTTCTTGAAGTTCAGGGTAACGATCTTGCGCAGTATGAAATTGAAAGGGACTTCCTTCTCGCTCGCGGGCTGCCGCTTAATAAGCCCAAAGTGCTGCGCGTTATCGACGATGCGAAACTTTCGATAGGCGCAGGAGCTCCAAGAGCGGACGAAAAGGAGACTGAACTTGCGCTTGAAGACTCGCTTGAAGGTTCATTTGACTCTTCTGCCCTCTCTAGCGCCTTAAGGCCCGGCAATCCTCTCTATGTGGTTGTCAGAGACAGAGACCGCTCGACCGGCAAGGAATTGGGTGAGGTCGCCGTTTCTGTAAAAACCACAAGCGGCGACAGCCTTGAGAATGTCGTTTTGTCGGAAACAAAGCCGTATTCGGGAGTTTTCCGTGCGCAGATACCAACATCGCTTCCGCCGCCGCGTGCGTTCGCAAGCGACACGTCGGCCGGGTTTAACACGGGTGATGTGATCAACAAGAACAAGTCTGGCGAGTGGCGCAGCTTGGCCGACGGTCAAATCGGCAAGTGGATTGAAGTCGATACCATGGCTTCGCACAGAGTTTCAAACGCCACCATAAAGGTTAAGAACCCTCAGGAAATTCGCGCTATCAATCTTGTCGGCCGTCTTGGAACCGAGACCATCCGTCTTGGGTCGCTGCCGGCGGGTGACATTAAAAAGCGTATCGGCATAAAGCGTCAGAGCGAGATGGGCTTTTACACGAGATCGGCGCAGGCGATTCGCGCGCGCTTTGCTCGCGTGAACGCTCCTTCGCAGTCGAGCGTCTCCAATTTCTCGTATGATGTCTCTCATAATTATCCGCGTCAGGTGATAACGTATTGGAAGGGCGCCTTCTGTCAGCCTAAAGAATTTGGCTACATGCGTCTTCGCATCGTCGCCAAGAACACGCAGGGCAAAACATTCGCGGGTCTTTGGATGGAGATGCATCTTGACGGCGAGCAGGTTTTCCAAGGGCAGGGTCCGTCTCTTCATAACCGCATCGTCACGTTTGATGTTCCTTTAGGGGCGCACAGATTTGAACTCTTTGCCTCGACCGTTCATAAAGAGGATTCGTTTGATATTCTCTGGGAGCCGATCGGCGAGGAGGCTAAATCGATTCCTTACGACTGGTTTGATGCGGATAAAAATTCTTCAATTCTCAAATTCCTGGAGGACAAGGCTAAAATCGTCCGTACCGAAGAGGGCTTTTCGGCAACTTTCCCGCACCCGGTTCGTTTAAGGTCGCTCAGGTGGGAATTTGCCGATCGCGTAGGCCTTGACGTCAGCGTTTCAAAGATGACGATCGTAGACTCGAAGGGCGAGACGATAATTCCTTGCGACAGCGATTTCTCTGATGCCCAGAAAAACAATACTCTTGAGGTGGCTCCCGGCGATTCTATATCTGTCACCTATCAGGATGATGTAACGTCTTCCGGCGAGAAGCGTGTTCTTCATAAGAGCATGAGAAGCTCCTTCAATAACGCTAAAGTCAACTTCTATTTTGAGCATATCGACGAATCAAGGTCTGATTGGCAGCGTCAGCAGCTTCATCAGGCTCTACGCTTCCAGCCGGGCGATGTCATAATAGCCTCGGTTGTGGACGCTGATGCCGATTTCACCCCTGAGGCCGATACGATAAGCGCCGTTATTACAACAGGCTCCGGTCAGAGAAAGGAGCTTAAGCTTATTGAACAGTCAAAGGGTTATGCAGGAGTCGCCAATGTCGGCGCCAATCTTGACGGCGTTCACAGCGGGCTTTTCATGGCGCTTATAAAAACGGCAAATAAAGATGACGCTAACGCTCCCGCAAATGCGCTTAAAGTGACTGAAAACGATATGCTTACTTTAGCCTATGAGGACAGGGAAAACACTAACCCCGGTGTTCCGTACGTGAGAGTGGCGAAGGTTCAGGCCGTAAGAAAGAGCGAGCCGATTATCACGTTGTTCAATACGACCCGTCAGCGTGTGGTGGATAATTCCCCAACCGCCAAGGCGAAGCTTGAGAAGATCCGCCGTCGAGCGGGCAATGAGACGGTAAAAGCGCTCTATCGCGACGTCTTGAGCGCCGTGCCGATGGAAAAGAGCGTGAGCGATTCCGCAGAGCCTATTCTTGTGAACGTGGCAACACCCATCCTTGTCAGGGTCAATGATCCTGCACGTGCGCGTCATGCGGCCTCAAGAATAAAACTTCGCGCTTCAAGCTCTTCGGAGTCGATTGAAATACCGATGGAATTGGCGAAGAATTTTGCGGGGATAGATCTCCGCAAGGGAGCGGAGTCGATAAAGGAGGCTTATGCCTCGGGCAGCTTTAACGGTTCAGTAAAACTTCGTATGGGTCCGCCAGATCCCAATGAAGAATCGTTGGAGAATAAAACTCCCGAGCTTGGTGTCACAGGATCTGACAACATTAAGCTTGAAGTGTTGAGCGAGAATGGCGATGTCGTTCTTTCGAGAATACTGAAACTCGTTTCCAACGCCAATCTTGCGCTTATGGATTCTACCTACACCGCTCCGCGCGACACGGCTCATGTTGGAGAGAAGTTCTTTGTTCAGGTCGAAGACGCCGACCGTGATTTAAGCGAAGAGACAGATCTTGTCGACGTTACGGCGATCGGCCTATTGAGCGGAACGACAAATACGATTCGCCTTAGCGAAACGTTGCCGCATTCGGGCATCTTTACCGGAATGTATCCCAGCCGGATGTACGGTGATAACGTGGTCTTCTCGTATCGCGATGAATTAACTCTTCCCGGAACTCCCGTCACGACGCATTCCGTAACAGGGCGCGTTTTCCGCGGTTCGGATGGATCTGTGAGAATGTTCTCCAAGCGTTTCCGTGATTCGGATATGGCGGTTCTTGTGCAGTTCCGTTTGGCGGAGTGTCTCTTCGAGCAGGCTAAAGAGCACCGTAAACTCAAGCAGTTTGAGCGCAGCTCGAAAGCGATAGACGAAGGAAAGCATATCCTTGAGGAGGCGTTGAAGAATTATCCCGATTCTTCTCATGTTGCGCAGGGTGAATATCTGCTTGCCAATCTCTATCAGGAGCTGGCGACGGAGAAGAAAGAGGCTAAGGATATATCGGCAGCGATGCCGTTATATACAGAGGCGCTGGCTCGATTCTCGACGATTCTTTCAACATGGCCCGATGGAGCGTTCGCGGCGAAAAGCCAGTATCACAAGGCGTTGTGCCTTGAGATGCTCGGAGATTACGCCCGCGCTTCCGAGGAGTACGTAAAGATGACATATCTTTATCCTGACTCCGAGCTTGTCGGTGATGCGACAATACGTTTGGCGACATACTACTACAAGGAGGCTAAGCGTTTTGACATCTCCGGAAAAATCTATCAGAATTTCCAGAGGCGCTTCCCCACGCACGAGAAGGCCCCAAGAGCCCTCTTCATGAGCGGAAGCTGCTATGTCAAGCAGGCCGAGGCATATCAGAAAAAATATAAAGAAAACAATCCCAATGTGCAGGTGCTTTCGCGCGAGGCGAGCGAAATGTACCGTAAGGCCGTGTCGTCGTTTGCGAGCGTCGCGGAAAAATACGCCGAGACGGCTTCTCCCGTCATGCGTGCGCAGGCTCTTTACTGGGCGGGCGACGCGGCTTTGAGAGTCGGCAGCTACGAGCAGTCCTATCTCTATCTCAAGCGCACCGTCTTTGAATTTCCTGAGACGGAATGGGCGCGTCGCGCACGTGGTCTGCTCTTGCAGGAGGAGAGATCTTTTAAGGATATGGAGTAATGAAAATGCGTAGTCTCATTTTTTTCGCGGCTTTTCTTTTCGTATTTTCCGCTGAGGCCCGTGTTCATGAGTGGACATGGAATATGCCGGGGAGCGTTTACAGAAATCTCGAGTTCACCATTCGCAGCGGCGTTGACCGCGCCGCGAAGGTCTTCGGCGAAGCGTATGAAGCGCGCCGGCACAACCGTCTTACGGCACAGCAGCAGGTTTCGCGTTTTCGCGCCGCCGCCGCCGAATGGAAAAAGGTTCAGATACAGGCGGAATCGGAAAGCAACGATTCGGCGCTCATTGGGTATCTTTCGTTTATGCAGGCGTTTTCCAGCCACCTGGCGCGCGACCGCAATCAGGCGGTAAAGTCGTACCAGGAGGCGATCGATATTTACGGCGACGACAGGTGGGT
>CAJGDE010000010.1 GCA_904502135.1 Kiritimatiellia bacterium
ACAATGGTATTCGGCAAATGGTGAGTCTGTTTTTGGGTGCGGTAAGTGTGATTATCCGCCTCCGTATGGATGCGCGTATACGGCAAAGCGCGTTAATGGGGCGGAAGTTATCTATTGCCATTTCCTGCAGATTCCGCTTGGAGATGTGATTTTGCCGAAGCTCAAAGGCCGCATTCGCAAGGCGACGTTGCTTAGAACTGGTGAAGAGCTTACTCAAATGAACAATTGGGGTTTTGAACTGCTTTTACCTGATGAACAACGTTTGCGCGTGCGCAATGTGCGCGTTGGAGATGTTGTGAAACTTGAGCTGGTAAAATAAGCGTTTATACAATTTTCACCACGGTAATTCACTGCCGCGAAAGCCAACACGGAGCGCGGCAAAATGGTATAATTCACGCGATGAACAACCGTGACAAGTCCGCGCTTTTCCTTGCCCTCGCCATCGAGGGCGGAATTGCGGCTGGATTGCGCTGTGACGCGTCGGAATGGATAGAGGATTCGTCGCAGACCAACCCGCGTGTCGCAGCATATACAGTAAAACATATACAGAAGGTTCCGACCTTTTTTGTCATGCAACACAAAACAAGGGACAAATATGATGATTAGATCTTTGATGAAAAATATGAAGCTTTATTTAGTGACTTGCATATTCCTCGGTGTAGTGCTATATGCTCAAGCGAAGCCAATGGATACTGAAGCCGGGCGCGAACTGCCAAATATCGAGAAGATTCTTGTATCGGTCTGTACGAGCGGTAGATTAGATTCCGATGAACGAAAAGACATTGTGGCATATCTTTCGTCCAGTAACGGAGTTATTGTTTCTTTGGGCGCATGGATAACCGCTCAAAGCAAGGACTGTAACTCTGCTGGAATCGGACGTATTAATGAGAATGGCAAAATTGTTCCCAAGGTATCCCAGCCAAGACAGAGTAAAGAGACGGCAGATTTGGAGTCGTATTTTAAGGAAGTCTGCATATCTTCATCTAATGTTGTGATGCGGTTCCATGATCAGGGCATGCGCTATATTATGATTAATGACGAGGAATCGAAGGTCAGCAGATATGGAGAATCGATATGCTTGTCGACTAATCAGAGTATGCGGATTGTGAGTCGGGGGAGATCATTGGAACTTAAAGGATATTCAAACGAAAAAGATGCTGGATTTGTAGTCACATCAAAGATTGATTTACGCTCTTTGGGAGGGGGGCTTAAGGTGAAGAAAGCGAGATGGATAATTTCTTCCAAGAAACTGGAAATTGACAATGACAAAGGCCTGTTCGTGGTGTCATCGCCTAAAGACTGTACGCGAGAAACTGGCTGTGATTGAGGCAAAAAGGGTATTCACACTAATAGATAAATTTGATATAATTTGGGGCATGATTACATTGATTACAGCTTTAGCCGTCGGCATTGGCGGTTTCTCTGCGGCGTATTTCGCCGCAGATTTCGGTGCTCCATGGAGCGTTTTCATAGGGCTAATTACTTTCGGCGTTTTTCAAGGCGTTGTAGGCTTTCGATTACAAAAGAAAGTTAAGGCCGATATGGATCGTGTGCAGGCGATTCTTCTTGGGGGCCAAAAGCGCCTTCAGGAGAAAATGCAGCGTTGGCAGATGAGGCCGCCCGGGTCCGTTCAGGCCGCGCAGCGTGAAATTTTTGAAGACACGAAAGTTTTTGTCCGCGAAGCGATTCTTCAGACTGAGGTATTGAAAAAATATCGGCTTTTTGTTCCGATGATGGACAGGCAAATCGCTACCGCCCAGCTTCAGCTCAACTGGATGATAAAAGATTTCAAGCGAGTCGATGAACTTATGCCAAAGGCGATTATGATAGATCCTTCTCTTGTAGCCGTTAAGATGGCGCGCATGTATATGCTTGAGGCAAAAACTGAAGACATTAAAAAAGTATATACAAAAACAGCAAGGCGCTTGAGATACAACCAGAATGTTCTTCTCGCCGCGACGATGAGTTGGATTCAGGTGAAAAAAGCGGATGTTGACGGGGCGTTCAAGACGCTTACCGAGGCGCTCAAAAAAAGCGACAACGAAACGCTTAAGCGCAATCATGAACATCTCATGAATAACAGGGTGTCGCATTTCAACAATTCCGGAATTGGAGATGCTTGGTACAGCCTTATGCTTGAAGAACCGAAAGTGAAGACCCAGCGCCAACGTAGCGTTTATAGATAATGGCTAAAAAAGCAATAGTTCTTGCCGCAGGTTTCGGTACGCGCCTAAGACCTTTTACGTGCTGCGTACCAAAACCTTTGCTGCCCGTATGGGGCGAGAGTATGATCTCTCGTGTTGTTTCGGCTTTACGCCGGATTGGGGTTGAAGAGATAGCGGTGAACTGCCACTATCATCACGAGCAGGTTGAAAAATGGTGTCAGTTAAACGGGTGCCGTTCTTTTTACGAACCTGAAATTCTCGGCACGGGCGGAGTTTTAAATCCGCTGCGTCAGTGGCTCGGCGGCGATGACTTTTATCTCGTCAACGGCGATATCGTAATGGAGAATATGCCTTTGTTGGAATTGCCTGCCTCTGATGATGTAATCGCCGTTGCCGCAGTCGTCGCCGAGGGGCCAAGAACTGTCGAGGTTGAGCCGATTTCAGGTTATGTGACATGCTGGCGAAGTCCTGACGCCGGCTGGGAGGGGACTTTTACTTACGCCGGGTTTTCTCTGCTTCGATCTTCGATTCTCGATTATGTAAAGCCCGAAGGATTTTCCTCCATAGTTGAGGCGTATGAAAAGGCGATGTATGACGGTAGATTCGTCAAAGCCGTAACGTCTGAGGATTTTCTTTGGACTGATGCCGGAACGATCGACTCTTATATTGAAATAAATCAAGACGGTGAAGATAATGCGTTTTCGGAAATTCCGCAGATAAAAGAGGCTTTGGGCGACAGGTCCGAAAAAGTTGATTTTATCGGTGCGCGCGGAAGCGATCGTGTCTTTTTTAAAACGGCGGACAAGGTCATCGTCATATATGATGACGAAAAGCGCAAGGAAAACGCGAAATACGCCTCACACGCGAAGTGGCTTAAGAAGATGGGCGCGGCGGCTGTAGATGTCATAGCGGAATTTCCAAAGTCAAAAACACTGGTGCTTGAAAACGCGGGAAAAGAAGACAAGTCTTTCGAGAAATGCGTCGAGGCAGTAAAGGAGCTTTCGAAGTTTAACGGTCTTGACTTTTCTGAAATTGAAAATGACCTTGAAAAGCCGATGGACGGCGATTTGTGGAAGTGGGAAAGAGACCTTTTTTCGCAATATTGTCTGAAGGGGCGCTACGATATCGAAATGAGCCATGAGGTTTTACGCGAACTAGAGAGAGTCGCGGAGATTTTAGATAAAGAGCCGCCCGCTCTCGTACATCGTGATTTTCAGGTGACCAACATTCTCTGGAAAAACGGAGTTCTTAAATTTATAGACTTCCAGGGGATGCGAAAGGGGCCAGCGATTTACGACTTGGCGAGCATGGTCTACGATCCTTATGTTGAACGTTCCGAGCGCCACAGAAAAGCGCTGGTCGAGGTTTACGCCAAATCCTCAGGGCGTGACGATCTATGCGAAAAGCTGCCGTTCGCTGCGGTAGAAAGGCTTATTCAGTGTCTTGGCGCTTACGGCAGACTCGGCTCGGTAGGTCAAAAAGGTTTTGAAAAATTCGTTCTTCCGGCCTTAGAGAATCTTCTTTCCGCCGCCGATGAAGCGGGGCTCGACGCCATCGGTGCGATGGCCGAAGAGCTTATTCATATTGAAACGAAAAATGGCGATAAGCATCACGGCGAAAACTGCTCGTGCTGCCATTCGAAATAACAGCGATGAACGTTATCGGCCAATTTATCCGCAGAGTTTGCACGACGGGCGCAAAGCGTCCTAAAAGCGTCAGAACCACGGCGATGGGCCGCGAGCGTTGTTTTCATGCTTACGATATAGGTGAAGACACATATATATTTGAAGAGGGGCTTTCGCCTCGTTCGAATGAGCGGGCGAGTGTTCTCATCGTTGAGAAGCGTGATCTTAAATCCCGTCAGCGCGGAGTGATAATGACGGTTACGACTGGCAATCATTCCGTTGCCGCGTTCCCGCTGCTGGACGGGAGATTTTGGCGCTTATCAACCCTCCCGTCATCGAGACGCGGGGATACGCTGCTGCATAAAATCGTCTGCGCCAATATCGTAGGCAAAACGATCGAAATATCGCAGCGGGAAATTTCAACGAACAAGATAGTTTCTATCGATCGCTGGCTTTTGCAAAATGCTGGTTTCACCCTGCCTGATATCGTCATGGTCGAGCGAAATGACGATACGCTTGAACATTACCGACATCTTGGTCAGGAGTGGAGAGTTAAACCTTTAGCGTGGACCGAGGGCGAAATCAAAGTCGCTCTGGCCGCTTCAAAAAAGCGCATATCCTCGAAACTTTCATATTACCATTCCGCCAAAGGCGTCCATTTTCTTTCATTCAGCGAATTTAAACGGTTTACGGAACTGGCGAGAAGCGATGTCGGGGAGTTTGTCAAGGGCTTGAAAGAACTAGTCGGAGTTTATGAGGGCAATCGCTCCTCGTTTGCGCGTATGCCGAAACACCGAGGTCATCACGAAGTCGAGTTTTTCGGTCTAAGGCGCGGCCTTGCGATTGAACGGCTGGTGCCTGAAATCGAAAAGCTCATGGAGGACGTCGAACTTTCGCGGGTTGGGATGCTTGGGATAATTCAGCGAGCCGATGAAATCGCGGAAATGTTCGAATCTCTCTTAACCCGGCATGAGCTTGCGGATGAAAATTCAAATGTCTTCTGCCAGACGCTTTATATGCATATTACAGGAGAGATCTACGCCGTCATGGGCGAAGGCTCTACACCCGCTTTCGACGACAGGCGCACGGCTCTTCCTGGGGCTACGTTTGTCATGGGGCGCGCAGAGCTTCATCCTGGCGCAGATACGCGCACTGAGATTCTTTTGTCGAACATCCGCTCTATGATGTCGAAAGATGAGGTTGTCGAATATGCGAACGTCTATGAATTGAGAGGCGAAGACGGCGACTGCAGGCTCGGCACTGGTAAAACAAGAGAAATCGTCTACAAGACAAGTAGAGGCCCCTTGGAGCACAGTTTGGTGGAGAAACGTCTTTCTCGCGCGGCCAATGGCTACGGCAGTTACATGCTAGCTCGCGTCGAGGCTTTCAAGGCGCTAGGGGTGGCGCTTTCGGATTACAGGCTCTTAAGGCGTCGTGGAGGGAAAAGCGGCCGCGCGATGGATTATTACATCCGCAAGCGCTGTGAGGGCGAACCGATGGACGCGATACCCGCTAACTATTATTGCAGCGCCGAAGACTCTACGGTCGAAGAGAGAGAAACCGTTTTGGCGATGGCGGCTCTGATGGGGGATGCGGCGGCGCAAAATATGGCGATGAAGAAATATGATCCTGCCACATCATCGCCGCTTTACGGCGTCGGTAAAGAAATATACGAGTTTGAATATGACATTCTTGCCGAGAGAGTTACGCCCAAGCGCGTGTCGACATGCTCGATGCGAGGGAGTTTCGGTTGGCCTAATCTTTCTTTCGACGACGAGAATCTGCGTGCAATCGCTTCCGTTTACATGACGCACTATGCGCACGCTCTCAAAGCGTTTCAGCGCCAGCACAAGGTTTCTATGCTCGATTTGGCCGACCGGTTCATGAACGGCTTTGAATTCAGAACCCACGCCATGGCCTGGCAGTTGGCAGTGATGCGCGATAAATTCGAATCGTTTGATCCGCCGCTGCCCAAGAATTACGGCTTTCAGAAAAAATGGCGCTTTGTCATGTGGTCGCTCGAGCGTCAGGAACGACGCCTGCCGATATTAAGAAAGATTTTCTTTTCAAAAGTCGCGGTTGTTGAGAATGAAGAAGGTTTGGTATAATTTACACGTTTCGGCGAGAATTCTATTGTCTCTCGATATTAAGATTTTATAGAAAAAAGAAAGATAAGAAATTATGAAAATACTTGTAACAGGCGGCGCAGGTTTCATAGGCAGCCACACTGTTGTTGAATTACAGAACGCTGGTCACGAAGTTGTAATCGTCGATAATTTGTGCAACAGTTCAAAGAAATCGCTTTCTCGCATAAAGCGCATTACGGGAAAGTCATGCACATTCTACAAGGCCGATATCCGTGATGCTAAAAAGCTCGATCAAATTCTTGACAAAGAGGGCAAGATGGATGCGGCTATCCATTTCGCGGCTTTAAAATCGGTCGGAGAATCCACGAAGATACCTCTAAAATACTACAACAACAATCTGGGCGGCACATTCACGCTTTTGGACAGACTCGCTGCACACGGGTGCAAGAATATTGTATTTTCCTCCTCCGCGACAGTGTATGGCGATCCGAAGTCTGTGCCGATCCGCGAAGACTTCCCGACACCCGGGTGCACCAATGCATACGGTTGGACGAAACTTATGATGGAACAGGTCTTCAAAGACGTGCAGAAGGCCGACAATGAGTGGAATGTTATTTTGCTCAGGTATTTCAACCCGATCGGTGCGCACAAGTCAGGCCTTATCGGTGAAGATCCTTCCGGCATTCCCAATAATCTCCTGCCTTACGTTTCACAAGTGGCGGTCGGCCGACTTAAGGAGCTGAGCGTTTTCGGCGATGATTATCCGACACCCGACGGAACAGGAGTAAGAGATTATATTCATGTCGTCGATTTGGCGCTCGGCCATCTTAAGGCTATTGAAAAACTTCAGAAAGAGCCGAAGCTCGGGCTTAAGATTTACAATCTCGGAACCGGCAACGGCTATTCCGTTCTTCAGATTGTAAAAGCTTTTGAGAAGGCGTCAAAACGTTCTGTTCCCTACAAGATTTGCCCTCGTCGTCCGGGAGACGTGGCCGAATGCTGGGCCGATCCCAAACTCGCGTTTGAAGAACTCGGCTGGAAGGCCGAGCGCGGCATAGAAGAGATGTGCTGTGATGCCTGGAGGTGGCAGAAGAAAAATCCTTACGGGTACGAAAAGGCCCCTAAATTATCATAAATGAGAGGCATTGAAGATAACAAAATAATGTTTCCCCGGCCGGGGCGTACGCCGCGAGAAGACACTCAAGCGGTAATGAAGTTTTATAAACTGCCGGGGAATTTTCCAAAAGAGGTTTTAGACGAGGCAAGGCGCGTTTCAGTCGAAAAGTTTAAAGATCCGGGACCTCGTCTTGACCTACGAAAAAAGTTTATTTTCACTTGCGACCCTGCCACGGCAAAAGATTTCGACGATGCTCTGTCGCTTGATGTTGACAGGCGTGGCAATTACATTCTCGGTGTCCACATCGCGGATGTGTCGCATTTCGTAAAGCCGGGCGGGGCTATTGACCGCGAAGCGTATAAGCGCTCCACAAGCGTTTACTTTTGCGACCGCGTCGTTCCGATGCTCCCTGAAGAGCTTTCAAACGGCGTATGTTCTCTCGTTCCGAATGAAGACAGGCTAGCGTTTTCAGTTTTCATCACATTTAGCCGCGACGGAGAAATGATAGAGCGATCTTTCGCCAAAAGCATAATCCGCTCCAAGGCGAGATATACGTATGAACAGGTGATGAACGTTATTGCCGGCGGCAAGTCGGCGGGAATTGATTCTCGCGCCGTTAAGACGCTGCAAAAGATAAATACTCTTGCTCAGACTCTCAGAGCGAAACGTTTCGCTTCCGGGGCGCTTGATCTTGAGGTGCCGGAGATTGAGATCGTTCTCGATGATTTTGGCGAGATGAACGGCCTTGTGCTGCGCTCGTCGGACGAGTCGCATCAGATGATCGAAGAGTGCATGGTTGCGGCGAATGAGGCCGTCGCCAAAGAATTGTGGACGAGAGGAATTAAAATACTCTCGCGTCTGCACGAGAAGCCTGAAGATGAAAAAATACTTCTGTTGCGTAGCGAACTGAGATCTTTGGGTGTAAAGCTCGGCAATATCGAAAATTCGAAAGTGTTCACGCAGTTTCTCAGGAAAATCAAATCACATCCTCTTTACAGCGTAATATCCGTTATGATACTGCGCTCTATGAAAAGGGCTTTGTACGACTCTTCTTCAATAGGTCATTATGGTCTAGCGAAGAAATACTACGCTCATTTCACATCACCGATTAGACGCTATCCCGATCTTACTCTTCACCGTCAGTTGGCATCTTTCATTTCGGGCGCCAACGCTAAAGTTCCGCCGGCTAAACTCTCAAGATGGGCTAAACACGCCAGCGAAGCCGAAGAACGTGCCGCTGAGGCGGAAAGGGCGCTGACGGAAATAAAGAAATACAGACTCCTTGAATCTGAACTAGCTGGGCGCGTTACGGTAGAATATGATGCCGTCATTGTGAAATGCATGCCGTATGGCTGTTTTGTGGATATCCCGTCCATAGCGGTTTCTGGTCTTGTACACGTAAGTGTTCTTTCAAGGAGATTTGTGAAATTCAACGCTCATGATTCTTCTTTAAGCGCTCCCGGCGAGCGTTCCTGGAAAATAGGCGACAAGCTTAAGGTCAAAGTCGTCAATGTTGATTTCAGGCAGAGACGGATTGATTTTATGCCCGTTATAATGTCAAAAAGAAGGAGATAAGGTTTATGGAGTTGACGGTATTAGCCAATAAATTCAGCGTTCGTGGACGCCTGGTTTCTCTTCAGCCCTTTGGAAACGGCAATATCAACGATACATTTCTTGCCATATACCGCAATACGTTTACCGAGACGCAGGCCATACTGCAAAGAGTCAATAGAGCAGTGTTTCCAAAGCCTGAGGTTATAATGTCGAATATGCATGAAATCTGCAAGCACTGCCACGAAAAGCTTGAAGATGACGCAAAGGCGGCTAGAGATGATCGTGTATGGCAGATGCCTCGCATCATAAAAACAAAAGACGCCAAAGATTATGTGGTTGATGAGAATGGCGAAGTATGGCGTATGATAACCCGCATAATGAGCGCCAAAGCCTTTGATGTCGCACAAGGTCCGGAGCATGCCTTGGAGTGTGGCGCCGCGCTTGGGCATTTCCATTATCTTATTTCAGATATGGATCCCTCTTCAATTACCGATCCTCTGCCCGGCTTTCATATAACTTCAGGTTACTTGTCTCAGTATGACGCAACGCTTGAAAAACCGACATCCAAAGAGCTGATGACATCATCGATGGAAGCCAGGCGCCTAGCTAAATTTGTTGAAGAGCGCAGAAACCTTGCTTTGTGTCTTGAAAAGGCGGTCAAAGCGGGCGAACTTAAAAAGCGTATGTTCCACGGCGATCCTAAGGTAAACAATATAATGATCGACGATATTACCGGCAAGGGAACGTGCGTAATTGATCTTGATACCGTATCTCCGGGACTTATCCATATAGACTTTGGCGATGCTCTAAGATCAATCTGCAATCCGGCCGGAGAAGAAGAAAGCAATCTTTCAAAGGTTATTTTTGACGAAGATCTTTGTGCTGCGTTTTGTAAAGGCTATATGCGCGAGGCCGGGGCGTTTTTGACTCCTGCCGATCGTCAGTATCTTTACGACTCTATCAGGCTTTTGCCATTCGAACTCGGCTTGAGGTTTTTCCAGGATTATCTGAACGGCAACGTATACTTTAAAACAAAAACTCCCGAGCAAAATCTCAATCGTGCGCGTGTCCAGTTCAGACTTTGCGAATCGATTGAAGCCCGGGAGCGTTCAATCAGGGATTTGATATCCCGTTTGTAAAAGTATTTTATTTCGAAGAAATACCCATTTTGTAACCGTTGAAGGTATGGGTATTGTAAAGGGGTGCTTTCGCGTCGACCTTAAGCCCGAGAGACTTTCTTATTTCCAAGAAGTCTTCAACAGCCTTTTTGCCGACTTGATTAAGCTTCGCCCCGTGGCCGGAAGCGAGCAATAACACCTGGCAGTAAGCGTCGGCGTTTTCGGCAAACCACTCGGCTTCTTCTACATCACGTCCGCCGCAAACAATGCCGTGATTTTCCATAAATACGACGTTGGAGATCTTTGCGGCCTTCGCGACAGATTCGGCGACTTCATTTGAGCCGGGTGTAGCATATGGAGCCATAGGAATCTGGCTTAAGAATATGTCGGCCTCGGGATTGATGCCGTTCGGGGGAACAATGCCTGCGAAGAGGAAGGCGTTGCAATGCGGAGGATGGCAGTGCATACAAGCACTCATTCCGCTTGATTTCATCATCGCGATATGAACTTTAACTTCGCTTGTGCGCGGGCGATAACCGCAGAGCTGGCCGGCGTTCATGTCTACTAGGCAGATATCCTTTTCTTCCATGAAGCCCTTGCAGCAGAGAGTTGGAGTGCAAAGAACAAGGTCTTCGCCTACTCTTACCGAAATATTTCCGCCGTTGCCGTCTGTATAGCCTTTGGCGTATATGCGGCGGCCCATTTCGCAGATCTGGCGCTTAACCTTGCGGATGGGCGCGGAATTGAAGAATTTGTCAAGGGCTTTGCGTGTGGTAGGCTGTGGGCCGTTTTTCCAATCATAAGCACGCTCAACAAGCGGAGGATTGATATAAAGCTTTGAGTTCATGGCGGATATTATATCAAATATTTTACACGTAAGTTCAGATGTATAACTTGCGTAATTTTTTATGATAGGGGTGGCGGATTGGTCGTAAGAATGGTATAATACTTTGTATGAAAATAGACCCAACTAAAATGAAAGACTGGCAGATTGCAGAGGCGGCTGAAGCGTCGCTTCGTCCTGCCGCAGATCTCGCAACCGAACTCGATTTAAGAGAAGACGAATGGGAGCCTTACGGCCGAAACCTCGCGAAGGTTGATGTGAATAAAGTTCTCAAGCGTCTTGGTGGGGTTAAGAGAGCGAAATATATCGATGTTACGGCCATTACGCCCACGGCTCTCGGAGAAGGTAAAACAACGACCACGCTCGGTCTTGTGCAGGGACTTGGCCGTCTTGGCAAAAAGGTGATTGGGTGTGTGCGCCAGCCCTCAGGCGGGCCGACTTTCAACATTAAAGGTAGTGCCGCCGGCGGAGGGTTAGCTCAGGTGGTTCCTTTGACGCAGCTTTCTTTAGGTCTTACGGGTGATATAGACGCGATAACCAATGCAAATAATCTGGCGATGGTCGCGCTTAATTCCCGAATGCAGCATGAACGCAATCATGACGATCAGTGGCTTAGCGAGCGTTCGCTGAAAAGACTTGATATTGACCCTGAGAGAATTCAATTCAAGTGGGCGATTGATTTCTGCGCTCAAGGTCTGCGAAATATAGAAATCGGTCGCGGCGGAAAGCTTGACGGCTTTAATGTCGATAGTGGTTTTTATATCACGGTAGCTTCCGAGGTTATGGCCATTTTGGCTATGGCCGCAGATTTGGCCGATTTGAGAAAGCGCATTTCGAAAATCATTGTGGCGTATTCTAAATCAGGAGAGCCCGTAACAACGGCCGATCTTGAGGTCGATGGGGCGATGTGCGCTCTTTTGGTCAACGCCATAAAGCCCACGCTTATGCAGTCCATTGAAGGGCAGCCGATGTTTGTTCATGCAGGACCCTTCGCCAACATCGCCATCGGGCAGAATTCCGTCGTTGCGGACAGATTGGCCTGCGCGCTTGGCGATTATGTCGTAACCGAATCCGGTTTTGCCTCAGATATGGGGTATGAGAAATTCTGGAACATCAAATGCAGAGCTTCCGGATTAAAGCCTGACGCCGTGGTTCTTGTAGCCACCGTCCGCGCTCTTAAGGCTCATGGCGGCGCGCCTCAGGTAAAGGCGGGACTTCCTCTTGATCCTGTTTATACGACCGAAAATCTTGAGCTCCTCGAAAAAGGCTGCGAAAATCTTTTGGCCCATATTGATATAATCCGCCGCTCGGGCATACAGCCTGTCGTGTGCCTTAACGCGTTCTACACCGACACCGAGGCGGAGCGCGCCTTGGTAAGGCGTGTTGCCGAGCAGGCAGGCGCCGCCTTTGCCGTCTCCGATCATTGGCTTAAGGGCGGTGAAGGAGCCGTTGAGTTGTCTGAGGTTGTTATAAAAGCCTGTGAGGAGCCTAATAATTTCGCATATCTCTGCGATCTTAACGAACCGATAAAAGATCGTATTGAAAAACAGGTTAAAGAAGTTTACGGCGGCGACGGCGTAGATTACGAACCTCTTGCGCTGGAAAAACTTGAGAAGTATCAGAAAGATCCTGAAATCTCCGTAATGCCCGTTTGTGTCGCCAAGACGCAATATTCGCTTTCTCACGATCCGCAGCTTACAGGCAGACCTAAAGGCTGGCGTATGCCCGTTAAAGATGTGCTTATCTTTAAGGGCGCGGGGCTGTTGGTGCCCGTCGCCGGCGAGATCAAGCTTATGCCGGGCACAAGCGCGTCTCCCGCATATAGGCGCATTGACGTTGATGTTGAAACAGGTAAGGTGAAAGGCCTATTCTGATGAAACGAAAAATCGCTTTGATAATCGCTCTTGTTTGCGGCGCTCTCGCGGCTTTGCTGACCAGATTCTATCTTTCGGCGAAAGATGCTGAGGTAAGAAAGATAAAAGGCTTCTACGAAGAAAAGTACGGCACGATAGAGGTTCTTTGTTTTGCGACAGATCTGCCGGGCGGAGCTACGCTTCAGAAGAGCGATTTGGGGTTAAAGACCGTGCCTGCGCTCGGAATGCGCGGGCAGGCTCTTACCGCCGAAAATGTTATGGACATCGTCGGGCGCAAGACGGTTCTTGGCCATCGTAGAGGCGATGTCATATTTTGGGCCGATATCGAAGGCGGCGATCAGTCCGTAACGGGGCTTTCTTCCGACATCAAGCGCAAGATGCGCGCGGTATCTATCAACTGTACCGGAGCGGCGGCGGTCTCGTCTATGGTTAAGCCTAACGATCATGTAGATGTTATCGGAACGTTTGATTTTGATCCTGAAGGTACCGGCAGAAAGAATTTCGTGACGTGCACCATTTTGCAGAATGTTCTCGTTCTGGCTACAGGTGACACCACCGCCAAGACGCGCTCTCGTTCTGTAGGTCGTCTGCAGGGGTATTCGACTGTAACTCTTGAAGTGACGCCAAGAGAAGCTGAAATGCTGGCGTTCGCCGAGCAGATGAAAGGCAGACTGATTCTGACTCTTAGAAACCGCAACGATACCTCTTATGAAAAAGAGTTGCCGCAAGTTGATTTCATGAAAATCCGCGGAGAGATCGAGGCTTTGAATCAGAAGCGTCAAAACGAAAAGATGGTGGTTCACTGATGTTGACACTCACTACACTTATAGCCGACAGGCGCGAAACGCGACAACTTGATCAGCGTACATATCTTATCGGACGCGGGGTATCATGTCCGATAAGATTTGACTTTCCCGAGGTGAGCGAAAGACATGCGATTCTCACCGTCAGAGACGGGAAAGCCGTTGTTGAAGATTTGCACAGCGCAAACGGTGTATATGTGAACGGTGAGAGGATTGATTTGGCCGTTACTCTTGACGAATCGATGGTTGTGCAGATAGGTCCTTGTATGTTCAGGGTCAGCGACGAATCTGAAAAGTCCGACAGACAAGAAGAAGTCGAACAGATTCAAGAATCTCCAGCCCCGGCCCCCCAGCCGGAAGAGGTCGCCGTTGATCCCATGCGCGAATTAAGACGCAATGTCCAAGAGCAGATCCAACGCGAGCTTCTCAAGCGAATGGACATGAAGAAGCTCACTGTGCAGGGTGTTGATCGCGAAGGTCTTGAAGAGAACGCCAGAGACAAGATCCGCTCCATTATAGATGAAGTTATCGCCAACGGTCGCTTGCCGGGTGGGATTGATCCATTGAGGCTGGAAGATGATGTGTTCAACGAGGCTATGCGGCTTGGTCCATTGGAGGAACTTCTATCCGATGACAGCATAACCGAAATCATGGTCAACGGACCTCATAAGGTTTATGTCGAGCGCGGTGGAAAACTTCAACTTTCAGATTGCCAATTTACAGATGATGCCAGTGTCATGGCCGTCATCGAACGGATTGTAGCCCCATTAGGCCGTCGTATTGACGAGTCTCAGCCTTATGTTGACGCCCGCCTTTCTGATGGAAGCCGTGTGAATGCGATTATATCGCCTCTAGCCTTGTCTGGGCCGACGATAACCATTAGAAAGTTCGCTAAAAAAGCTCTCTCGGTTGACGACTTTATCCGCTTTGGCACATGGACGAAAGCGGCTGCTGATTTTATGCGCATTTGCGTTATCTTGCGCAAGAATGTGATTGTTGCCGGCGGTACAGGCTCCGGTAAAACCACACTCCTTAATCTTCTGTCAGGCTTTATTCCTTCAAGCGAGCGTATCGTTACTGTTGAAGACGCCGCGGAACTGCGCCTTCAGCAGCCTCATGTGGTTCGTCTCGAGGCGCGTCCGCCGAACATTGAAGGAAAGGGCGCCGTTCCAATCCGCGATCTTGTCAAAAACTGTCTTAGAATGCGCCCCGATCGCATTATCGTCGGCGAATGTCGAGGCGGAGAAGCTCTTGATATGCTTCAGGCTATGAATACCGGTCACGACGGCTCTCTTACGACTGTTCACGCCAATTCACCGCGCGATGTCATATCGCGACTTGAGACGATGGTTCTTATGAGCGGCATGGATTTGCCTAGCCGCGCCATCCGCGAGCAGATCGCAAGCGCCGTAGATATAATCATCCATGAATCGCGAATGAGCGACGGAACGCGAAAAGTGACGGCGATTACCGAGGTGACGGGCCTAGAGGGTAACCAGATCGTCATGCAGGATATTTTTGCTTTCAAACAAACAGGCGTTGATTCCGACGGGAAGATTGTGGGGTACATGAAACCTACCGGCGCGATACCTACTTGGATAGATCAGCTTAAAAGTCGCGGTATTCAATACGACATGAGTATGTTTGCCGAATAAAAAAAGGATTATTCTTTATGCTGATGTTTCTTGCTGTTACTCTTGCCGCTGTATCCGTTTCGGCGCTATCTTGGTATTATCTTAGCGGTATTAAAATAAAAGCAGGGTGGCAGAACGGTCAAAGCCCTTTGGCTAAATGGCTGGATAAGCGTCGCCGCGACAAGTTCAATCAGCAGCTTCCGGAGGCGTTGGCGACGATGTCCAATGCTCTTAAGGCCGGGTTTTCAATTTCACAGGCTTTTGATTCTGTCGTTGACCAGGATGAAAATCCGATGAGTGAAGAGTTCGCCATTTTGCAGCAGCAGCTCAGAATCGGCATGAGTTTCGAGTCGGCATTGGAATCCATGAACGAAAGGGTAGGCTCGGACGATTTGACGCTCGTTACAACAGCTATTTTGATTTCCCGAAAAACAGGCGGCAATGTAACCGAGATTTTTGACAAGATTTCTGATACGATCCGCGCCCGGATGAAAATCGAGCGTAAAGTCAAATCTCTGACTGCCCAAGGAAGAATGCAGGGTATTGTCGTTTCTCTTATGCCTGTTTTTCTCGGCCTTATAATGCTTGTCATAAAGCCTAAAATGATGGTGCCGTTTCTCTTTAGTCCCATAGGGGCGCTTTCTGTTCTTGTAATGATTGCCCTTATTCTGGTGGGCTGGCTGATCATCAAGAAAATCATTACAATCGATGTTTAACGGCGTTATCGTAATGAAGGGGGTGTGAGGTGACTTCTACTGTTTACATAGCGAAAAATGTTTACGGCGGCGATGGCATGGGGCGTTTGGGCGACGGTCGCGTCGTTTTTGTCAAAGGCGCCTGGGCCGGGGAACAGGTTAAAGCCAAGATGGTTCAGGAAAAGAAAAACTTCGTCAAGGCCGACCTTGTTGAAGTGGTAGAAAGTTCTCCACAAAGAATAGAAGGCGCACCTGAATGTCTTATGCCGGGGTGCGTTTACGCTACATTGTCCTATCAGGCGGAATGCGAAGTTAAAGAATCGCAATTACGTGAGATGCTTGAGCGCGCCCGGCTTATCGATGCCGATTTTCCTATAAAAACCTTTGGGGCAAATAAGCAGGTAAGACCGTTAAACTATCGAAATAAAGCCGTTTACCATTTTGAGAAGACAGACAATTCATGGGTGATTGGATATCGCCGCGAACCTCAGCACGATATTATCGACATCAAAGAAGATCCGCTTGCCGTTAAAGAGATTAACGCCAAGCTGCCGGAAATACGTAAAAGCGTTCTTCAGCTTTTGACAACAGGACCTCATTCCGTAAGGCGCGATATTCAGCGTTGCGGCAATGTTACAGTGAGATGGTCAGAGAAAACTGGCGTAAAGTGGTGGGTGGGGCAGCCTCCGAAAGATCTAGTTTTCAGGGAGGTTACAAATTTACTTACATTTGAAGTTCCGGCAGGCGGCTTTTACCAGATGAATCCGCAGGTGGGAGCGCTTTTGGTCGATTATGTCGTAAAAGAATATTCCAAAGATCCTCGCGATCTTATTGATCTTTATTGCGGCGTCGGAGTTTTCGGATTATCTTGTTTTTCAAAAACAAAGTCTCCCTTTATTAGAAGTCTTATCGGTGTGGAATCTGGCCACGAGGCGGTCGATTTCGCCAAAAAAAATGCAATGGCGTTGGGGGTGAAAGCTGAATTTACGGCTGGGCAGGTTATCAGAAACCTTAACAAGATAACGATAAACGAGACTACAACGGTTATTGTCGATCCTCCGCGAGGAGGGATGGAACGAGGGGTGCCGGAGTTTCTCGAGCGTTCGAAAGCCGCTAAGATCATTTATGTTTCATGTGATCCGGCAACACTTGTTCGTGATCTGAAAGTTCTTTCAAAATCGTATCGTATCGATGATATAGCCTGGTTCAACATGTTCTCCCGCACGGCGCGCTTTGAGACAGTTATCACATTGTTGAAAAAATAAGAATCTTGTTTTTTAATCTGGATTAACCATCATGAAAAAGTTGGAAAGACGAAAATTCATCATATCCTCATTAAGCGCATTTGGATCTGTCGTCATGAACGCAAAGAGCTTAGGCCTTTCTGATAAAACAAGACGAAGCTACAGCGTGGCGATATTGGGAGATACGCATTACGATACCGAGCCTGAAAGCGTCTATCATTCACATTACGACGAAAGCAACATATACGCCAAAATTCAGCACGCGGAATTCGCGCGTAACGGTAAGATGTGGCGCGAGCGCTGCCCAAGGCTCTTAAGTTCCAGCGCGAAACTTGCCCGCGAGCGCAAAACCGATTTCATCCTGCAGCTTGGCGATATCATTCAAGGAGATTGCGACGACGTTCCCACGCATAAGAAAATGCTTGATGACTGCATTAAGATGCTTAGAAAGCCTTATCCCGAAGGGATGCCGTTTTTTACCGTTGTCGGAAATCACGATTTTAGAGGCAAGGGCGCAAGAGAGGCGTATTTTGATTTTGCTCATCCGTTTATGGCGTCGGAAATCGCGAAACTTACAGGTTCTTCGCCTTCCAAGGATGTGCAATACCCCGTCATCTCATTTCGCAACGGACCGGACTTATGGATTTTCTGCGATTTTGAGAAATCATCTTTAGATGACATTTGCGACATTATCGACAATGACGCTTCAGCGCGTCATGTTTTTCTTGTAACGCACGGGCCTTTTACGACATATCCAAGAACATTATCCTACCGTTGGCGTTTAGGCGGCAAAAAGTCACTCCTCAAGCAGCGCAAGCGCCTCTATGACACTCTTTTAAAGCGCAGGGGAATCGTTCTTTCTGGTCACACGCATTCAACGACCTTTTATCGCCACAAGAATAATCTAGGTTCATTTTGCGAGTTTACTGGAAATAGCGTATGGACGGAGAAAACTCCTCTTGACGCAAAGCCCTCAGCGTCTGAGCCTTCAGGTTATATGCCGCCTGATAAACTTTTGGAACGAGTGACTTCAAAAGAAGACTTCTTGGGCGAGATTAATTTTTTCAAGCCGTCTTTAGCCGAATATTATGAATCGAAGGCTGCCGGCCATTATAGGCTTAATGTATCGGATAATTTAGTTGAACTTGAATTTTATCCTTGCGATGATGTTAATGTGGGGCGCGTTTTTAAACTTAAAACTTCATACTAAAAAGATATAAAAAATGAAAAAAACACTTACTCTATCTCTTTCTTTATTCTTACTTCCATCATTCGCCGACATAGGGGATGTCAAACTTAAAGGCTATCTTGGAGAGCGCCTTGATGCGATGATAAAAAATCATGTCATCAGCCGTGATGTTGATTACATAACGGCTCCTTTTTTCGAAAAGACAGAACGTCAGTGGCGTTGGCAGACTGAGTTCTGGGGTAAATGGATGCACTCCGCCGTTCCTTATATCGCTTATACCGGAAGCGAAAAATTGAAGTCAAGCGTCGATTACTCAATAGATCGCATACTCTCAACACAGGAGCCTTCTGGTTATATCGGAAATTATCCAGACGAACTCAGATGCTCGGAAGGGTGGGATGTCTGGGGAATGAAATATACGATGCTTGGTCTCATCCATTATTATGATGCATATAAAAATGAAAAAACGCTTAACGCTTGCAAGGCGCTTTGCGATTATGTGATATCGCAATTAGGCCCTGACGGAAAGCGTCGCCGTGAAGTTTGGCAGACGGGGAACTGGTCGGGTTATGCAAGTTCATCGATTCTTGAACCTGTAATGTGGCTCTACAACAGGACGAACGAAAAGCGCTATCTCGACTTCGCCCATTTAATCGTAAAGGGTATGACCGAACCTAAAGCCGGGCCGAGACTCCTTGATTTGGCGTTGAAGGGGATATCTGTAGCAGATCGTAATGGTCACGGAAATGTTGCAGATAAACATGGCGGTTATGTTTCGAAACACAACCGCTGGAAAGCTTACGAAATGATGAGCTGTTATCAGGGGCTTTTAGAATATGCAAAAGTTACAGGACGTAAGGATCTCGTTCAGGCTGCGATAAAAACAGGTGAAGACATTATTCGTGAAGAAGTGAATCTTGCAGGCGGGTGCGCGTCAAGCGAAGCGTGGTTTCATGGCGCAAAAAAACAACATATTCCATATACCCGTTTGCAGGAGACATGCGTTACCACAACTTGGATGCGATTTTGTGAGGCTCTTTATAATGAGACAGGCGATCTGAAATGGCTTGATCAACTTGAACGAACATTTTACAACGCATATCTTGGAGCTCTTCGTTCGGACGGAGGCGAATTTGAGGCCTACACGCCGCTTTCAGGCACCCGCTGGCACGGAATGCATCATTGCTTTATGCATACTGATTGCTGCACATCCAATGGTCCACGAGGCTATCTTTGCTATTTGAAAGAGCTTTTTAAGATAAAAGACGATGTCGCAATTTTTAACTTTTATTCTTCAGCTCTTGCAAAAGGAAAGCTTAGCAATAAAAAAGAAGTCTCCTTTGAGATGTATTCTCTTTATCCTCGAAAAAACTATGCTCGCATAGTAAGTCACACTCAGGGCCTTGGCGTAATTCCTCTTTATTTGCGCATTCCTCAATGGAGCGCAAAAACGATGATAAAACTTAACGGCAAGGTTTTCTCAGATGTAAAAGCAGGCGAGTATTTTGTCTTATCACACGAGTGGAAGTATGGAGATATCGTTGAAATATATTTTGATATGCCTGTTGTCGCACATCGTCTTGATAGATATGTTGCCTTTACAAGAGGGCCAATTTTGCTTGCCAGAGACAGCCGTTTCGCAGACGGAGACCTGACGGAACCGTTCAGAAGACGAATTGTAAATGGGGAAAAGATGGACGGCTTTACATCCGTTTGCACTCCATCGGACTCGATTTGGATGGCATTTTCGGCGACTCTCGATATTGGCTCACATTCTGAAAATCCGGAAGGGGCGCTGCCGTCTACCGTATTTTTCTGTGATTTCGCCTCGGCTGGAAATACCTGGACACGCAATAATTACTATCGCACATGGTTTCCTATCGAGCTGATGCCGAATGAGTGATTTATTTGGTATAATATCTAACCGTAAAGGAAGTTAATTTTATGGCAAAACTTACTGATATTAGCTGGAGCGATTTCGAGAAACTTTCTCTCGAAGAGAAAAAGCCTTATTTGTCGCAATCAGACGGCGACGGCATGCCGTATCATACTCTGTTTGCGCAGCAGTTTGATAGATCGATACTCGAGCGTCTTTGCAATTTGGCCAATCGGATCCGCTTTATCAACAAGTCGAAAGAGGGGGCTCTTTATCTTAAAAGCGTTCTTGCGCACAAAAGGGCCATGCTTTATTTTTCGCAGCCGTCATCACGCACATTCCTCTCTCATTTGGCCGCTTGTCAGATTTTAGGCATAACCACAGGTTCCGTACGTGATGCGGCGACGTCATCCGAGTTCAAGGGCGAAAGCCATGAAGATTCCATCAGGACATTTTCCAGTTATTTTGACATGATAATCATGCGTAGCCCCGAGAGGGGACTAGCGGAAAAAATGAGCTGGGAATTATCAAACTCATCTCGTCCTATTCCGATTTTAAATGCCGGCTCAGGTAAAGATCAGCATCCGACACAGGCATTGCTTGACGTTTATACACTCATCAGATCATTCGAGGAAAAGGGCGGTCTTGACGGTAGGACCGTAGTTTTCTGCGGCGATCTTCTGCGTGGACGCACTGTAAGGTCACTTTCTTATTTGCTGACAAACTTCTCCAATGTGAAACAGATTTTTGTCGCTCCAAAGGAATTGCAGGTTTCCGATGACGTCATGCAGATCTTAAAGGAGAAGGGTGTAGAATATGAAATTTCAGATAATTTGAAAGAAGCTACATCTGTTGCAGACGCGGTTTATATGACGAGAATTCAAGATGAATGGGACAATGCGAAGGGTGAAAGCGCCAAAATTGATACATCAAAATTCAAATTTACCGGTGAAGAACTCTCTCTCTTGAAGCCCGACGGCATTATCATGCATCCGCTTCCGCGCAGAGATGAAATTTCAACAGTATGCGACCATGATCCTCGGGCGATGTATTGGCGCCAGATGAGAAACGGAATGTGGATACGCGCCGCACTGATCGCATCAACTTTCGGACTTGAAAAATCGATTATGAATTGCGGGTATTGATATGAAATCTTCTCTTAACCGTGAATTTGCCTTAAGACATCTATTTGTCACGCTGCTCATGCTGGGCCTTACATTCTGGTTCGGCTATGACGGTTTTATCGGGTATCCGTCTACTCCTGAAGCTCAACTCTACGAGAAAATAGAGGGCTCAAAAGCGCCCGAAGGATTTGATCTGAAATCCTTTAAAGCTCAAAAGATAAAAACTCAGCATGGTTTTACCTTGTTGACTTTTCTCGCGTTTCTTGCCGTGGGAGGGCATCTTTGGGCAGTAAAGCGCTTTTCTTTTGAGTTTGATGATGACTCCTACTGTGTCAACGGCAAGAAGCACAACTTTAGTGACATCAAAAAAATTGAACGAAAAGAATGGGAAAAGAAGGGGATTATAAAGGTTGACGGTGTTAAATTCGATTCTTGGCATCATGTAGGCGTTAAAGAATTTGTTGAGATGTTGGACAAAAAATCAAAAGGGGTCTCTTGAGAAAATTTTCACTCTTTATAGCAACCGGCTTTGGTTTGGGTCTTATAGCCCCTTTTGCGCCCGGCACATTCGGCAGTCTTCCAGGCGTAGCTCTTGCTTACGCGACAACGGCTCTTCCCGTATGGCTGCAAATACCCGTCGTTACGGCGCTTTCGATTTTAGCGATACCTTTTTGTGAGATAGCCGAACAAACGCTCGGCATAAAGGATGACGGGCGCATAACGGCAGATGAATGGATGCTCTATCCTTTATCGCTGTGCGGGATTCCGCTTTTAGATTTACCCTGGTGGTCGATGATTATATTTTTTATCGTAATTCGCACAATCGATATCATAAAGCCGTGGCCGGCAAATAAACTTCAATCAATTCCAGGCGGGCGCGGAATAGTCATCGACGACTTTATTGCCAATATTTATTCGCTCGGCATCAACTGGCTTATTTATCTGTCGTTTTTTAACTGACAAAAGCAGCTAATTAGAATATCAACGGCAAAACGGCCTCAATCAGCACTAATCTGCGAATGTCGCATAATAGAGATTATGTAAACTACGATTAGTTCCGCCCAAAGATGTACCAGTTAGTTACTTGCCCTTTTTTGAACTTAGATATTGCCTCAAAAATTCTGCTCAATTTCTCTGAGTTGTTGACATAGATAAAACATGTCTTTGTTTTTGTGTACTTTGATGAATCGGAAAATGAGATTTCTTTTTCCGACAATTTTGGGTCAAGAGAATCCGTGCTCCAATCTTCGTCAATATAAAGAAGCTTATCTTTTTCTCCAAGAAAGAGCTCAAACGGCTGCAGAAGCCGCTCGGAACGATCTAACCATTTTATAAGCGGCTGAAACGCTCTATAATAGATATTTCCGTCTTTGACGCCGTTTATCTTAATGCGATCGGAATCGATCATATGAATGGCATTTGCTAATTGCGTGGCCTCAAAAACGGACAACTCCGGCGAAAAAGATAGCTTTACATCTAATATGTTGTTTTTAGACTGTTCCTTGATTTTTATCAAAACTTCAGCAACATTCGTTTTATTAAATTCATACTCTAAACTTTTCATTGATTCGCCCTTCCATGTTAGAGCGAATGTATGCTGCTTTCCTTTTTGAATATCGTTTTTAGCCAAATAATTTCCATAAACGTCGCCTTGATTAAAAAGGGCGTCAAAGACCAATGGCGATTGTGGACAGTCGAAAAACGCGAAAAAAGCCTGAGGAGTCGCTTTTTTTGCCAACAATTCCCCCTTCTCATCTCTTGCGCCGCCCGTATGGACTATTGAAGGCAATTGGTATTTTATACCTTCTTTAAATGTTATAAAATCAGTAATAGCCGGTTTTAACTCAACGATGGGACCTACGCTTCTTAAATCGCACTTTGAAAAATCTATCGGACGACCTGATGGAATGCCGGCTTTTTTTATGGCATTTTCAATATCTTCAATAGAATCGTCAAGAACGAAAAGAGCCTCGTAGGCATGATCAGATTCTTTAGTAATAAAACCAAATTCAACGCATTCCCCTTTTCTCACACCTGAGGCAGATGCTGTAAAAGTAATGGAATTGGTTGATATTGTTATAGCCGCTAAAATTGAAGTAAATATCATTTAAACTTCCCCATGGCTCTCTTAAAGCCTTCCTGAGAGCGTTGTATTATATTTTCGTCTACACTGCAACTGAGGCGGACATACCCTTCAAAGCCGAAGCCTTTGCCGGGCACAACGAGAATTTTCTCTTCCAAAAGCGCATCGACGAATTTAGATTCATCATCTACCGGGCTTTTCGCAAAGAAATAAAAAGCCCCTTTAGGCATCTCAAATTCGATACCTGCGCCTGAGAGAACTTCCGCCATCAACTTCCGGCGACGATCGTATATTTCAAGATCCACCGTCTCGTTCACCAAGGCGGCCGCTAAACGCTGACCGATTACAGGAGCATTGACAAAGCCAAGCGTACGATTGGTAAGCGTAACTGCGGCCGTCAGCGAAGAGCCGTCAGGCATATTTGGATTGGCCACAAAATAGCCTACGCGCTCGCCCGCAAGGGAAAGTGTTTTTGAAAATGACCCGAGAACACACGCATATTTCGAAAGCGGCAGAAGAGCCGGCACTTCTGCTCCGTCGTATGCGAAAGCGCGGTACGGCTCATCGCCCAGAAGGAAAATCGGGCGATCGCGTTTTTCATTTTCGCGCTCTATGATCTGAGCAATCGCCTCAAGGTCTTCTTTGGAATAAATGCACCCAGTTGGATTATTGGGTGAGTTTATGATGATTGCACGGGTTTTCCGCGTTATAGCCTCTTCAATCGCCTTTATATCTGGTCTAAATGAAGGCGGTATTGATTTTACCGGCTTAAGAACGCCGCCGAAATGGCCGCAATAAGCGCCATACTCCACAAAATACGGCGCAGGCGTAATTATCTCATCCCCCGGATCAACAACAGCTCTAAAGAATGATACGAGCGCTCCGGCGGCTCCGACGGTCATAACTACGTCATTTGGAGAAATAGGCGTATTTTGCTGAGTTGAAAGCATTTGAGCCATAGCCTGCCTTACGGCGGGAATACCGGCATTGGGGCAATATCCAAGACCGAGAGGCTTAACGGCTTCGGAAGCGATCTCTTCAAGCGCTTTGCGTGTCGCTTCGGGCGGCGGAACATCGGGGTTGCCTAATGAAAAGTCGCAGACTTTATCGGCCCCAAATTCTTTTTTAAGTTCCATCCCCTTCTCAAACATTCTCCGAATCCAGCTCGAAGAGGCCATTGAGTTCTTTATTTGATCTGTAACGGTTTGCATTCTTGTAAATCTTATTAGTTTGTTGAAAATTATTTTGAGCTTAACCCTTCAATGATAAATTGAAGTTTATACACCGAATCATTTAACATATATTTAGGCAAAGGCCTAGCTCCCCAGCTGTCATCGCCGCCGACGCCCATTTGCGCAGCATCGATATTAACCGTGATTTCATCACCTTCTTTTATCTCATACATGTGCTTTTTGCCATCAAGTTCGCTCTGCGGGTAAGGCCAGGCATTAAAGCCGAATGGTGCATTCACAGCCGTGATCTTAACTGGCGAGATTTTCTCCTTCGTCGCGGAAAGCGTGAGCGAGCGGCAAAGCGTGCGATAGCCTTGTTCTCCGGGCTCGATGTAATTATCAGGGTTAAGTGCATTTGAAAGATACTTTACCCTTCCGGTCTTTTTGTCGGCAACGCCGCTGACAAGAGCGATAGAGGCGTTAAAATTTCCAAGATACGCTGCGGCTGCACGATCGCTGTAATTTTCCCACGGGCCCATGCCGTACCATGAGGCGGTTGAGAGAGCTTTGGGGACGGTAAAGGTTAGACCCGCCCTCGGCAGCGGCGGCAATCCCTTGGGAATCGTCAAAGTCCAATCAACGAGAGTTCTGCCGTCTTTAAGGGTTGAAACTTTAAGATCGCTTTTTACTCCGGCAGGAAGTTTCTGCTTTTCTGTCGCCTCTTTCCAGATTTTGCATACGTCCGGCATCTTCCATCCGCGGTCATTATCTGTCGGCGCGCGCCAGAAATTCAATTTGAAATGAGAGGCGATTTCTCCTGGCGCGGCGCTGTCGATCTCGGGAATTTCAACTTTTTTGAAAGGCTTTGTGAACTGTTCCCATGAAACTATACGATCGTCAAGCATGAAGGTGAAGAGAATAGCGTCGGCATCAGGAACGTTGGAGAGTTTGATTTTTTTAGAAGTTGAAGCCGGGATGTTCTCAAGTGAAAATTCACCGTTTCCGACTTCGCGGCCGTCCTTTGTAGCGCTCCAGGCCCCGATGACATCGTCAAGAGTGATGAATGAATTGTCATTCCAGATCGTAACTTCAGCGCTCTTCCAATCCCACGCGTCGACATGGATGGGCCTGTAGGCATATTTAAATTCAAATGCGCCAGGATGCGGCTGACGATCGCCTCCAAACACTCCGTTGCAGCAGAAATTATCATCGTTCGGAAAATCGCCGAAGTCTCCGCCGTATGAGAGCACCTTACCGAGATTGTTCGTTTTCCAAAGGCTTTGATCAACGAAATCCCAAACGAAACCGCCCTGAAATGACGGATACTTGCGCGCCAAGTTCCAGTATTCCATCAATCCGCCTGTCGAATTGCCCATGGAATGAGTGTATTCACAAAGGATATAAGGCTTGGCAGGATTTTTCGAAACATATTCGCAGGCGCTCTTTGCGCGTGCGTACATCGGGCACATTATGTCTGAATGGTCCGTCCGCGCGGCTCCTTCATATTGTATCGGCCTTGTGGGATCGACCGACCGCATCGCCTTGTATTCTTCGACAAATGCCGGGCCGTCCCCCGCTTCGTTGCCCATAGACCAGATGATGATTGAAGGATGATTGCGGAACGTTTTAACCATGTTGACGCCACGTTCAACATGCGATTTCAGAAACGCCGGATTTTTGGCGAGAGTCTTATCTCCATATCCCATGCCGTGAGATTCGATGTTGGCTTCACAAACGACATAAAGCCCTTCCGAATCGCAAAGTTCATACCATCTCGGATCGTTTGGATAATGGCTTGTGCGCACGGCGTTAAAGTTAAACTCCTTCATGAGCGCCATATCCTTGCGCATATTGGCGAGCGTCAACGTGTAACCTGTTTCAGGGTTCATCTCATGACGGTCGGCGCCCTTGATGAGAATCCGCTTTCCGTTAACGAGCAGAACGCTGTCTTTTATTTCAACTTTTCTGAAACCGAAGGAGACGATATAATGATCGGTCCCTCCGAAAATCCACCAGCCGTACTTGAACTCGATCGGGGTAAGATACAGATACGGCGTTTCAGCGTTCCAGAGTTTCGGATTGTCAACGACTCTGCGTTTGAGTTCTTTGCCGTTTTCATCGCGAACGACAAATACACCCTGGCGATAATCATCTGTCAGAGTCGTTTCAACGATTAAATCCTTAGGAGCTTTTTTATGTTCGCTGACAAGCTGAACATCGCGGAATATTCCGGAAAGACGCCAGAAATCCTGGTCTTCAAGAAAACTGCCGTCGCAATGTTTGTAGACCTCAACCTCAAGAGTGTTTTCGCCGAAAAGTTTCAGATGCTTTGTCAGATCAAATTCCGCCGGAAGACGGCTGTCTTCGCTGTAGCCGATATCCTTGCCGTTAAGCCTTACATACATAGCCGACGATACGCCGTAAAAGCGAACTATCGTGCGACGGAAGAACCAGCTCCAGGGGCGCTTGAATTTACAGGTGTAAAGGCCTACAGGATTTCTGTATTTGTAACTTGTGAAGTATTTCGGCGGCTCGTTCATCGGATTGGGAGGCGTGGCCGAAAAAGGATACTTTATATTCGTATAAAGCGGCGGATCGTAATCGCCCTGAAGCTGCCAGCATCCGGGAACGGTTATCTTGGAGACTTTTTCCCAATCTTTATCAGGGGCGCTCTTCCACTTGAAATCCCAAACGCCGTTTAGCGACATCACCCATTTTGATTTTTCTGCAGGCAAATCGAGCTGCTTTATGGCAAGAGCGGTCTCTTCGCTCTGGCAGGGGTAGATGACCGTTCTTTGCGGCAGTCTGTTAATGTTGTTTATTTCTGGCGTCAGCCAAGGCAGTACAGTTGTTGCAATAAGCGCAATTGTTAAGTTCATAATAACCCCCTTTTTATTTTTCTTGAGATTGATAGTCGCATTGAGATTGATTGTGGCATTCTATCATGTCATTCTGATTTTTGTCACAGTTTTTTGATGAATACCAATAAGCTCCCGACGCGAAAACGCCAATGATTATGGCGAATATTAAAAACAGCGTCATCAAACCTTTTGGCTTTGCGCACTTTGTGAAGTCGGCAGCCATTTTCATGGAAAATGACATCGGTCTATTAACCGCCCATCCTCCGGCGTTCAAAACGGCCGCTAAATCGCGCTTTCTGAGATTGAGATACGCAAGAAGCGTGCTGGGCAGAGAAACTACGAGTATAAGCGAGATTATCGACAGCCCCATCTGCCAGGCCGTCATGTTGGAAATGGCGGCCATCAATGAGGCGGCTGCGGCGGTAAGAAATCCTACGCCGATTCCGATAGCGGCTACGGAGCTTGCCAATGTTGCGGCCGAAGCGGTCTCGGCCGGCTTATCGACCGCCTTTTTAACGTCTGACGAAAGCTTCTGATCGGCGCTCATCTGCTTGTCGGAGAGAAACTTTTTGACGGTTGACGCTATCGCCTCGCCAAGCTTTCGCCAAGGCGACCAGAACGCTTCTAACAATGAGACTTGAGCCTCGACAACCTTAGTTATAACGGCGTCCCAATCCTTGCCGTCATAATCATAAAATACACCGTTGCGCCCGACATACAACCCGCCGATAGTGCCGGCTGTGACAACAGCACATATCGATCTTACGGCTCCGTCGCACGGCCGCGTAAGTTTTAGATACAAAACACAGCATTTGGATCTGCCTGAAAGAGCGCTGTGTGAAGCTTCAGAGTCCACATGGAAACACAAATTCATCTCTTTACCATCGATGCGCAAAATGCCCATCTGGAACATCGCCGGGTTTTTCGAACAATACAGGCGATCCATCGTAACATAATTCGAGATGAATTCTCCGAGATATTTGCGGTAACGCAAAAACTTTTCATCTTCGATCAATGCCGCCTTGGCAGTAGCTGAAAACTCGGGCTTTGATTGAACCCATGTTCTATATTGCTGGAACGCGGCTTTAATTTTCTTCCAGTCAAAGCGCGTTATTGATGACTTTTCTCCGAGAATGGGCTTTACGCACAAGTTGGAAAATTTTTCGATATCCTCGGCGTATTTCGGATTGATATGCGAAGAAAGCGGCAGTTCCTTATCTGGCTCGTCGGTGACAAGCGGCATATCGTCCGGCGTTGAAAAGAACACGTCGATAATCGATTCAACGGCAGCAAGTGACGCTTCGGCCGACGAAGTGTTTTCTCCCAAAATGGCAATATCGCTTTTTTTACCTTCGTCGATCCAATTGTTAAGCGCGGCTTTTTCCATTTCAGAAGGCTCTTCTTTGTCAAGTTCTGATTGACGCGCCATGTTTGCCGCAAGCTTTTCATCTATGCCGGCGGCGGGCGAAAAGAGTTCTTCTTTTATAACGCCCTTCTTTTCCATAAAAGAAACTGCGCTTAAAACTTCTTCTGTTCTTATTCTTCCGTCTGCGTCGCTGTCAAGAAAGTCGAGCGTGCGTTTGTCAAAACGCAATGCCGCGCTCGGGCATGATATGACGTACCAGGATTTAACATCTTCAGGTAAATTTATTTTTCTGTTCATAAGTTTCTTCTTTGTTTTAAGACTGCTTTTTATAAGCCGGCATTTTCCAGAGAGTTAAGAAAAAGATTCCTCCGATGACGCTCACGGCCATCATCGTGAAAATAGCAGAGCCCCAGCCTCCAGAATGCTGAACAAGCGACCCGCAGAGTTTGCCCGAGACGGCAACGCCGATATAGGAAAAAAGCGAGATAAATCCGATCGCCGTTCCTGTCAGATGTTTGGACGACAAGTTTGTGGCAGAGACTCCCGTTAACGCCTGCGGACCGTACAATACAAAACCAGAAGCAATCAAAGCGATTGAAGACAACGCAGGTGAGACGAGGGAATAAAACAATACGAGAAAAACTGCAGTCAGAAACATCAAAATGACACAAAGTCTCGGCGCCTTTCCGCCAAAGAAGCGGTCGGTCATCCAGCCGCTTAAAAGCATCCCGCCTATACCAGCAAATTCAAAGAGCATTATGACAGTACCTGTTTCCGAGGCTGAAAAACCTTTAGTCTCCTGAAGCATTGTCGGCCCCCAGTCCGCTACAAGTGCGCGCACGGCGTTGATTGTAAAATTGCAAAAGCCGAGCATCCAAATTGCAGGATTAAGAAAGACGTCTTTGCAGATGCTCGAATGGGAAGAAGGAATATCTTGTACTTTTAACGAGGCGCTATCGTCAGACGGAACGGATATCCCCTCTTCTTCGGGTGTCCCCGGCAGAATAAACCACATGACGAGAAGCCCCGTAAGACCGATTATCGCCATCGCCCAGAAACACCATTTCCACATCCCCACGCCCTGATTGGCGGCGCCGAGAACACCAAGGCCCATGATTACGCCGCATAATTTGGCCACGAGTCCGCCGCCGATAGAATGACTTGTGTTCCATACGCTCATTTTTGTCGCCAATTCTTTCGGCGGCACCCAATGCGCGATCAATCTGGCGCACGGCGGAAAACCCGTGCCCTGGAAAAATTGACTGACAACAAGAAGTATGCCGAAAGCCCAAATAGTCAAACTGCCCGACGTAAAGTCTGGGACAAAACCGAAGAGAATGTTGACGATTATGCAGGCGAGCAGCCCAAGGCAAAGCATCTTGCGGGAATTGACGCGATCTCCGATAATGCCGTTTAAAAATTTGGACAACCCGTAAATTATGCCGCCCCAGAAAAGAAAATTACCAAGCTGACTTTTTGAAATTCCGCAATCCTGCTCCAACCCCGGCATCGCAAAAGAAAAATTCTTGCGCATGAAATAAAAAAGCGTATACCCGATCATCGTGGCGATAAGTACGCGCCACTGCATTCGTGAGAATCTGCGGGAATCGGAATTTTCTTTCTTTGAAACCTGAGTCATACGATTATTTGTTCTCTTTCAGTTTTTTAATGACCGAAAACATAACGCTCGGATAGTCTGTTGAAAAACCGTCACATCCAAGGTCCCAAAGTTTAAAATAAACTTCTTCTGTTTCACCGCCCTCAAACGGAATAGAACAAACCGGGATGTTGTAAGAATGGAATTCTTCTATCATCTTTTTAAGAAACGAAGATCGTGGAACAAATTTTTCAGCCGCGTTCGGATTGTAATACGAGTGGAGCGAAACGGCAGAAACTCCCTTAAAGCCATTCTCTCGCATCTGCTTCATTTTCGATTCGTAATGCGCTTCAAATCGGGCGATATCTTCTGCTGAATGTTCTGGGGTGGGTTTGGGCCATGTGCCGATCCAGATAAGGGTTTTGCCGCCAGGAACGGCTTTCATCCAATCGAGAGCCTTGTTGTAATCGCGCCCCGTGTAATACACCTGATCGACGACACCGGCCTCTTTGGCTTTTTGGGCTATGTACTGAGGGCCTGCGCCTTTTTCATCAACAAAACAAAGATA
>CAJGDE010000011.1 GCA_904502135.1 Kiritimatiellia bacterium
AAATTCCCAAAGGTGAAACTCACGCAAACATTAGTTCCATGGCTTTTTCACAGGAGACGTCGAATAAGCTCCTAAATCAAAGTTCGTTAGACCGCGGCGAAATCTCGTCGCGGTTTTTCGTTGGTTAATATTATGACATTTAAATTTTTAGGCACAGGAACATCTGTTGGTGTACCTCAAATCGGTTGTAAATGCGAGGTGTGTACATCAAACGACCCGCGCGATAAAAGGCGTAGGTGCGGTGCTTATGTCAGAACTGATGAAGGAGCCTTTTTAATCGACACGCCGCCGGAAATGCGCGTTGCTGCATTGGAGTACGGCATAGATAAGGTCGATGCGGTCGTTCTTACACATTCGCACATGGATCACGTCGCCGGTTTCGACGATGTCAGGCGGTTCAATACGATCAACGGCGTTATGGGGCCTGACGGGCGGATTGTAGGTGCGCCCATGAATTGTTATGCGATGCCGGAGACGATAGAGCAAATGCATCGCATTTTTCCTTATGTAAAACCTCAAGTTAATGAGCTGGGGCTTTATAGGCCAATGATCAATTTTGTGGAGGACGATACTTTTTCAGTTGCCGGGGTGCAGCTTAAGAGGCTTAAGGTTAGCCATGGTTTTGAATGTTGCGGCTACCTTATCGGAGGTAAAATCGGGTATATTTCAGATTGCAATTTTCTGCCAGAAGAAACGATATCAAGTCTTCAGGGCATTGATGTCATGATTTTGAATTGTCTTCGGCAAAGGCCGCATCCGACGCATTTGAATATGGATAAAGCGCTTGGGTATTTAGAGCGGATAAATCCTTCAAAAGCGTATTTAATACACATGTGCCATGATTTCAGTCATAAGAAGTGGCTTGAGATGCTTCCTGACGGAATAGAGCCAGCTTACGACGGATTGGAGATTAAAATATGAAAAAAATATGCTTTATGGCGATCGCGTTTGTGACGATGTCGCTTTTTGCGTCGGTCAGTGAGATAAAAGTCGATTTCAAACTTGATTTCCGCGACTATGTTCTCGGCGAGCGCATTCGCGGCGTTGTAGATATTGTAAATTCTTCTCCCGAAACCATCGGAGACGGCGCAAGCGGTCTTAACGATCGGTTTTTCATTGAGGTTTTTAATTCGAAAGATCTTACCCGTTTGGATCGAAAGGGGAAAGGCCGTTTTATCGCGCCGTTTTATTTGAGGACCGGCGAAGGTCAGAAATTCGAGGCGTTCCTTGACGACCATTATAACCTCAGCGAAACGCGGCGCTATCTCGCCAAGCCAGTTCTTGTCCGTAAAGGCATAAGATACGAGGGTGAAGTTAGAGCGTTTGACATCGTTGAAGGAGTGAAACTTTCGTCGGCGATGCAAATGTTCTCCAATTCCAAATCATTGCAGAGGAATTTTACGCTGTCCTACTGGTCTCGGCGCGGTTCAGAACATCTATTCCTTTCGGCTGCCGATACCGGGTTGAAAAAGCATATGTTTGAAACGCGTGATCTCGGTCCTCTTTCGCGTTTAGATAAACCGATCATCAGTATCATGCCTAATGGTTCGGTTGTTGTTTTTCATCGCGTGAACAGCGATCAGTTCATCCGTTCCGAGTTTTGGTCATTGCCGAACAACATCGAGTTTCGCTCGCGTAATCTTGTGGCGGATCCGGAAACCGCCGGCACGGCGACTGTCCGCGAGCTTTACCGCAAGGAGGGCGTGAAGCCGAAAGTAAATCCATGGTGGAAGTTCTGGTGATAAATTTGTTATAATATCGCTTCAGGGAGAAAATATGGCGGAAAAAATAAGTTTTGAGGCCCCAAGGGGGATGAGGGATTTTTATCCCGAAGATATGGCGTGGCGCAATAGAGTTTTTGATGCGTTTCGCGCAGCTGGTGAAGCATCCGGCTTTGAGCCGTATGATTCGTGTGTGGTTGAAAGTTATGACCTTCTCGCTCGAAAGGCGGGCGAAGAGGTGGGCGAGCAGATTTACCATTTCTTTGATAAGTCAGAGCGTCACATCGCGTTACGCGCAGAAATGACGCCGACTTTGGCGAGAATGGTCGCCCAGAGGCAGAAAGAACTTCAGTTTCCTCTTAAATGGACGACGATCGCCCAGTGTTTTCGTTACGAGCGCATGACAAAAGGGCGTAAGCGTGAACATTACCAGTGGAATATCGATATCATCGGTGAAGATTCTATTTTGGCGGAAGTTGAAGTTCTTCAGGCCGCTTGCGACGCATTGATTCGCATGGGGCTTTCGTCCGGAGATTTTAAAGTACACGTCTCTTCACGCAAGTTCTTGGGCGAGCTTCTCCAGAAAAGCGGTATTCCGCCAGAAAAACATGCGCAGGTTTTTCTCGCTCTCGACAAGAGAGGAAAGATGCCTGATGCCGAAATCGCGGCGATGCTAAAAGACGGCGGCCTTTCGGAAGATGAGGTCAAGGCTACGTTTGCGATTATGGACACCAAGTCTTACGAAGACTCGCCGGAACTTAAAGAGCTTTTCCGTCTTGCGGAAATAGCGGGTTTTGCCGATTGTCTGGAATTTGATATTTCCGTCATCCGCGGTCTTAGCTACTATACCGGCATAGTATTTGAATGCTTCGATACCGCTGGAGAGTTCCGCGCCATTTTCGGCGGCGGGAGATACGACAATCTTTTGACGACGATCGGCGGCGAGCCTACGAGTGCTGTAGGTCTTGGGTTCGGTGATGTCGTGGTTACAGAGCTCCTTAAGTCGCGCCTTGGCGAAAAAGCAGCTAAGGAGAAAAAGGGTGTCGCGGTAGGTTTTATGTTCCCTGAGCAGCGTGACGCGGCGCTTAAGCTGGCCGCATCTCTTCGTAAGCAGGGTTATTCAGTCAACCTTCAGCTTAAGAATCAAAAGCCGAAGAAGTTCTTTTCGCATGCGGATTCTTCCATGGCCGCAAAAGCCGTGTTCCTTGGGCCTGACGACGTTGAAAAGGGCGTTGCCAGATTGAAGGATATGCAAACGCGCGAGGAAACGGAAATTACTCTTTGATGAAAAAGCCGGTGCGCACCAGTCTTGAGGTTGGATTTTCAGGCGAGCAATTGCCTGCGAATTTCGCTCACTTGCGGGGGATGGCATGGCGCAGAATCCCTTTATGTAAAGATTTTCCGTTTGAAGACGAACAGTTTGATGTGGTGATTCTTCATGGAGATTGCGTCGTGCGAGATATTGTCAAAGAATCTCATCGCGTTCTTAAGCCTGAGGGGAGACTCTTTTTTACGGTCAACGAGAAGACGAAAAAACAGAGCGGTTATACAATGCGCGATTTATATTCCGTCGTGCGGGAAGGGTTCAACATTATAGATGTTGTCCGACCGCCATGGTGGAAGTTCGGCAGAGACGGTTATACCATAACGATTTGCGCGCAGAAAAAAGCGTGGAAGGTATATCGCTCGTTTATCCGCGACGGATCGTTGCCGTTTTCTCCGTTTCAGCCGCGATCTTGAGTTTAAGCGTCAAAGGCAGGTCTGATCTATGAAGATATTGATGATAGGCGATGTAGTGGGTTCTCCCGGACGAAAGATTTTCAAGCGTGAAATTCCTCGTCTTAAAAATCAAGGCGGAATTGACGCCGTTATAGTAAATGCCGAAAATTGCGCGGCGGGTTCGGGTATTACGGCCGCTCTCGCCAAAGAATTTCTTGATGCCGGCGCCGATGCCATAACTCTCGGAGATCACACCTGGGGCCAAAAGGAGTTCGCCGGGCAGATCGGTTCTGTCGAAAGGCTTGTTCGTCCGGCTAATTTTCCCGCTGACTGCCCCGGCCGCGGATGGTGTATTGTAACATTGCCGACATTTCGCTTTGCGGTGGTAAATCTTCAGGGACGGGTGTTCATGAATAGCGTGGACTGCCCCTTCAAGGCCGCCGACAGGGTGCTTGCGGAAATCCCTAAAGATGTGAGCGTGTTTGTCGATTTCCATGCCGAGGCGACGAGTGAAAAAATAACTCTAGGTCATTATCTCGATGGCCGTGTGACGGCGCTGGTGGGCACTCACACGCATGTTCAGACGTCAGATGCGTTTATATTACCCAAGGGAACGGCGTATCTGACCGATCTTGGAATGACAGGACCTTATATCTCTTCGATAGGTCGAGACCTAAAACCTGTGACAAAGAAGTTTCTCACAGGTATGCCTAGCCGTTTTGACGTGGCCGAGGGGCCGTCGGTTCTTGAAGGCGCGGTAATTGAGTTTGATCCGGCCACGCGCAAAGCAAGTTCCATAGAAATTCTGCGCATTCGAGAGACTTGATTATATTTAGGTATGTTGCATCGCGGGATGAATATCCTTGACGGCGTCCCCGTGGAGGTCGTTGTAAAGCGGGTAAGCCGTATCAATCTTCGCGTCGGTATTGATGGAGTCGTAAAAGTCTCCGTGCCGATGTGGCGCTCTACGCTTCATGAGGCGGAAGAATTCCTCTTGTCGAAATGGAAATGGGTTCAAAAGGCCCGTCTTGAATCGGCTGAGCGCAGAAATCGTCTCGGGCCGGAGGCGAGCGAGGAGGATGTCGAAAAATTAAAAATCTTTCTTTCCGAGATCGTAAGAGAAAGGGCGTTTCAGTTCGGTGAGCCTGGCGTAAAGTGGAAGATAAAAAGGATGAAATCGATTTGGGGTAGCTGTCATTGGCGCAAAAGGGAGATTACGTTCAACAGCGAACTTGCTGCTCGGCCGCGTGAATTTGTAGATTATATTGTTGTTCATGAGCTTACTCATTTAAGGGCGCATAATCACGGCGAGCTTTTTTACGCACTTATGGATGAGCGTTTGCCAAATTGGAGAAGATTGCGTCGACATCTTGGCTATTGAGCCATAATTTGGTAAAATATACAGATAATTTTTTTCAAACATTAGGAGAAATCTCGATATGAAGACAAAACTAAAGGATTTGGGCAAGTGCAAGGTTGAGCTCAAGGTTGAAATCGATGCTGATGAGGCTAAGTCGATTGTGAAGGATGTGGAGAAGGTTTTTCTTCGCGAAGCGAAGTTGCCAGGGTTCCGTCCGGGGAAGGCGCCGATCGAGCTTATTCGCAAGGAATTTTCTGAGTTTCTCAGCCAGGAAATGCAAAGAGCAATGTTCCAGAAGAATTATGCCTTAGCGGTTGAAGAAGAGAAGATTGAAGAGGTCGCTCTTGTTAACGTCAAGGACATTTCATGCTCCGCAGAAGGCGGCGCTTTTACAGCTGAGATCGACGTTAAGCCGAAATTTAAACTGCCCACATATAAAGGCCTTAAGGTTTCTTCTAAAGACGTTGCCGTTAAAGACAGCGAAGTGGAAGAAACGCTTAATCGCATGCGCAAGGCTTATGCTAAGACTGTTGATGCTACGGCCGACGATGTAGCCGCTGAAGGTGACTTCGTTCAGATCGATTATTCCGGCACCGTCAAGGGCAAGTCCATTCTTGAGATCAACGCCGAAGCGAAGTTTGTCGCCGAGGGCAAGGGTTACTGGACGCAGATCGAAGAAGGTCGCTTCCTCCCTGAGATTCTTGACGCTCTCAAGGGAATGAAGATCGGCGAGACAAAAGAGGATGTAAAGGCCAAGTTCGACAAGGAAAGTGCTCCTGAAGGGCTTAAGGGCGAGAAGGCTCTTTATAAAATCACGCTTGTCGCTCTTCGTAAGCGCATCCTTGCTACAGATGAAGAACTCGTCGAAAAAACGAAGTCCGAGTCTTTCGAAAAGTATGTTGCAAGCATCCGTGAAAACATGGAGAAGTTTGCGGTTGAACAAGAGGCCCGCCGCCGCGAAGATGAAGCGATTGAACTTCTTCTAAAGAAGGCCGACTTTGATGTCCCTCAGACGCTTGTCGACCGTGAGAAGAACAATACTCTTATGGAGTTCGCCAAGCAGGCGCAGTACTCCGGTCTTGACGCGAAGTATTTCCAGGACAATCGCGACAAGATTATGAAGGAGGCTGAGGAGTCCGCCGTCAAGCGTATTCGCCTTTGGTACATCCTGCAGGCGATTGCTCTTGAAGAGAAGATCGAAGGCTCCGAAGAAGAGCTTGGTAAGAAGGTTGTTGATTTTGTTCTTGCCAACGCTAAGGGTTGAGAAAAATGGCAAAGTCTTATATGATTCCGTATGTTGTCGAGCAGACGGGAAAAGGCGAGAGAACGTATGATATCTACTCCCGCCTTCTGTTGGACCGTATCGTCTTCATCTCCGGCGAGGTGAATGACGATATGGCCAACGCCATTTGCGCGCAGCTTTTGTTCTTGCAGTCGCAGGATCCGCAGAAAGAGATTTCTGTTTACGTTAATTCCCCCGGCGGCAGCGTTACCGCAGGTCTCGCCATATACGACACCATGCAGTTCGTGAAATGTCCCATCGCGACATACTGCTTGGGGCAGGCCGCTTCAATGGGAGCCATTCTTCTTACTGCGGGAACTAAAGGCCGCCGCTTTGCGCTTCCGAACGCTCGTATTATGATACATCAGCCGTGGGGCGGCGCCGAAGGTAAGGCCAGCGATATTGAAATTACCGCGCGCGAAATTCTTCGGCTTAAAGAAAAGCTCAACGAGATTCTTTCTGAACATTCAGGAAAGAAAATGGCTGATGTTGTCAAAGATACCGATAGAGACTACTTCATGAGCGCCCAAGAGGCGAAGAAGTGGGGTCTTATAGACGAAGTTATTGGTTGAGATGAAAAAGAAGAGAAGCGTTTTCAGTTGTTCGTTCTGCGGCCGCGATGAGGAGGAAGTGGCGATACTTCCCGGTATCGACGGTTCCGGTATTTGCGTTGATTGTGTACAGCGGGCTCATGAGCTGATTCAGATGCACGAGAAGGAGGAGGCGAAGAAAGAGTCCAAGCTTAAGCCGCTTCCTCCGACCCCTGCGCCTAAAGAGATCAAGGCGTTTCTTGATCAGCACGTCATTGGGCACGATGAGGTTAAAAAGGTTCTCGCCGTAGCCGTTCACAATCATTATCGCCGTCTTGAAGCCGCAGAATCTCCCAAGACCGGTAAAGACGAGTTTGCGGATGTTGAGATTGAAAAGTCCAACATTCTCCTTCTCGGTCCCACCGGTACAGGAAAGACGCTTCTTGCGAAAACTCTCGCTAAACTTCTCGGTGTTCCTTTTGCGATAGGCGATGCCACGGTTCTGACGCAGGCGGGATATGTCGGAGAAGACGTTGAAAATCTAGTAAGATATCTTCTGCAGAACGCGCAAGGCGATGTGGAGCTCGCAAAGCGCGGCATAATCTACATTGACGAAATAGATAAAATCGCCTCTAAGACCGATAATGTGTCCATCACCCGCGACGTTTCGGGCGAAGGGGTGCAGCAGGCGCTTTTGAAGATCGTTGAAGGTACGATTTGCAGAATTCCGCCTAAAGGCGGGCGCAAACATCCCGATCAGGAATATATTGAAGTCGATACGTCGAATATTCTTTTTATCTGCGGCGGAGCGTTTGTGGGCCTTGATAAGATCGTCGCTTCCCGTAGCGGCAAGAAGCTGATCGGCTTTTCATCGGGCGCGGGTAGCGGGGAAGTCGCGAAGGGCGAACAGGAGCCTAAGATCGGCTCACTTGACGTTCGACCTGAAGATTTGGTCAAATTCGGGCTTATTCCGGAATTTACCGGAAGACTTCCCGTTATAACGGCAATGGGCGAATTAAGCGAAGATGAGCTCGTCAAAGTTTTGACGGAACCGAAAAACTCGCTTGTGAAGCAGTATAAGAAGCTGCTTTCGATGGACGGCGTCGAACTTGAATTTGCAGACGATGCGCTTAGGGAGCTAGCGAAGGCCGCTCTTCGCAGGAAGACGGGCGCGCGCGGGCTTAGAGCCGAAATGGAGCGTCTCATGACGGATGTCATGTATGAAGCTCCGGGGGACACCAAGAAGAAAAAGATTCTTGTGACCGCCTCCATGATTCGCGAAAAACTTGCAGATTAAAAGGCTTTTAGTATGATGATCACTCTTCTTAAGTCAAAGCTTCACCGCATCAAGGTGACCGAGGCCAATTTGGACTACGAGGGTTCGCTCACGCTCGACCCGGATGATATGCAGGCCGTCGGTATTCGTCAGTGGGAGAAGATTCTCTGCGCGAACGTTGAGAACGGCAATCGCTTTGAGACATACGCTATCGCCGGCAAGCGCGGCAGTAAGGTCTGTTGCTTAAACGGCGCGGCCGCCCATAAAGGCAAGGTCGGTGACAGACTCATAGTCATGGCCTTTGGTTCGTATACCGAAGAAGAAGCCTCTTCGTTTAATCCTCTCGTAAAACATTTTTAAAAGAGGGCTGAAATTATGGCAGAAAAAATCGCTGTATATCCTGGAACTTTTGACCCTATGACAAAAGGGCATTTTGATTTGATACAGCGCGGCGCAAAGCTCTATGATAAATTAATCGTTGCTGTCGCCGCTTCCAGTTCCAAAGATGGCGCGATGTTTTCTGCTGAGGAGCGTTTGGAGATGATCGCTGAAGATGTTTTGTCTTCGGGGATTGACAATGTTGAGATAAAGGTTCTTGATACGCTGCTAGTTGATTTCTGCCGCAGAGAGGGCGCCAAAGTCGTTATCCGCGGAGTTAGAGTCTACAGTGATTTTGAATATGAGTTTCAGATGGCTTTGACCAATAGGCGATTAGCCCCCGAGATTGAAACTCTCTTTATGATGCCCAGTGAAAATCTTTCTTATGTCACAGCTTCTACGGTGCGGGAGATTGTCCGCTACGGTGGAGATATAGATTCGTTTGTGACGGACGCTGTAAAGAAGCGTCTGGCCGTAAAATGAAATTCATCATTACTGCAGGCCCGACGCGCGAACACATAGACCCTGTTAGGTTTCTGTCAAATCCTTCTACCGGAAAAATGGGGTTTGCCGTTGCCGCGGAAGCGGCCCGTAGAGGGCATGAAACGGTTCTTGTCGCAGGGCCTGTTAACTTAAGGACGCCTTCGGGAGTGCGACGGATAGATGTTGTGAGCGCAAGAGACATGCTCGCGGCCGTCAAAAACGAAGTCATCGACGGAGCCGTGTTTGTTGGAGTTGCGGCTGTAGCGGATTTCAGGCCTAAAGTATCGTTCGACAAAAAGCAGAAGAAAAGCGTCATGACTGGAGAGCTGAAGCTTGTTCGCAATCCCGATATTTTAAAATCGCTCAAGTCCGTACCTATAACGCGCGTTGGATTTGCCGCTGAAACGAACGATGTTTTAGCCGAGGCGTCCCGCAAGTGCCGTGAAAAAAATCTTAAGTTTATAGTCGCCAACGATGTTTTGGCGAAGGGGTCTGGATTTGGCGTTTCAACGAATCGCGTAACATTTGTTTATCCCGATGGTTCATTGAAGAAGTTCCCTTTGATGTCAAAGCGCCGTGTTGCCGAAAGGATTCTCGATGAAATTGATCGCGCTTAACGGCTGGGCCGCAAGCCCCAATGCGTGGGATCTTTGCGAAAGTCTCAAAGGAGTCAAAATCTTCTCTTATATTGAACAGTTGGACGGTTTGGCACAAAGAGAGGTAAATTCCAGTAAAGAGGTTGTTCTCGTCGGCTGGTCGATGGGCGGCAGCACTGCTCTTCGTCTGGCTGCCGCGTATCCCGAGAAAATCAAAGGCCTCGTATTGATAGCCGCTACAGCGCGCATGATGGAAGAGAAGTCTTCGTCTTGGCGTGGTATGACGCCGCGTCGCCTTGAGGCATTGCGCAAGGGTCTTGAGATGACGAACGGCGAAGGCTTTTTTGGTGTTCCGGAATCAAAACCTAATCCATACATGATCGATACGCCGGAGAATCTTTCTCGGGGGCTTAAATATCTTTATGATACAGACATACGAGAAGATGTTAAAAAGCTCGGCTCAATATTTGTTGAAAGAAAAATCCCCGTAGCGATTTTTCAGGCCGAAAACGACGGGATAGTTCGCTCGTCAAACGCTGACTTTTTTAAAGCGTCTTTTCCCCATGCCAGCCTTACGATGGTAAAGGGTTCTGAGCATGCTCTTGTAATTGACATTCCTCAGTTGATTGACGAGGCTGTATTTTCAATGACAAAAAAGGTTAATAAGGAGTTGGCTGTATGAAAAAGGAATTGGGCTGCCTTAAAACGCATCGGGCCTATCTTGGCCGTCCTGCGAAAAAATATCCCATAGAGCCTTTTCCCTGTTCTGAGCGCAAGGTTTTTCAGCTTCAGGTTAAAGGCCTTGTGAAGCGGCTTAAGTCGATCGGCTGCCGCGATACAGTAATTGGTGTTTCGGGCGGTCTTGATTCGACCTTGGCGGTGCTTGTGACTTTTGCCGCATACGAGAAGTTGGGGTTTGATACAAAAGGTATACATCTTTATACAATGCCCGGTTTTGGTACGTCGAAAAGAACAAAAACTAACGCGGGTATATTGTGCAAAGATCTTAATCTTAAGCTTGAGACGATAGATATCACAAAATCGTGCAAAGTCCATTTTCGCGACATCGGTCACGATGGCAAGACATGTGATGTTACTTACGAAAATGTTCAAGCGCGTATGCGCACCATGATTTTGATGAATAAGGCGAATATGACCGGAGGGATCGTTCTTGGTACGGGCGATTTATCTGAAATCGCTTTGGGCTGGTCTACATATAACGGCGATCACATGTCAATGTTCGCGGTGAATAGCGGCGTGCCGAAAACCGTTGTAGAAAAGGTCTGCCGCTGGTGGGCCGTCGGCAACGCTGAGCGTTTTCCTCTCGCTGCCAAAGCCGTAAATGACATAGCTGATACGCCGGTTTCGCCCGAATTGATAAAAAATCAGGTGACCGAAGATAAGATCGGTCCCTATATCCTTCATGATTTTTTCCTTTGGAATTTTATCATAAACGAAATGGGTTCAAAGGATCTTCTGATTAATGCAAAGAAGTATTTCAAAGGCAGATACGAAGAGGGCGTTATCAAATCCACGCTTGATGTATTCATGCGCAGATTCTTTACCCAGGCGTTCAAACGAAACTGCCAACCTGACGGTATCAAGGTCTTTCCGTTTGAGCTTTCGCTTCGTGGCTGGTGGATACCTTCCGATTTAGGTGTTGTAAAGCTATAAAGTATGCATTTTGACATAATTCGGCGGATTTGATATAATTTTTCGCAAATTTTCAAAATGGGGATTATGTAATGAAAGAAATTACAGGAGACCTTTCGGCGAAGGGAATGAAAATCGCCGTTGTAGTAAGTCGTTTTAATAGCTTTCTTACGGAACAGCTTGTTAAGGGGGCTGAGGATGCTTTTGTGCGCTTAGGCGGTGACACGAAAGATTTGACGCTTGTCAGAGTGCCTGGAGCGTATGAATTGCCTTTAGCGGTAAAGGCTCTTGCTTCTAAAAAAGGCATTGATGCTGTAGTTGCTCTCGGTGCGGTCGTACAGGGTGCGACGGCGCATGCGGATCTTATCAATGAAACCACGGCCCGCGCATTCTCTCAGATTTCGCTCGATACTCTCGTGCCGGTTCTTGACGGAGTTGTGAGTGCGGAAAATCTTGAGCAGGCAGTCGAGCGTTGCGGCACGAAACAGGGCAACAAGGGTTTCTCTGTAATGCAGGCGGCGATTGAAACTGTCAATGTCATGGCGAAGATCCGTAAATAATTTAATTAAGCGAATAAATCGAAAAAGAAAGAAGTAAACAAAATGAAAGAAGTGAAGAAAGTTGCGTTCCTTACAGCTGGTGGTCTTGCGCCATGCTTAAGTTCATCAATCGGGTATCTCATCGACGAGTATACGAAGAAGTCTCCAAACGTCGAAATGATAGGTTACATCAACGGATATATGGGGCTTTTAAAAGGTGACTCCATCCCTGTGACCGATGAAGTCCGCAAGAATGCTCTTATTCTTACAAAACACGGCGGCAGCCCCATCGGCAACAGCCGCGTTAAGCTCACGAATGTTAAAGACTGTGTCAAGCGCGGCCTTGTTAAGGAGGGTGAAGATCCTTTGAAGGTGGCTGCTGACCAGCTCGTTAAAGATGGTGTCGATGTAATTCACACAATCGGCGGAGACGACACAAATACTACAGCCGCTGATTTGGCTGCGTATCTCGCCGAAAACAACTATCCTCTTATCGTCGTCGGTCTTCCCAAAACGATCGATAATGACGTTTATCCGATCAAGCAGTCGCTTGGCGCATGGACGGCCGCTGAAGAGGGCGCTAAGTACTTCATGAATGTCGTCAAGGAGAATTCCGCCAATCCCCGTGCTCTTACGGTTCACGAAGTCATGGGTCGCAACTGCGGCTGGCTTACGTACAAGACGGCGCAGTATTACCGCAAGATGCTCTCCCGCACGAAGTTCCTTCCTCAGTTCAACCTTACGCGCGAGCGCCAGGAAGTTCATGCCGTTTACGTGCCTGAGTCAAAGATCGATTTCAAGAGCGAGGCAGAGCGCCTTCTCAAAATCATGGATAAGTGCGATTCCGTCAACATCTTCGTTTCGGAAGGTGCCGGCGTAAAGGATATTATCGCTGAAATGAAAAAGCGCGGCGAGGAAGTTCCTGTTGACGCTTTCGGTCATCCCAGACTCGACAAGGTCAATGTCGGTCAGTATGTCGCCAAGCGCTTCGGCGAACTTCTCAAGGCTGAAAAGACCCAGGTCTTCAAGTCTGGTTACTTTGCCCGCGCCGCCGCTCCGAACAAGAAAGATCTGCGCCTTATCGAGAAATGCGCCCGCAAGGCTGTCGAATGCGCTCTTAACGGAGTCTCCGGCGTTGTCGGCCCCGATGAGAACGACGCGGCGAAGATTCGCGCGTGCGAATTCCCGCGCATCAAGGGAGGAAAGCCCTTTAATGTCCGCAAGGGTTCGTTCCGTAAGATGCTTGCCGAGATCGGTCAGCCCAATCCGCGTAAAAAACGCACGGTTAAATAAAGTCACCTGATAGGTGAAAATAGAGGTCATAGAACCACACGGGCTTTGCGCAGGCGTCAATTCGGCGATTGCCAAAGCCCTTCAGCTTAAAAATGTGTATTGTCTGCACGAGCTCGTTCATAATGAAATAGTTGTGCGCGAGCTTAAAGATCTCGGATTTAAGTTTGTTGAAAGCGTAAACGAGGTGCCTGTAGGCGAAACGGTCGTTTTTTCTGCGCACGGAGTCTCTCCCGCGATACGGAAAAAAGCTGAAGAAAGAAAATTGAAGATTGTCGATACCACCTGTCCTTTTGTCGACAAGGTGCATCGCGCCGCTGCGAAATTTTCCGCTCAGGGTCTGCCGCTTGTCATAATCGGTCACAAAGGCCATATAGAGGTTGAGGGGATCGCCGCTGAGGCCAAGGAAGCGTACGTCTATCCTGATCTGCCGATCGGAGCAAAGAAGATCGGCGTCGTCAGCCAGACGACGATGAATTCGGATGAAGTCAAGGCGATCGTGAAGAAGTTGGAGCGCAACTATCAGATCGTGAAGATGGCTGAAGTTTGCAAAGCGACAAAATTGCGTCAGGACGCTGTCAGAAAATTCTGTCGCGGCGCAGATCGTAATTCCCGCGCGGTCCTCGTTCTGGGCAGCGAGGGTTCGTCCAACGTCAAGCGCTTATGCGAAGTTGCCGAGGAGGAGGGCGTTAAAGTCTTTAGGGCTGGGTCGGTCGCCGAACTATACGCTATGGATTTCTCGTCTGTCGAAACTCTCGGTCTTACGAGCGGGGCTTCCACGCCCGAGAGATTCTTCGATGAAGCGCTTTCGATATTGAGAAATTGTCCGCGTCATATCGCGATCATTATGGACGGGAATGGGCGTTGGGCGCTCGCGCGCGGCAAGAAGCGCGGCCAAGGCCACATAGAGGGCGCGAAAACGTTAAGCAAGGTTCTTAAGTGGTGCAAAGACAGATCCATCAAGTATCTTACCGTCTACGCGTTTTCGACCGAGAACTGGAAACGCCCGAAAGAGGAGGTCGACGGTCTGATGGGTCTTTTCGTGAAGATGCTTAAATCCAAGACGTTGGACTTCATGAAGAACAAGGTGCGCTTCAGGATGATCGGCCGCAGAGGCGATCTGCCGAGAAATCTTCTATCTGAGATAACCAGGCTGGAGGAGAAGACGAAAGATTTCGACAGGGAGTTTATCGTCGCCATATCGTATGGCGGAAGAGCCGAGATAATAGATGCCGTAAATCGCGTCAAAGGTCCTGTGACGGAAGAGACGTTCAGAAATTATCTTTACGCTCCCGATGTGCCTGATCCTGATCTCGTCATCCGCACAAGCGGCGAGGTTCGCACAAGCAATTTTCTTCTTTGGCAGACAGCGTACAGCGAATTTTATTTTTCTGATGTGCTGTGGCCGGATTTTTCAGAGGCGGAATTGGATCGCGCCATTTCTTCGTATGCGATGCGCAACAGACGAAAAGGCGGCGTGTAATTCTCGGTTTAAAATGTTATAATGTTTGAAACTTGAGGTAAGACGATGGTAACAGACGCAATATTACAACTTCTCATTCAGAACGGCTATATCGACGAGCAGACGGCTTTGGATCTTCAGGATTTGGCGAAATCGGAAGCTAAAGCCATGCGTCAGCTCGTGATTGATCAAGGGATTCTCACGGAGGATGACCTTCTGGCGGCTATGGCCGCGTATCAGGATACAGAAGCGATTGATTTATCTTCAATGACGCTTGAGACGGAAGTGACCGAGGCTATTTCAGCTTCAACGGCGAGAATGTACAATGTTTTCCCCGTGGCGGCCGATGATGCCTCCGTGACGCTTGCGACATTCGATCTCGTTGATCCGAGGATTTCGGATGAAATGCTCTTCACTCTTTCCAAGGAAGTGCGTTTTGTCTTCGCCAGAGAAAAGGACGTCATGGACCGCATCGCGCAGTACTACGGCGATTCCAGCGATTCAGTGGCGGATATGATCAAATCGCTCGGCGAGGGCATGAGCGATGATGAGGATATCGCGGGGGCCAACGCCAATGATATAGCCTCGATGGAGAGCGCGGCAAATTCGTCCGCGATCATCCGTTTTGTCAATCTTGTTCTTTATCAGGGCGTTGTAGATCGTGCGGCGGATATTCACATCGAGCCGTTCGAGAATGATTTCAAGATACGCTACCGTGTGGACGGCGCTCTTTACGAGATGAAAGCGCCGGATGTCAAGATGGCTCCCGCAATCATTTCGCGCATCAAGATTCTCGCGAATCTGAATATTGCAGAGCGTCGCATTCCTCAGGACGGCCGCATAGCTCTTACCGTCGCGGGGCGCGCGGTTGACCTTCGCGTATCGTGTCTGCCTACGGCGCACGGCGAGTCTGTCGTTATGCGTATTCTCGACCAGTCGGCGACATCGCTCGATCTTGAAAACGTCGGTCTGCCGGAAGATGTATACGAGCAGATTACGATGGATATCGAAAAGCCGAACGGAATCTTCATCGTGACAGGTCCTACCGGTTCAGGTAAGACGACGACACTTTATTCGGTATTAAGACGCATCAATCAGATCGATACAAAACTTCTTACCGCCGAGGAACCTGTCGAATATAATGTTGACGGAATTGTTCAAGTTCCCATCGACGCGCATGTCGGCAACACATTCGCGAAAGTTCTTCGCGCGTTCCTGCGACAGGACCCTGATGTTATGATGATCGGAGAAATCCGCGATCTCGAGACGGCCGAAATCGCGGTGCAGGCGGCGCTTACTGGACACTTCGTTTTTTCAACGCTCCATACGAATGATGCGGCCGGCGCCATCATGCGTCTTATGGATATGAATGTCGCGCCTTACCTTCTTTCTTCAACGGTCGAGGCCGTTCTCGGTCAGCGATTGGTAAGAACCTGCTGCCGCGATTGCAGAGAGGCCTATGAGCCGGACGACGAAACGCTTGAGCGTATAGAAATGACGCGCGATCAGATCGGCGGGCGTCCGTTCTATTTCGGAAAAGGCTGCAAGGTCTGCAACGGAACGGGATACAAGGGGCGCAAGGGCGTTTTCGAGTATTTGAGAATGTCCAATCCTCTGCGCGAGCTCGTCAACAACCGCGCGCCGACGCTCGTCATCCGCGAGAAGGCCAGAGAGCTCGGAATGCGCACGATGCGCGAAGACGGCATCCGTTCGATTCTCGACGGATACACTACGGTTGATGAGGTGTTGCGCTACACCTGATGAAATTTCTAATGCGAATTATCTCCGAGGTAAAATTAAATGAAGACAAAACCTCTTTTTATAGTGCTGTCAGCTCCAAGCGGTTGCGGAAAGTCGACCCTTATTGATATGCTCCTTCAGGAGTATTCCGATATTGTGTATTCGATATCATGTACGACGCGCGAGCCCAGAGGCGAGGAAGAAGACGGGCTCGATTATCATTTTCTTACAAAAGAGAGGTTTGAAGAACTTCTAAAGGAAAATGCCTTTATCGAACATGCTCTTGTCCACGGCAATTATTACGGCACTCTCAAGTCTCCGATCAGCGAGGTGCTCGCTGAGGGGAACTCGATGATACTTGATATTGACGTCCAGGGAGCGGCGAAGGTAAGAGACTATGTGCGCTCGTTGCCGAACACCGACGCGATGAAAATCGGGTATGTCGATATCTTTATAAATCCGCCGTCGCTTGAAGAGCTCCGCGATCGTCTTGTGGGGCGCGGTACGGATTCTCCGCAGACGATTGAAAAGCGCCTTATGAATGCAGAGGGCGAGATGGCGCGCGCGGGAGAGTATATGTATCGGGTGACGAACGACGATCTTTCGATGTGCTACAAGCGCCTTTGCGATCTGATAGACGCTCTCAGCGGAAGAATGTGATATAAAAAGCGTTGCGCGGAAATGGATTCGTCGATAGCGATAGTTGGTATGAGTTGTCGCTTTGCAGGCGTAAGTTCGCCCGCGTCTTTTTGGGATTCCATAATTTCACTTCGCTCGCATCTGACCGCTCCCGGGCCCGAGGCGGAATTGCCGGCCGGAGAGAAAAGCGTTTTCCCGAGACCCTACCCCGCCAGAATCGGCCAATTGGGCGATCTGTATTCGTGTGTGCAGGCGATGCAGAATTTTCCGCGACAGATAAACGCCGGCGAAAATCAGGATCTTTATTTCGCGACGCAGCTGGCGTTTGACGCGCTCGCCGATGCTTCAATGAAGCCGCATTCGCGCGAGGCGGTCAACGGTTCGGTGAGAATCGGCTACGCGCCCCCATTTAACGCATCTACCATAAACTGGCTTCAGCACACATCGTTTCTTGATCAGACGATGGATATTTTAAGGCGCTTTATGCCCAGCGCCACAGCCGCCAATATGGAGGCGGTAAGAGCGAAACTGGTCGAGTCTCTGCCGGCTCCAAATGCGGCTTCGTTTCTGCTCGGCGCCGGTTACAGATTCGCTTCGTGGATAGCCAGAGAATGCAATTTCAACGGGCCTGCGACGATTATGGATGCAGGAATGCTCACTGGAGCGACGGCTCTTATGGATGCGAAGAGCGATCTTGACGAAGGTCGTGTCGATATTGCTCTTGCCGGAGCCATCACACCTCCTGTCTCGCGCTCTTATTTGGAAGGCCTTTCAGGAGAGGTTCCTTTTTCGCAGAATAATGTTTATCATCCGTTTTCGGAAGACGCTTCTGGCACGCTGCCCGGCGAGGGGGGCGCTTTTTTTGTTCTTAAGCGCCGTTCGGACGCTCTTAGAGACAGAGACCATATTTATGCTCTTATCCGCTCGATTGCCGTAGGGCACAATCCGCCGGATGATCCTTCGTCGATTCTCTCTCGCGCCACCGAGAAGGCCGGAGTTCCCGTCAATACGATAGGTCTTATCGAAGCTGACGGAAATGGCGTCAAAGAATCTGAGGCTCGCGAGATAAAAGCCATACAAAGTCTTTGGGGCGAGCATCATCCCGGTGGGCCACTTGTGGGGGTAGGTTCCGTTAAAGGTAATATCGGCCATACGTTAAGAGCTTCTATGGCCGCTGGAGTAGCGAAAGCGGCGCTCGCGCTGAGCCATCGCGTTCTGCCGCCGCAAATATCTCCTACGAAGCCCAATTATTCGATTTCGAATTTAACGTCAAGTGCCTATCTTCTTACGGAGGCGAGGCCGTGGATCTCCGGAGATAGTTCATCTCCGCGCCGTGCAGCGGTAATGGGAGCGAATTTCGATGCGATCGATCCCGTTGGTCCATCATCCACCGAGGGTAGAAGCGCCGTAGTCGTGCTTGAAGAAGAACCGGAGGATCGCCAGTGACAGAGCTAATCGTCATACGTGCGGAAAATGACGAGCTTCTTCTGAAAAAAATTCAGGAGCTGAGCGTTTTTCTTGCCCGCGTGAGTGAGGTTAAGCTTTCAGATGTCGCGTATACCCTTTCTCTCGATACGGGGGCATGTGCGCTTGCGATAATCGCGGATGATATAGCCGATCTCAGAGGAAGGCTCTCTTCAGCTTATTCCCGCATAAATTCAGGAGCTTCTCGGCTTAAGGATAAAAGCGGCACGTACTGGTTCCGCAACCGCCTATTGGGCGAGAACAGCGGAAAGCTTGCCTTTGTCTTTTCCGGAGCCACAGGGTTTTATCCTGATATGCTAAGAGACCTGGCAATAGTCTATCCTCAATGCCGCAGCGCCTTCGATGAACTGGAAGAGGCACTTTCGCGTGAAGGAGGGGAGTTCACTCCATCTTCGTTCATCTTCCCGCCAGCGCCGTATTATAGGCATGATGCAGACGTTTTCAGTTCAGGAGCTTATGCTCAAGCGCTTGTTTCTACTTATGCCGGGTGCGTGGCGTTATCAAGACTTATGTCTAGTCTTGATGTCAACCCCGAAGGTGTGGTCGGTTTTGCAGGCGGTGATCTCGCGGCGATGATGCGCTCGGGCGCAGCCGGCGCAGAACCTTCTCGCCCCGAGCGTGTGCGTGTCATCAAAGAGATATACAAGATCGTCGACAAGGCGGTCAATCACGTCGGATTGCCTGAGGTGGCGATGCTCACCGTTCTTTTGCGCCGCAGCGACGAAATTGATGAAATCGTGAAGACCTTTCCGCCAGAGAAGGTTATGCTTGTCGTTGATTTTTCGCCGAGACAAAAAACTTATGCTGTGGCCGTCGATTTTGAGGAGACGGCTCTAGCGGCCTTTGCCTCATCAGGCATAAGAGTTATGAAGCTCCAGCTCGATAGGCCTTTTAACACAAAGATGTGCGAGAAGGTTCTTGTGCCTGCGATTAAAAAATTTACCTGTACATGGGTTAAGCACCATCCTGCATGTGATTTATACTCGTGCGCCAACGCGCAGCTTTTGCCGCGCAGTGTGCGGGCCGCGCGCGCGGACATGGCGGAGTGCTGGGCGAAGCCTGTTCTGTTTGAGGGTACGATCAGAAAAATGTATGAGCACGGGTACCGCGTTTTTCTGGAGGTGGGTCCGCGTGGGCTTATGACGAGCGCGGTGGAAGATACTCTTAAAAATGAAGAGCACGCGGCGATAGCATTAAACTCCATACATCGCCGCGGGGTCGTGCAGGTTCATCACGCTATAGCACAGCTTATCGCATTGGGAGCGAAGGTCGATATATCCAAGTTCTACGAAAGGCGAAAAGTTCGGCTTCTTGATTTCTCTTCGACGATTTCGCTTGAGGAGCGTAAGGACGCCGAGATGCGCCTTTCTCGTTCGTTCCCAAGGCTTACGCTGCTGTCAGATGAGGCGATGCCGCGCGCGATTTCTCCTCTTGCCGAAGCTAAAGGACGGGGGGCTAAAGCGGCCGCCAGAGCTGCGGCAATCGCGGAACAGAAACGGCGTCAGAGACAGTTTGATTTCGGAGCGATGAATCCTCTCGTTTCCGATGCGGAAATGATTGACTCAAGTCCGGGTGTGTCGGTGGAACTCGTAAAGGATTTCAAATTAAGCGAGCTTCCCTTCATCGCCGATTATGCTCTTGGAACGAGTCAGCTCAGCTATTCGGACCCCAATCTTAAAGGGCTTATCATGCTCGCCATTCCTGTCGGAGCCGAGATAATGGCCGAGGCTGCGCAGCTTGTCGTTCCCAATCGGATATTTACGGCGATTGAAGATATGGTCTGCCGCCGTACGGTTACGTTCAAGCGCGGGGCGTTGAAGCTTTTTATAAAGGCTGAGCGAGTCGCCGCTGGCAAGGAGGGGGAGGTCGCCGTAAAAGTTCAGTTGCGCGATGACTCTCCTAATTCCGCCTATACCTGGCCTGTGATGGAGGCGACCGTTGTTTTTGCGCAGAAGCCGCGAGGCTCTCTTCCCGCGACAACGGAAAGGCTCGTGAAACCGCGTATGGTTCACTGGTCCGGCAGAGATATTTATCCCCAGCGCCTTTGCTGCGGAAAAAGACTCAGAGGTGTGCAGTTTGTTGAGTCGTGGAGCGAATCTGGAATGGATTACGAGGTTGCCGTGCCACAGCTCGGCGGGAATGTCGCCTTTACCCGTTTTCCGATATGGGTTATAAACCCGCTTTTACTTGAAATAGTCGTCAGTGGTTTTCAGCTTTGGAGAAGCCATGAAAAGTTTTCGGGCGCGTTTTCGTTTCCCTTCAGAATGAGGCGTCTTGATTTCGGCGGGTACATTCCCGATGAAGGCGCGAAGCTTAAATGCTATCTGCGTCTAACGGGCGTCACGCCCAAAAGCCACGTCTCGGATATCGATGTCACGGATGGCAACGGCAATGAACTTATGTCCATAAAAGGATGGGAAGAACTCACCGAGCGCGTGCCTGTTGAATATCGCGAACTTATACTTCAGCCGGTAATGAGTTTTCTCACAGAAGAGGTCGACCGAGAGTTTCTCGGCTCGCCCGCGACAGATGTGGCCTCTGCGTTCATAACCGATATTCCATATAAAATTTTCGAACGCAATGAAGAGCTTTGGCTGAAGACTCTCTCGCATGTTATTCTTTCTGCTCAGGAAAGGCGCGAGTTCTCGGCCATGACGGGCTCTGCTGCCAGACGCACGGAGTGGCTTTTCGGGCGAGTGGCCGCGAAAGAGGCGGTTCGCAGGTTTATGAAGAAATTTCATCAGGCGAGGTGGAGCGATGCCGATATTCAGATATGGCCTGATGATTCAGGTAAGCCTCATGCGCTCGGAGCGTGGGGGGATGGGCTGACGACGAAGCTCGATGTGGCCATCGCCCATACGGCCCAGTTCGTCATCGCGATAGCGGCCGCCAACGCTCGCGTCGGAGTTGATGTTGAAAGCGTCAACAGAGATCTTTCGCAGGAGTTTTCGCTTGGTGTCTTCACTCCCGACGAGCTGGAGCTTGCCGCAGGAGCCGTAAACCCCGCCCAGACGCTTATAAGATTCTGGTGCGCGAAAGAAGCCGTGTCAAAAGCGCTCGGCACCGGTATTAGGTATTCTCCGAAAGAAATGGTGATAAGAGATTATCAGTCGTCTTCCGGTGTTATATCGGTGCGTCTTGAAGGCGCATGGGTTGAAGCTTTCAAACATTTCAGGGGACGTGACATTTTAGTTACTGTCGGTATGATGCGCGAACATGCGTTGGCGTTCTGTTTCCTGCCCGCATCGCTTTTTGATGTCGATTGAAAAGCATGATATACTTTTAGTGATGAAAATAGAGTCGGATGTGTTGAAACGTTTGGGGCCCGTGCCGTTCTGGCGAGGGACAGGCAAGTGTCTTGATGAACTCGAAAAAATCTACCGCAAGGCCTCGACTTTTGCGCGTGAGCGCCTTGAGCCGGAAATGATGAGCCCCAATAAAGACAGAAAATGACAGTATCTGATATAAGTTATGATTGAAAAAAAATATCTTTCCGCAAATTCTTATTTACATGATATCTGGCGCCTTGCGGCAAAAGTCAGATCAGGCGGTTTTAGACCGGATGTCCTGATCGCGCTCTGGAGAGGCGGTGCGCCGGTCGGTGTAGCGGTTCACGAGTTTCTGAAAGCTTCCGGCTGGGATGTGCGTCACGCGGTAATCAAGTGCGCCAGTTACACGGGTATCAATGAAAATGACAGCGACGTCGTCTTTGAATATTCCCACGAGCTTCTCTCTTCGATAAAAGCGGATGAAAAGGTTCTTGTCGTCGATGATGTTTTTGATACAGGAAAAACTGCTCTTGCCATCAAATCTCTCTTGGAGAGCCGTTCGCTTGAGATGAGGATAGCGAGCGTTTATTACAAGCCTTTGAAGAATAAAACGAATATCTCTCCCGATTATTTCGCCAGGGAATTTTCAGATGAATGGATAGTGTTTCCGCATGAAATATGCGAATTATCCTCCGAAGAGATCGCCATAAAAGACCCTGTGCTGTTTGAACTTCTTTCTGCCTGCAAGCAAGGTTAGGCTCTGTCGAACTTTCTGTTCAGCTCACGTGTCGAGGTAAATATCATAACGGGCTTGCCTCTCGGGCAGACATACGGCATGCGGCAGGAGCAAAGCTCTTCAACAAGTTTCACGGCGCCTTCTTCCGTCATTTTCATGTTCGAGCCGGCAAAAGACCTCGCTATCGATTTCGCGATAAGTTCTTCGCGCCATTTCTCCGAGGATCGGCGGTGAGCTCCTTCGGCCAAATCGTGGGCGATTGTCGCAAGGACACTTGAGATGTTCAATTCGCCGATCAGCTGAGGTATCGCTTCTATTTTAAAAGTATCCCTTCCGAATTCATCAAGCTGAAATCCCATGGAAACGATTTCCTTTAGAGAGGCTTTGATGCGGGCGAAATCGCTGGGGCTTAACTGTACGGTTTCCGGTATGAGCAGTGGCTGGCTCGTGGTTTGAGAGTTCCCTGTCGACATAAGCTGTTCAAAGGCGATTCTCTCTCTCGCCGCTTGGGGATTGATTGTGACTACTCCGGCATCGGTTTCGATCAGCATGTAGCCGGAAGCCGTTTGCGCGAGAAACTTAAACCATGTCCAGGGTTTTGATGCGGAAGAATCAGGCTCGATTGCAAACTCCAATGGAACAGGCGCGCTGTGAGTTTCTTCATCTTCGATATCGGGCAGTTTTAGCGTTGGCGCTGTGTCGGCGGTATAGACCTTTTTCTCCGTCTTGAGCGACGTTTCTGCGGCTATGCTGGGTGACTCGAAAGGAGCGGAATATTCTCGCTTGCGCACTTCGCTTTCCTGAACTTCAATTTTCGGAGAGAGCGCATTTTCGATAGCTTCTATGATCGCGTTTTTAACGGCATTATTGTCGGTAAAACGCACTTCGCGCTTGGTTGGATGGACGTTAACATCCACCATAGAAGGGGGGAGCGTTATGAAGATGACCGCCGCCGGGCGGCATTCGCCCTGTCTGTTGGGATAAGCTTCTTTGAGGGCATAGGCGATTGCCGGTGCGCTGGCGGGTCGGCCGTTGATGAAGATGTATTGATCGGCTCTGGTGGAGAAAGAGCGGTTGGGGCGCTCAATTAAACCTGTGACGCTGACTTTGCCTTGTGATGTGTTTTTGATAGGCAGCATATTTTCGGTGAATTCTCGTCCGAAAAGATCGTTCGCTCTCTCTAACGTGGAAGTCGCCGCTGTGAGGCGATAAAGCTCGCGTCCGTCTGCCGTCAGAGAAAAGGAAATCTCCGGGTGAGAGAGGGCTGTAACGGTAAAGATCGTTTTAATGTGGCCCTCTTCCGTCATTTTGGAGCGCATGAACTTTTTTCGCACGGGTACATTGCAGAAAAGGTCTCTTACCTCAACTATCGTCCCCGGCGGACAGCCGGCGGATGTTACGTTGTTGACGGAGCCTGCTGTAACGGATATTTCAACGCCTTCATCGCTGTCATGACGTCTTGTTGTGATGGAAAAACGCGATACGGAGGCTATTGACGGAATCGCTTCGCCGCGAAAGCCGAGAGTGTCGATGTTTTCAATGTCGTCAACATCGAGAATTTTGGATGTGGCCTGACGTTCAAGTGAAAGGAGCGCATCTTCTTTTGTCATCCCGCAACCGTCGTCTTGCACCATCACGAGTTTCGCTCCACCGGAGGCGATTACGATGCGAATTGATTTCGCGCCCGCGTCAATGGCGTTTTCGACAAGTTCTTTAACTACCGAGGCAGGGCGTTCAACCACTTCTCCGGCCGCAATTTTGTTTGCGACAATAAGAGGCAGAACCCTTACGTGTCCGTCGCGTTTAGAAATCAAGGTTTACGTTCCTTCTGATGAATGTTGGAATGTCGAGATCTTCTCCCTGCCAGATTGTTTGTTCGGCGTTGTTGAATCTTCCGCGCCCGACAGGGCCGATTCCGAGAGGACTTTTCGCTTTTTTGGGTTTTCTTGAACTCATTACTCCGCTTGGCATCGCTTCACTGTTCAACGAGGCCTCGAAGAGCATGACGACGACAGAGAGTCTTCCGCAGAATGTAGCCTCGTCGTTTACCGTCGCCAGGTCAAAAGTGAGTCTTTCGCCGAAGGCGCTTCTTATGCCGTCGGCGATACGGCCGATTTCGCTCAGTCTCAAATCTTCTCCGGCAAGAACCCCGCAGAGGATGGAATTCACCGGAGCCGAGGCTGTGGCGAGCATTTCGCTTCTGATAAGACGGTCGATCGCCTCGGATGTGCGATCGGGCCCCTGAACGGTGACTGCCGCAAATCTGCCGCGTCCCGCTGCGGCTATGAGATGACGCAGGCGTTCCGTGTCGATTCTAATATAGCCTGGCTTTTCGACAAGACGCCAGAAAAGCGTAATGCCCGTGGCCATTGTGTCAATGGCGCGGCGCATCGCCGTTTCCATGTTGTCTTCGTCTCCCACCAGCTTGTCGAGCGGAGTGAAGAAAGTGGCGTTGGCGGCTTCTTCAATCATCGACATGACACCGCGTGCGTTTCTCTGACGCTCTTCGCCCTCGAAGGCGAAAGGTGTTGTCGCGAAAACGATGGAAGGTATTCCTCGCGAGGCAAGGTGTTTGGCCGTTTCAAGTGTCGCACCTCCGCCGGTGCCGCCGCCGAGAGCTGTTACGATAACCGCAAGCCGCACACCTTCAAGGTGTTCATCGATGATTTCTATCGAGTCTTCTGCTGCCAGTCTTGCCGCCACGATGTCTCCGCCTGTTCCTCGGCCGGAGAGCCTGTCGCCGCCAAGAAGCGTAAAAGGACCTCCGTCGGCGCCTGTTGTCGCATCGGTGTCGACCATGGCATATCTGAGATTTTCCCCGAAAGCGCGGCTTACGCCACGCGCCATTGCGCAGCCAGAAGTGCCGATTCCGAGAAGAAGCATGGGCGAATCGCTGTTCATTTGAAGAACCTCCCGAAGATTCCGTCGAGGAAAGATTTTTCCTCATAGTTGCGGTGGGCGTACAGAAGAGCGCCTGCGATAGCGGCGAACGATTCCGCGTTCGCTTCGTTTTCAAAGCCGTCCACGTGAATGGGCCTGCCGAGGCGCACGTCAGTTCCAAGTTCGTGGCGAATGAGCTGATCTATGTTGTTGAGTCTTGACCCGGCGCCGGTTATGACGACTCCTGAGTGAAGCCTGTGGAAGAGGTCGTCTCTTTCAAGCGTCTCGCGGATAATGGTGAAGAGCTCTTTGAGTCTCGCGTTTACCACGGTATCTAAGGCTCTTCGCGAGATGGTTCTCGTTTCAAGTAGAGGGTTTGAGCCGGGTACTTTGATTCTCGCGCCTTCACCAGAGATATCGCTGAGTATTGCCGAGCCTTCGCGTATTTTAAGTTCTTCAGCCTGGGCGTTGGTTGTCGAGAAGGCGTGAGCGATATCATTCGTTACGTGGTCGCCGCCGACGCCTATAACATCGGCTGAGACCACATAGCCGTCGCAGTATACGGCATATCCGGTAGAGCCGCCTCCTATATCCAGCACCAATACGCCGTTTTTCTTTTCATGCTCTTCGAGTACGGCTTCAGCGGCACATGTTGTTGCGAAAAGAGGCTCGCGTATCTCAAGGTGGGCGGCGTCGGCCGCGGTGCGGGCGTCAGAAATTCTGTTGCGGTCGGCGTGTATGTGAAGAGTGTTTAATTTAAGAAGTCTTCCCGACATGCCTTTGGGCTGGGAAATTCCACCGAGATTGTCCAAGACATAATCCTGGTCAATTATGTCCAAAAGTTCGCGATCTCTCGGCAGCACTATCTGCTGGCGCGAAGATCTGATTACTTCGTTGATTTCCGCAGCCCCGACTTTGAAACCTTCGACCTGCGCGCTGCCGAAGGAGGGGTCTGTTTTAATGTGCTGGCCGCTGACTAAGAGAAATGCGTTACCGACGGTGATTTTAGACCCGGTCTCTTCCTGCTTTTTTTGGATTTCGTGCAGTACCGCGCGAATTGACTGCGAAGCCTGATTGATGTCGAGAATCTGACTTTTTCTCACTCCCGTCGATGGGATTTCCGCATGACAGGTGACTTTAAGTCTTCCGCCAGTTTCAGCTTCGCCAATGGCTAATACCGTGCGGGTAGTGCCTATTTCAAGTGCGGCGTAGATATTGTTCATAGTTTTTCCTGCGTGTTGGCTGTGACGCGTTCTGGGGTTTCAATATAAGTTGCGTTCCAAATGATTCCGCTGTCCGGAGCTACGCGGGTACGCATGGCGTTTACGAGGTATTTAAGCTGTTTCGTCAGGTTCTCCCGCGATTTGCGCGTGTTTTCATCCATATCCCGCCAGGCTATTTTAAGACGGGAGTAATTACCGAGCGTGGCTACGAGAAAATCTGGTTTTGAACTGTCGACTTCAAGTATGCCCAGCTCTTGGAAGTCAGGCTCTTTGCACGCCTCAATAAGCATAAGAGCCGACAGCGCCTTGCCTTTAAGATTCGCGCCGGGAGGGGTGCCCGGATCGTACGCCTCGCGTATGACTGGCAGCATATCCGTTCCGTTCTGGAAGATGAAGACAACGCCGTCGGAATCGACTACTCTGCCATAACGGGATTTCTTTGATTTAGTCAGCACCCTTGCCGATGGCGTGCGTTCTTCAAATGAAATGGCCACCTTGTCGGGTAGAGTGCGGCTAACCGATATCGATTTTATGTTCGGAATTTTCTCCAGAATGTCGCTGCGTTTTTTCCTGAAATTGATCAGCGCGAGATTCGCGCCTTTCTTTAATCCGAATTCTTCCGCTATGACGTCGGCCTTTACCATTCTGCCCGAGGTGATTGAGACCTGCGTTTCAAAATCGTTGATCACGCACTGCTCAAGCCATAAGTCTCGCAATTTCCCGTAGCAAACGATACTGGCGACAATGATAACGACGACAACGACCATTGCGGCTATAAACAATATGCCAGTCTTTTTGTCTTTTTCTATTCTGTTTTTTTTCATTTGGATTAATCCGTAGCTGCGCAGGAGAGAATCTTATCGCACACCTCAGCAAATGTAAGGCCCGTTTTCATGCCAGCTTTCGGCACGAGCGAATGCGATGTAAGACCTGGAGATGTGTTAAGCTCAAGCACATAGATTCTGCCTAAAGGAGAGACTCTCAAGTCTACGCGTGTAACACCTCGGCATTCTAAAGCGTTGTACGCATCAACAGCTGTCTGTTTGAGTTTTTTCGAAAGTTCGTCGTCTTCAAGAAAAGGGTAGCGCGTTTCATTGGAGACGTATTTTTCATCAAAGCCATACCATCCGTTCTGGGCGACGATCTCTACGACAGGCCAAGGTTCGCCGTCGACGACGGCCACCGTGAATTCTCTGCCGGGGATGAATTCTTCTACAAGTGCCACTTTTTCACTGACGCCTAAAGAAGCGTTCTCCATTGCGGCAAAAGCGTTTTCGAGAGCTTTCGGCCAATCGGCGAGGTCAGAAACTTTCGATATTCCGAACGACGAGCCGTCTGATGGCGGCTTGACTACCAAAGGTACAGGCAAGGGCGGTTTTTCGTCGCCGGCTGAACTTAAGCCCCAAGGCGGAGTCGGAACATTTTTAAGTTCGAGAACCATTTTCGTCTTTATCTTGTCCATCGCGATGCGTGATGTCTGCGCGCCTGGACCAGTATAAGGGATTTTCTTTGCGTTCAGAGCATTTTGCACACCGCCGTTTTCGCCCCATCCGCCGTGAAGTGCGATGTAAACGGCATCGACATCTTCAGGGAGCGCGTCAAGGTTGTTCTCTTTTATGTCGATGGGAATGACATCGTATTTGCCAAGCGACGAGAGCGCTTCAGTGACATTTTTTCCGGAATCAAGCGAGACATTGCGTTCGTTCGACGTTCCGCCCATCAGTACTGCAATTTTTTTCATCATTTTCATTTGCATAATTATATCATATTCATTCTTGAAATTGTGGTTTTACGTATTGATAAAATCTTTGAATATGCGGCATATTATGTCAGTAATGAAGGAGACTGAAATTTTATGAAATCTAATATTCAGTAAGTATGTTGTAGAGACAACAAAAATAGAATTTTTTACTTTTGTTGTAATTTCAACAAAACTCGATATTTGATGATTGTATAGCCGTTGAAAAAGATGTATCATTCCGCCGTCCAACCGGAGATGGTCTTCGGGGAGACAAAAGAAAGTGAGGTCATAGTATGCAATTCCATAAGTGCTCTATTTGCGGCAAGATTGTCGCGATGGTTAAGGACGGATTCGGCGATGTCGTATGTTGCGATGTGCCGATGGAAAAACTTGAGCCCAATACAAGCGATGGCGCAGGCGAAAAACATGTGCCGGTAGCTGAAGTGAAAGGGGATGTTGTTGCGGTTAAAGTCGGGTCGGTTGAGCACCCGATGATTAAGGAGCATCACATCGAATGGATAGCGGTAGAAACTTCTTCGGGCAATCAGCGCAAAGTGCTTGATCCGCTCGGCAAGCCTGAGGCGATCTTCGCGCTGCTGCCAGGCGAGAAGGTCAAGGCCGTTTATGAATATTGTAATATGCACGGGCTTTGGAAGTTAGATATCAAATAGAAAGCGGTGTCCTATGAGATGTGTGAGATATTTCATTGTGCCGCGTTTGGCGTCTGCGATGCTGGTATTGTCAATGGCGTTTTTTACGGGTTGTCGCTCAACGCGGCAATCCGTAGATTTAACGCCGCTTAACAATGTTGATTTGCCGCGTTATCTGGGTTGCTGGTATGAGATCGCACGCTTTGATCATTGGTTTGAGCGTGGTATGACTCATACAAAAGCGTCTTACACGATGCGCGAAGACGGGGATATTCAGGTTGTTAATACTGGCCTAAAGGATGGCAAGATTAAAACGTCTACAGGCAGAGCTAAACACACTGATCAACAAGGGCTTTTAAGAGTTTCTTTCTTTTGGCCGTTTTACGGAGATTATCGAATACTTTGGGTGGATGAAAATTATCAGTACGCGTTAGTCGGCGGAGATAGTTCAGAGTATTTGTGGATATTATCCCGAACGACCGCAGTTAATCCGATGGTGAAGAGTTTAATTTTAACTGAAGCAAAGCGCCGTGGTTATGATGCCAATAAACTTATTTGGGTTGAGCAGTAGTGGGGGGCTGTTGAAATCCAAATGCAGTGAAAAGCAGTGCGGTATCGGTATGAACGCCAATGTAGGCGGCGTGTCTGCAGGAGCCGGCATGAGCACGAGCTGCGTGCATGCAGAAGCAAAATTAGGTAAGTAGCACTTAATTGCCTAGTCAGCATATAAAACCAAGCCTTGCGCTTTATAGCGCAGGGCTTGTGTGCTTTAAGAAGATGGAGATGATGAGAAAATATTGCAAGGCACATAAATAATGCTTTTAAGGATGGTGAAGTTGATAGAAAAGTGGCCTATGCAAAATTTGCATATACCACTCGTCATGGCGCGATGGTGGATAAAACCCAAACTAAAGAAGTAGGCCTTTACAACCTTGATGTCATAATTTCTGTTGGTTATCGTGTAAAGTCACAGCGAGGTGTGGAATTTAGGCGTTGGGCGACCTCGGTTTTGAAAGAGTATCTCATTAAGGGCTACGCTATTAACCAAAATCGTCTTCGTCAGCTTGACCAGACTGTCGAAATCATGAAGCGCGTCTCTAATAGTCTTGATACTGAGTAGATTCTAAAAGACGGCTCTAAAAGAATCGCAGATCATACTCTTGTCGCACTTACGGTGATGATCGCCTGTTCCAAACCTGAAGAAAAAGAGCTCATGGTGAATCTCGTAATGACGTTTTTGAAGTGAGGAGGGGTTAAAAATAGACCGCTTGTTCAAAATCTGAACGGTGAAAGGAGAGGTAAGGCGCTTTTAGGGCCTGATTTTGTCTTGGCACGGATTTTGCTAAAAGGCTTGTGCAAGAAAGGAACCACAGGAAGAAAAATGGATTCAATAAAGCAAATGGGCATGGTTGAGCACATACGGAAGCGGCTGGGGATGTATTGGCCGACGCATGATGGCATCCCGGACGCGAGCGTGTGGATTTTCTTTCTCGACCAGATGCAAAGAAAAGGATAAGAAGATGGCAAATCAGAAAGATGAAGCAATTGCCCTCGACCTTCACAACCGCGTGACGGGCGAGGAGCTGGAGAAGTTGCTGAAGATGCAACTGACGGCGTTGGCGGCGAATCCTGAAAAGGCGAGCGCGCTGCCGCCGCTTATGGTGTGGGGCGCGCCGGGCCTCGGGAAGTCGAGCATCCTGCGCGAAGTGGCGCGGGAACTCGGCATCGGGTTCATCGACGTGCGCCTCGCGCAACGCGAGCCTGTTGACATTCGTGGGCTTCCCGTGCCGGGACCGGACGGCGTGAAGTGGCTCGTCGCAAGCGAGTGGCCGCGCGATCCCGATTCGCGGGGTATCATCCTCTTTGACGAAATCACGGCGGCGGATCGTTCGCTGCAGGTGGCTGCATACGAGTTTATCCTCGACCGTCGGCTTGG
>CAJGDE010000012.1 GCA_904502135.1 Kiritimatiellia bacterium
ACACGTCAATCCGAATGCAACCGGATTCAAATCAACGGATTTTTGGCACAGATTAAATGCAACAAGGCAAATTAAATGCACATCATTACACTAGGTTGCATTTAACCTGCCCATAGTTGCATTTACTTTGTCCGGCGACCCTGTAAAAATGAGATTACGGTTCGGAACAAATTGTGAATGCTAAAGTGACGCACCCGCTCACTGACCGATTACGTATTAAAAGCGCGTTATCTCTTCGGAAGAAAAACGTCTATTCAAGATCGTTGAAATCTTACTTTTTTATACTATCCAACACTCCGCCAGCCCACCGGGCTTTATAGAATTTCGCGCCCGGTACTTTTAAGTAATCCTTAAAACCGTCTTCCTTTGTCCAGATTTCAAGCGTATCAGTCACATAATTAGAACGCGGTACCGTAGCCAAAATGTGCGTTTTATCTTTATGCGGATCAAAGCCCTTTATATCCATACGCCATACAATATCATCCAAAAGCCACTTTTCCTTGTCCATATCGAAGAAAAGCGTCATCTCGTATGTGGTCATGGCGAGTATTCTCGTGCCGGGAACTATCGCAAGATCATGCCCCCACTTTGCGCCGAGCTGAGAAATGCCGAAAACGGCCTCCTCTTCAATTTCAAATTTATTCTTAGCTCTATTGAACGCGACATTCAACCTGGTAAGCCCCTCGGACGATGAGACGTAAAGTTTTTTATTCTTTTCATCCCAGTAAAAACCGTGAGGGTTTTCCATCGAGAAAAACGTCGCGCCTTGTCTCGCGGGATCTTTATAACTCGTCGCCTTATCGCCTTCTATATGGTAGAAGTAGCAGCCGTACTTCGTTTCGGGCGCGTTCTGATCGATCGTGTACGTCGAGGCCACCACCACGATATCATCGGGCAAAATCGCGATGGAGTGAGGCATGATCGTATTTCTCACCGGCTGCCCGGCCGTTCTGCTGTAGCCGTATGCGATAGCGTTGGTTGTAGCCAAATCGACAATCACCCATCCGCAGTTGGTCGAAGAAACCGCGACGACCTTCCGGCCTCTGTAATCGCAGACCCTCACCTCGGTAAGCCCGTTATACCGCCCGCGCAGATCATTGTGCTCATTGCCGGCGAAAGTCTTATCCTCTGCAGCGCACCATCTCCAGACAACGTTAGTTCCGCGATAAATCTTGATCGTGTAGTCGGCTCCGTCGCAGACGATGATATCTTCAACAGGAACTTTTTTATCTCGCTTTGCGGCGACTTCGGCCCTGACGGGTTTGGCAGAATCGCAATACCCCGCGGCATCGGGCAGATTCACGTTGAAGTTCATAAGATAGTCTAGCGCAACGGGCATATAATAATGAGCGCGGGATTTTTGAACTCTCATATATTTCGCATCATTGACGCGAGAGACGAACTTAGGCTTATCAAACCTACCCCCCTCGCCAAGCGTCAACCTGCCCGCGCCCGCCGCATAAAGAGGTCTGCCGTCTTTTTTATCAGGCGTGAAAATCGAACCTTTTGCATAGACCTCAGCACCTTCGGCGACATAAATATCCTCACCGACATCAGTACCTATGCGCGTGCGGACATTACAGCCGAAAACTGAGTTAAGAATTTTCACCTTGCCGGAGCGCACGTTAACGCCGCGAGAGCCGTTTCTCCAGATATCATTAAGATTAGCGGCAAACGTGCAGTTTACAATGTCGCATTCAGCCGAGGGTTTACAGGGATTGAACCACAGCTCTCCGCCGCCGCCGAAGTTTTTATGGACACTGTAGACCGCCGACTGATTGGCGAGCCACAGGCAATTCGTAAAGGCGCTGCCGCCGGTGCCGGCCTCAAGACGCACCGTCGCGCCCATAAGGCCAAAATCGGAAGCCGGAGCCCTATCCTGACTGCACCAGCCGCGGTTGCCGACAAACCTCGTTCCGCGCACCGTAACGGGCGCGTTCGTCGCATAGAGCGCGGAAGCCTTAAAAAACCTGAAGCCGCGCGGATCTTCGGCGGGCGACGAAAGAACCGAAAGACCATTCGTGACAAAAAGGCAGTCGTCAAATGTCGCCCTCGCAAGATTCATAAGCGCGGCGCCGTGGCCGGTACCGACATCATACTGGCTTTTCGCGCCTCCCGCGCGATTGCCAGCGAACGTGCAGCGCCTGGCGGAGAATTTCGTTTTATCGGACGAGCCGACCATCAGAAATCCGCGCCCGTAAACGTTGCCGAGCGTAAACCCGCAACCGACGATATCGCAGTCGACGAGAGTTAGATCTCCTTTCCCCTTCTTGTAGACGCCACGCCCTTTCGAGTCGATAAAGCGTACCCGCTCAATATGAAGCGAGCTGTCGGATGTTATATCGAGCGTATTATATTTCCGAACATTGCCGCTTACGATGGATTTTACGCCCGCCTTGCGGTCAGAGGCCGAAACCTCGCCGCCCTTAAAGCCGCCTCGGATTTTCACCTTAACGCCACTTGGAATCTTGACAACACAATCTGCCGAGCAAGTAAATGTGCCCGAAAGCCAAATGACGTTTCTATTTGGAGTTATCTTTTTAAGAGCAATGTTAAAATCTGTATAAGCATTGCCCCAGCTTGTACCGTCGTTTTTACCGGTCGCGGCGGGGTTAACATAAATGATAGAATCTCGTTTATCCTTAAAATCAGTCACATCAGCAAACAAGCCTTGCGTACAAGCGAACGATAAAAACAAATTTAAAACACTAATCATATTTGTTATTCTTTTCATAAACTTTCCTATACAACTTTTTTTATTTTAAATCCCTTTCAATGATTTTTTTAAAATCAGTTTTCATATAATTCTCAAACATAAAGATGCTTTTGAATCTATTGAGTCAACTACGCACGCCCGAGTCTATTGATACGCACGCCTGAGTCTATTGATACGCACGCCTGAGTCTATTGAGATATATAATTACAGAGACAACCACTTATACTCCTGCGAACATAATCATTCACTCCTTCTTCCTAACAAACCTCCGCCACCATTTTCTTTTGTTCCGAACCGTAATCTCATTTCTGTATCGCTCCCGCCAAACAGCGAGCGTTGTTGCTTCTTCCACCCTCAACGGATCAAGATACGAATCAATCTTCAGGATAATCCCAGTAGCAGTTTTTACATCGGCTGATATTTCACGAAAAATCGCAACCGCCCGAACAATTTCCGCATCAGGCACCTTTTCTGCAACGCCACGATCATTGACCGCTCCTCTCACTTCTCGGTCCAATCCTGTCGCTTCTGTCGTGGCGAGCACCGCTTCTGCAGGAACAGGATCGGGAAGCCCCACTAATTGCTTAAGCTTCTTCGCCATTGCTTTATAACGCATGACTGTCGTGTATTTCCCGACAAGAACCGGTATATTCTCAGCCAACCACCCTTTCACACCTTCATTACGACCGGTTATGCGCCCGTCAACAATCTTTAGCGAATTATCAACATAACACTCAAGATCATGAATGAGACTGCCAAAACGAATTGCCGCTTCCTTCGAATCCTTCCTATGTTGATACGCTTCTAGTATTTCCTCTTTAGATGGGCAAGGATTGATCGTAGAGCGCTTAACGATGCGACGACGTTCAGTGGCGAGGCTATAACGGCGCTGAGCTTCGCGCTCATAGTAGAGAGGTCGAATGGCTCGATGTTTAAGATGATTTACCGCAATCGCCGAAAGTTGAACAAAAAGCCTGAGAGCACAACAGCTTATGACTGCCCCGAGATTGAGCGTAAAAATAAAATGCAAAAGAATTAGTTCTGATACAATTTCGCTAAAACGCGGCATTTTCGCCGGACTAACGCCAGCTAAACGAAAATATCGCTCAGCATTTCTTTTTGTAAATGCATCGGTTGCTATTTCAAAGGCTGCTTCAAAATTCTGAAAACCGCGTTCTCGCCAGATCACAGCTCGCCCTTCTGTGGCTTCACAAAGGTTGCCATAAGCTTGGCGAAGTTCATAACGTCGCTTTTCAAGACGCTCCTGTCGCCGCTCTTCACGTCGTTCTCGTTCGGCCATTAACTCTCGCTCAAACGGGAGATACTTCGCCATCCAACGATTGAATTCTGCATCAACCTTAGGCGCCCTTTCGCGCCACTGGCTATGCTGCCAACCAGATGGTTTAATGGAATTTATCTTATCATTTTTCATGACACCGAATATGATATCACACGCGAAACAAAAAAGCAAGGAGAAAATGAGATTACTGTTCGGAATAAAAAAAATATAGAATCAACTTGCGAATATAATCCTAAATTTAGCCGTTGGATGTTGAAAATTGACGGTTGGGGCAATAAAATCTAGGGCTTTGCTATGATTTTATGTTTCACCCATTGGGTGAAAGCTTTAATATTGATTTGTGCTAGTGGTTTTAAGTGTGAAATCCATTTTTTGGGGAGGTTCAACTGCCGAATTTTTTTTGGGGGCAACTGCCGAATTTAGGATAAATAAGAAGGCACGGGCGTGTTCGCCCGTGCGCCAAAGCAGAAGTTGTTCCCAAACAAGTTATTCCCTAACAAGTTGATTCTACAAAGTCGTTTCTAAAGAGTTGTTTCTAAACAAGCTATTTCTAAAGAGTTATTTCCAAACAAGTTGTTTCTAAAAAGTCGTTTCTAAAGAGTTGTTTCTAAACAAGCTATTTCTAAAGAGTTATTTCCAAACAAGTTGTTTCTAAAAAGTCGTTTCAAAACAAGCTATTTCTACAAAATTGTTTCTACAAATTTGTTTACAAAAATCAGAAGCCTCTGCTGTAAGTTGCTTGAGATGCCACCTAACCCTACTATACTTCTACAAATTTTGTGTAGTCCGCTTGCTTTGCGAGCGTTTTTGGTCGGCACGAAGTGCCTATAAAATTCAGCGGATTATAACTCTCATGCCGACAACAGTGCTGAGCGCTTCGGGCGTGTTGCCGTAATAACCGAGGTTTACGCGCTTTCCGTTCGGGCTTGGCTCGTTAGAGTATGGCGAAGTGGGGTCGCCCGTATCTACAGTAAGTTCGCGATTCTTCGTATGAACATCGGCCTTAGAGAAAACTGTTTCGTATGCGTCAGCGGAATAGCCGTAATATGTGTCGTTATTGACCATAATTGAAGCAACCTCGTCCGCTGTAATCGCGCACTTAAATTTAGGGTCGCCGAAGACGTTGCTTGAGCCAATAGTTTTAGTGCCTGCACCAGCAATACACTTTTCAATATCTTCTCCACCATTACTATCGAATAAGCAATAATCAATATTGGCACTGCAGCCGGAGCTTACCCAAATATCACGACCTTTTTCAGGGTCACGAGATTTTCTCGCACCATAAAAAATCGTATTTTTTATGTTAGCTTTTGTACCAGCATAACTGCCGACATCAATACCTGCTGATGTAGTCTTGCCATCCGTAAAATTATAGGCGAATGTGCAATTTACAACATCAAGAGAATCCTTTGTAGCAGTAGAAGAAGAAGCTGACCGAACAACAAGGACACCAGCTTCCTTAGTATCTGTAGCCTTATAAGTATCGCATTGTTCACATGAATTAGCGAGAAAAAGGCAGTTCGTAAAACTTGAAAGACCTTTTGCCTCTTTAATATATACAATCCCCCCCATTGCACCATCATCACCAGTGTAAATACCGGTTGTATTAGCACGAAACTCTGTATTGCGAACCGTTAAAGGAGACTCAGTGTAAATTGCTGCGCCGCGCAAACTTTTAATATTCCCTCCTGGAGGATTAGAAGATTTAAGAGCCGCACGACCAAGACCATTTGAAACAAATAGAGAATTATCAATCATCACTCTTTTACAGCTCTGAAATGCAAGAGCGATACCGTTACCAACTTTTATGCCATTACTCAAATCATACGAATTTCGAGAAAAAACACAATTCTCAAACGTAATTGTTGCACTACCACCGCCTAAAAAACAACCGGCGTTGCCGCGCAAGGTGGTATCGGTTTTGTATTTTTTCCCGCACGAATCAAAAATACAATTCTTGAATGATAGCGAACCGCCACCGCTCTTATTAAAGCCCCTTTGATACGCATTGCGTACTTCTACGCCTTCAAAAGTATTCAAGCCAGAAGCAGTTGTAACTGAGAAAATATTGTTTATTGCCGTATTATTCTGAGTATCAAAAACTGACCTTTCGCTATTTCCGGAGAGCGTTTCATCGTCAGTTCCTTTAAGACCACCCTTGAATGTTATTGCTGTTGATATCGCAATAGTATCCGTTGGAGTATACGTGCCTGCTTTACAAAGGATAATATCTTCAGCCGTCTTTGCTGCAGCAATCGCCTCTACAATCGTCATTGGCGTTGCCCATGACTGGCCATCACCGCCGCCAGGAGCATCGTGCGTCACGCGATATGTCGCCGCCTCAAGAGAGGCCATCATAAGAGCCACTAAAGATAAGAGAATTGTTTTTTTCATTTTAATTACTCCTTTATTTCACAAATATTATACCATATCTTTCGTTTATTGTTTACTTAGTTATGCTGTCCAACACTCCGCCTGCCCAGCGAGCCTTGTAGAACTTGGCACCCGGCACTTTAAGATATTCCTTAAAGCCGTTTTCCTTCGTCCAAACTTCAAGCGTGTCGGTCACGTATTCCGTGCGTGGGACAGTAGACAAGAAGTGTATTTTATCCTTATGGGGATCAAAGCCCTTCTGATCCATACGCCAAATGATTTCATCCAAGAGCCACTTTTCTTTATCCATATCAAAGAAAAGCGTCATTTCGTACGCTGTCATCGCAAGGATTCTCGTACCAGGAACAACCGCAAGGTCGTGTCCCCACTTTGCCCCGAGTTGCGCAATACCGAAGACGGCTTCTTCTACGATATCGAACTTATTTTGCTCTTCATTGAATGCGACGCTCAAACGCGTGAGACCTTCTGAAGACGAAACATAAAGTTTCTTATTATCGTTATCCCAATAAAAGCCGTGCGGATTTTCGATTGAGAAGAATGTCGCACCCTGCTTCGCAGGATCATCATAACTTTTCGCCTTATCTCCGGCAATATGGTAGAAGTAGCAACCATACTTCGTCTCTGGTTCATTTTGGTCAATCGTATAAGTCGAAGCTACAGCTACGATATCGTTCGGGAGGAGATCGATAGAGTGAGGCATGATCGTATTTCTTACCGCCTGCCCGGCCGTTCTACTGTAGCCGAATGCGATAGCGTTGGTAGTTGCCATATCAACAATCGCCCATGCGCAGTTACTCGAAGAAATCGCAACAACCTTCTTGCCGTTATAGTCGCAAATTCTAACTTCGGTAAGACCGTTGAATCGACCTCTTAAATCGTTATGTGTATTGCCTGCGAGAGCTGGATCGGTCGAGGCCTTCCATTTCCAGACAACCTCGGACCCGCGATAAATTTTAACCGCATGATCCGCACCGTCACAAACTATGATATCTTCAACGGGAACTGTATTATCGGGCTTCCCGATAATGTCAATATCTAAAGTATTTACAGGTCCGCCATCTATATACACAAACAAACCCTTACGTCCCTTAGATGCCGCCTCGGGAGTATTGCCATAAAAGCCCATATTCACGCGCTTACCGTTATTGCCCCAAATCTTGCTTGGTTCACGAGAATAATCGCTATTGGGATCGCCCGCATCGATTGCCGGAGAATTTTCGTTGAAAGAACGGATAACTTTTTTCTGCGTAGCATCATAGTAACCAGCCTTGCCACGCAAGTGAACATTGAGATTCATAAGATAATCAAGTGCGACAGGGAGATAGAAGTAAGTACCGGCATTTACGCTTTGCATGTAACGAGCTTCTTCAACGCGTGAAACAAAGTTCGCCCTATCAAAGATAACACCCTCGCCAATATTTAGCGTACCGGGACCCGCCGCGTAAATAAGTCTGTCGCCACTTTTGTCGGGTGAGAGAATTGAATAACTTACATTCACTTCCGCGCCGTCCGCGACATAAATATCCTTACCGATTGTATCCCCCGTAGTAATACTGATATTATCGCTGAAAATTGAGTTCAATATCTTCATCTTACCCGAGCGGACGTTTACGCCGCATCCACCATTTTTGGAAATGTGGTTAAGGTTCGCTGCGAACGTGCAATTTACAACTTCACACTCTGCGTACGTTTTACCGGGATTAAAGAAGATTTCTCCGCCACCGCCGCGGCTTATATGAGTACTATTGTTAATTCCTCTTGCGTTCTGATTCGCCATCCAAAGGCAATTCGTAAAGACGCTCCTACCCGTACCGGCCTCCAAACGGACTGTCGCGCCCATGAGATTTACATCATAAGCCTGATCATACTCCTGAGAGCAGACCGCGCGATTGAAAAGGAATTTCGTTCCGCGTACAGTAACTGGAGCATTCGTAGCGTAGAGAGCCGACGCCTTGAAATATCTAAAGCCATAAGTACTTGGGACATTAAGAACAGGAAGTCCGTTCGTTGCGAAAAGACAATCATCAAGCGTCGCACGAGCGAGATTCATAAACGCCGCACCTTGACCGTTACCAGCATCATAATCAGTGTAAGCGCCAACTCGATTACCGGCAAAGGTACAGCGAGTTGCAAACAATCTCGTCTTCCCAGGAGTACCAACCATCACGAATCCACGTCCATGAGTAGGATTGCCATTCGATTTACCAAGAGCATATCCGCAAGCAATCATATCACAATCAACGAGAGTTAAATCGCCAGCGCCCTTCTTGTAAATACCGCGTTCCTTAGACTCGATAAAGCGGATACGCTCAATGCGAAGAGCGCTATCGGAGGAAATTTCAAGCGTCTTGTAGGCGCGAACCTTACCGCTCACTACAGACTTAACGCCCTCTTCGCGCTCGGCGGCAGTCACTTCACCACCCTTAAAGCCGCCGCGGATTTTCGCCTTAACACCATTAGGAATCGTCACAACGCAGTCAGCTGAGCAGGTAAATGTGCCTGCAAACCAAATCACATTTTTCTCTGCTGTTATTTTTGAAAGCGCAGTCTTAAAGTTTGTATAAGCATCTGTCCAACTCGTACCGTTATTTAAGCCTGTCGCGGCAGGGTTTACATAGATAATCGACGCTGGGGTATCTTCTGAATCAGGCTCAGGATCAGGAAGCGGATCGGGCTCAGGATCACGCGCTTCTTCGGCACTAGACCAAGTAATTGACTTAGGCTCACGCGTGCCGTCTTCCCACATATAATCGTCAAGGAGCGTAGCCGTAGCCGTATATGTTCCGACAGCCTTACCTGTATTACCAGAAAGAGTATAACCCGTGCCAGACTTAACACCAGTCTGCGTTTTGCCGTTGTACTGAAGACCAAGAATAGCTACAGGATTTTGCGCAATACCTAAACCAATTTGCCATTCAATCGTTTTCGCCTCAACTGTTCCATCAGACCAAATATATTTAGCTGCATCTACGAGCGTCGCGGTAGCTGTATAGGTTCCGATCTCTGTAGCCTTATTATTCGTAAGAGTGTACCCCGCCCCTTCTAAAACGCCTGTCAGTTCTTTGCCGTTATAATGAAGGTTTGGTACTGCAACAGGAACTTGCGCTATACCCAAAGCAATAGTCCACGATATCTCTTTATCTGCCGAAGTACCGTCAGCCCAGACATACCCCTCCATAAGCGTAGCGGTCGCGGTATAAGACCCGACATCCGTCGCCTTATGATTTGTAAGCGTATACCCTTCACCTTCTAAAACACCAACCTGTTCTTTGCCGTTATACTTAAGACCATCTACCGCAACTGGGACTTCAACTGCACCGACTGCGATAACCCAAGTAATTACCTTTTCTTCCACAGAACCATCAGACCACTTGTAATTTTCTTTAAGTGTGGCTGTCGCAGTGTGAGTGCCGATCTGAGTTGCTTTGTGACCTGCGAGCGTATAGCCCTCACCTTCCATAACACCTGTCTGTTCGCTCCCGTTATAGGTAAGGCCAGTAACGGCAGAGGGAATTTGCACAACTCCCATATCGATCGACCATTCGATCGTCACATCATCAACCGACCCGTCAGCCCACTTGTAACCTTCTCTAAGCGTTGCCGTCGCTGTATACGTTCCGGCATCCGTCGCCTTATGTCCTGCAAGCGTATAACCAACTCCCTCTATAACGCCTATCTGCTCACTGCCATTATATGAAAGTCCTGTGATAGCAGAGGGCCTTTCAACTGGAGTAAGTTCCATCTCTGGCCATTCGCCTCCATTGTTAAAAACGAGCCATATACCTCCCCAAATCGTGAGAGGACCAATCGTCTCCCCATCAACCGTTATCGTGTAGGAAGTTCTGTATAAAACTATACCGTGAGGAATTTCATCGCCCGTTCCTTCAACACCGCCGTAAAAATAGTTCCAATAATTCGCCTTTCCCTCGGCAGAAACATCTTTCCATTCGCGGTAATCTGCAGGTGTCACCGTTTTCAAAAACTCCTGCCAATATTTATTCTTGGTAGCGTTAATTCGTGTTGCCTGAACTGTGGCATTCGGAATAATCTCACCGGTAATATAGCCAGCGACATCATAGTTTCGAATAGTTGTAGGCTTCGGTGTAGCAGTAGAGGAATACGACAATGCTTCGCCGAAGGCAAATACACCTGGATTTTGGACTACGATGTTTGTAATGGGACATCCTCCATACGGATTGTATTTAGTTAAATTTTCATAACGATTCGTTCCTGCATTCGCCACACCTACTCCAAAAATAAGATTCGTTATATTAAGACCTGTAAAATATTGATTATTATTGTTATTGTTATTATAAGGAACCCAGGTAACAGGTTTTCCTGCTCCACCTACAACGAGCAACCCGTCTTTTAGAGGCTTACCTTTTATAGAATTAAAGCGTCTCGCATAAATAGTCGTATATGAATTAGGAAGCATAGGTCCGTCAAAAACCAGCTTGGTACAACCAGAAAAAGCATCTTCCCCAATTGATGATATTGTATCGAGCATAGTAAGATGAGTCAGTTTCTTACAACCCGAAAAAGCCGTATTCCCAATAGAAGTCATTTTAGTATCTTGCGGATAATCACATATCTGCAAATTGGAACAATTTAAAAATGTATTGGCGCCAATATAGGTAATAGTATTTGGCCAATATAATTCTTTTATAGTTGTATTATTACGCAGGGTGCTACCATTATGAAATTTTATGACATACCCTGAATATTTTGAATCTGATAAATCGATTGTTCTAAAATTAAGTTTACTTGAAGAGCCGGCAGAAGAAACCTTTAACTCTCCGTTTGCTTTCGCCAATGTAAATATCCAGGGCTTAACACCTTCTTCAACAACCTCTGTAATCGTTAAAGTAGAAGAAGCAGGCCCCGTTACCACCCACTTCGTATCTGGCGGTTCGGCAAACATCACTTGCGCAAAAGAAAGCGAGCATATGCCGAGAACTAAGGAAGCTAAAAATTTTACGTTTTTCACAGATACATCCTCCTATGAGATTATTTTCTTAATATTATACCCCCCCCCATGCGAAAAATCAATTGTAAAGTTTGCAAACACAATTGTAATGTTTGCAAGAATACGATTCTTATGATACAATAATGTCAAATGAAAAAAGTAGGCATCTTAATTGAACGCGAAAGAGCATTCAGCCGCGATCTTTGCTTAGGCATAATTCAGCACGCCCAAGCCTGCAAAGATTGGGAACTGACAATGATAGATATCGAGTCTCTTGCAAATCCATCTACATTAGAAAAGTTTGACGGCTTTATCATTCGCGCAATCAATAAAAAAATAGTCAAGATTTTCAGCGCGACACAAAAACCTGTCATTGATCTTTTTGAAGAAATGACTTCATCTCCCTTTGTGAGAGTGATGCAAAATGCGACAAAGATCAGCCAAATAGCCGTAAGACACTTCTTGCAGCATCACTTCACGACATTTGGATTTTTCGGGCATGAAGGAATTGCCTATTCGGATTTGCGCAAAGATGCGTTTATAGAATGTCTTCGCCTGCATCATAAAAAATGCCATGTCTACAACACGCCCGAATCTACCGTGCGCGACTTTGAGAACAATGTAATGATTCGCGAAAAGTACAATGTAAATAAAGAAAAGAAATCAATCATAAGTTACATCAAGAAAATTCCGAAACCGATCGCGATACTCTGCTCAAACGACCTGAGAGCCCATCAACTTATTTCTGCATGTCGAGAAATCGCAGTTAAGGTCCCTTCGGAGATTACCGTTTTAGGAGTCGACAATGACGAAATGCTCTGCGCCTTTTCGTCCCCAAGCATCTCCAGCATCGATCCTAACGCTTACGGAATCGGACTTAAAGCCGCGCAGACGCTTACCGATATGATGAACGGTAAGAGCGTAAAAAACACAATCCGCATATCCCCGAAACAACTTATCCCCAGATCTTCAACTGAAGCGTTTCCGCTCAAATCCCGCCCTTCATGGATATCTGACGCTCTCGTATTTATCAATTCCAATGTAAGTAAGCGCCTATCGGCCTGTGATGTATATCGATATGTGAAGCGCTCACACACAGTCGTCGACAAAGCCTTCCGCGAGACGCTTAAAACGACTGTTTCAAAAGAAATTCAAGCTTCACGACTGAGAGAGGCCCATCGTTTAGTTACAACAACAACCCTGCCCTTCACGACAATTTCACACCTTTCTGGCTTTTCGTCCATGCAATATTTCACACGCTCCTTTTCTGCGATCTACGGCAAAAGTCCGACTTCCGTGCGCAAAAAAGCGCAGAAATGATATAATATTTTTCATGAAACGTATTATTGTTTTTTTCCATACGGCTATAGCCGCCTTAACAATCTTCGCCGAAACAGCGAACGAACTGGAATACGAAGAAGAATGTGAATTTGACCGCTTCTATATATCGGCGGGGGCGACGATTTTTCTCCCTCAGGGAGGCAATGGCCAAAGACACTTAAGCGGCGCTACGGGGCGCATGGGCTGGTACATGACGGAGTTTTGGGCCATTGAAAGCGAAGCCGCCTTTCTTGAAAACAGCGCCGGCCTTTCTCTCTCGGCGCTCTGGCATTGGTGGGGATATGAAAGGTTAGATCCGTTTTTTACTTTCGGCGCGAAAGGATGGTTCGGCTCTCAGGCTGAAAACATCGGCCCGAAAATCGGAGTGGGTACATTCTACCATCTTACAGATTCAATCTCGCTGCGCTTTGACGCAGACGCGACACTTGGCCTTAAGGGCGATGAAAAAATGAATTACACGATTTCGGCGGGCCTTCAATATTCGTTCTGAACACTATTCGCCCAACCTTGCCAAGAGCGCAATAAGCGCCGTGTCGCTTCGAAGAATCCGTCCTCCGAGAGAATAACGCGAAAAAGCATGAGACTGAAGAAGTTCCACCTCTTCTTCGGTCCACCCGCCCTCGGGACCTACCGCCAGCAGAAGTTTATCTTTTGATGGCGCTATTTGCCCGTTGGCCTTATACGGATGGGCGACGACACGCCTGGTAACATTTGGGAAGACACTTTCAAGCTCGTCCGTCACGAATCTTTTGAAATTACGCCTGATCTCAAGCTGAGGGAGTATAGTCGTTCCCGCCTGCATCAAGCCGTCAATAAGCAAGGGCCTGTAATTTTCTTCTTTCAGCAGCGTCGCGCCCCAGAAATCCTTCTCGACCTTTTTCGCTCCGACTAAAAATATCTTCCCCACCCCCATCGCGGCAAGTTGCGGCAGCAGACGCTTCATGACGCGCGGACGCGGCGGAGCTAAAATCAGATCGACCCACGGCTCGAGAGCTTTCGAATCGTGATTGACACGCGCGGTTATCATATACCCAGGCGCGACTTTTTCGATTTTCTCAATGACGGAAGTTCCGATCAATCCGTCCACGACGCCGGTTTTTATGATCTGACCGACCTCGCCGTGAAGCGTCTCGACGACATGACGCGCACGCTCCGCGCCGAATACGGCAAGTCCGTCTGAAATTTCGGACGAGTCAAAAAGGATTCTATTCATAAAAGAGGCCCTTGACCGGCGTATATGCAAGACGCCTGAGCGAGTTCGTCGCTTTTCCCATACCCCCACGGAACGGCTACGCTGTAAACGCCGTTGGCCTTCGCCGCCTCGAAATCGTTTATCGTATCGCCCACCATGACGCAGGAGTCGACATCACAGGAATTCTCTTTTATCACATGGGCGAGAAGCTCAGGCTTTTTCAAAACGCCCAAAGGCCCGTCTTTATACATGTCAGAAGAATATAAACCGTCGAATATCACGTTCCATCCGAAATGTTCGGCCATCAGTTTCGTGGCCTTCCAGCGCTTGTTCGTAACGATGAAAACTTTCGCGCCCGAAGCTTTCAATCTTTTTATCTCATCGATAATCCCGGGGTATTCTTTTGTCAGCGGAAAATCACCCACATCGTAGTACTTTGAAAAGCCCGAGCGAACTTTATCGCACAACTCTTGAGAATAAAGTTCAGGATACATTTTTTTTATGATATCATCAATCGTAGGCCCTATAACGAAAAGCCTGTTAAACCTATCTTCGTCTAAACCTAAATCAACAATCGTCTTTCGAAAAGACTCTATGATATCATCGCTGGTATCGGCCAATGTACCGTCAAGGTCAAAAAACCATGTTGTCTTTTTCATAAATCGAGAAATTCCTTTTCCGTAAAAACTATCGCCTCAAGGGCTTCTTGTGGCGACTTGGCCTCGTTAAGACGCTCAAGAAGATCTGTGCCGTGCGAAAGCATCGCCAAGCGGGCCAACATCTGCAAATGCCTTTCATGGTCGGTAGAACAGATCAGAAAGAAGTGCCGCGTGCCAGCGCCGTCGGGTGCGCCGAAAAATATTGGTCTTAAACTGCGACCGTAGGCGATGAAACTTTCTTCAAAAAGATAAGGGTCGTGAAATCTCGGATGAAGCAAAGCAACTTCCATACCGATAGCTGTTGAAGCTGCCTCCTCGCGGGCGAGAAGCTCTTTGAACAAGGCATCTGAATCATATACGAAACTGGACTTGGCGGCAAGATCAGTCATATCCCGAATCATACCGGCTTTAGCCTTGGCGGTAAGTTCAAGATCTATTACCTGTTCGCTGAAATAACGAGCGATCCCCCAATTCTCGCGACTTTCGCGGCGATTTTTATCCATCATTGCGCCATGGTGCGCTTTAAGCTCGCGCTCATTGACAGAAAGAAGATTGCGCTGCGCCCATTCATCAAGATCGCGATGATCGAAAAACCAATCGTCTCCTCTCGTAAAGGCCGCGATTTCGCCTCGCTGCGCCACATGCTTAAGCTCGTTGGCTTCAATGTTTATATGTTGAGAGGCCTGTTTCAAACTTAAAATTTCACGGCTCATTTTGCCCCCTGTCTCGCACAGACACGCACCAATTCGATAAGCACAAGAACATCTGCCCCGCCAGAGGAAGTTACCGCCCTCTCGCGCAGTTTCAAGAAGCGCCAGCGCGCCACTCTCAATTCTCCAAGACTCCAGTTACGGATAAAGCCGGCCATTTTTCTCGCGGCGAATGGAGCCATCGACGATGTCGCCTTATCAAATTCACCTTTCCCAGCGGCGACTTTCAGATCTACGAGCTGACGGAAGAATTTCTCTATCACTCCCGATATAAAAACGGCAAACCCGTTCTCCTGCTCAAATCTGCGCACGGCAGAAAGCGCTTTTTCTAAGTCTCTGGCGCCGAGAGCATCTGTTATCGCCCATACCTCCGGCTCCACTCCAACGCCTTGACTGGCAACCTCGTCAATATCCGACTTGGTGATGGTGCTTGAAACACCTTCCAAATAATTGCGCATCTTGTCAAGCTCGCTTTTAAGAGAGCGCGAATCCACGCCGACTAGCGAAACAAAATGCTCCGCCGCGCCCTTCTCGAACTGTAGACCCATATCCGCGGCATCTTCCGCAACGCGCACCGCCGCATTCTTCGCGGCCTCCCAGGGCTTTAACGGGGCAAAAACCGTAACCTCGGCCACTGCGGAAATCGTCTTGAAAAAAACGGACGTCTTAAGCAGATGAGGACCTGTTATGATAAATTTCTGATTGTCAGGCAATGTAGCAGCGGCGACTTTTCTCGCAAACTTTTCAAGCGCCTCCTTCACCTCGGCCGCGCTTTGACGCCCTCCGCCGCCAGGAAGAAAATGCACATTCTTCCACCACGTCACTTTTTGAGGATCGAGAAAAGGAGGTGTTGAAAATGAAGCGTCCGCCTTTCTCAAGTCTGAGAGCTGAAGGTCAGCGTTGCTTGAATTAAGAGAATCAATCAATTCTACAGCGTCGCACCCTGCTATAATCTTTTTCGCCGTCTCGCCGACGAGCCAGTCATCTTCGCCAATTATGACATAGACATTCACGGCTTATCAATGACCAGAAGAACTCAATGCGTCAATTGAAATGCATTTAGCGGGACATTTCTGGGCGATCTGCTCATCTGTCGGAGGGTTTTCATAATTGACCTTGGCCAAGAACCCGTCAAAAACGAAATGACCGGCCTCTTTCCCGCCGGAGTGCTTCTCGCAAAGACGGCAGCCCATACACCCAACACCGCAAACCTTTCTTACCTCAGGCCCTCTGACGGGGTTGTTGCAAAGAACATGGATCGTCGCCGACGCGGGAACAAGTTCGATTATGCGCCTTGGGCAGACACTTACGCACTTTCCGCAACCGACGCAAAGACGCTTTTCGATCTTAGCAAGCCCATCTACGACTGAGATCGCGTTCTTCGGGCAAACAGCAGCGCAGGCTCCATAGCCTAAACACCCATAGCGGCACCCCTTATCGCCGCCGGCTGTGGAAGCGGCAACGTTGCAATCGCAAATACCGTTATAGTCACCCACACGAATGGCCTCGGTTCTATCGCCGCAACACTTTACGAGCGCGACACGTTTTTCCGTAGCCGAAGCTTCAACTCCGAGAATCTTCGCGATCTTCTGAGCAGCGGCATCACCTCCTACGGGACAAGCTCCGTTTGGAGCAGTACCGGCGACAATGGCTCTGGCGTAATCACCGCATCCGGCAAAACCGCACCCGCCGCAATTGGCGCCAGGAAGCTCGGCTGTGACCATACCTATGCGGGGATCTTCTTTTACACTGAGAAACTTATCCGCAAGCGCAAGCGTAATCGCCGCGACAAATCCGATAAGCGCTATAACTAAAACGGCAGTTATCATTGAATCACCCTTTCAAGACCCTTATCCAAACCGGAAAAGCCCATAAACGCCAAAGCGAGAAGCCCACCCGTTACGAGAGCCAACGCCACACCTTTGAAGCATCTTGGAGGATCGGCATGTTCAAGTTTCTCGCGAATGCCCGAGAAAATAACTAATGCAAGAGCAAAGCCGAGGGCGGCGACGAACGAGAAAAATACAGACTCAAAAAAACCGGCTCCGTCTTTGTAATTCAGTTCCGCAACGCCGAGAACGGCACAGTTCGTCGTGATGAGAGGAAGGAATATGCCAAGCGCTGCATGCAAAGGCGGCAAAAAGCGCTTCATGACGATATCGATGAACTGAACGAGAGCGGCTATGACAAGAATAAAAGCAAGAGTATGGATAAACCCTAAATCGTACGGCTTTAAAAGCCACTTGTCGATGCACCAGGTGACGGCCGAGGCTACGGTCATCACAAAAACCACGGCGCCCGACATACCTAAAGCGGTTTCTGTCTTTTTCGAAACTCCAAGAAACGGACAGCACCCGAGGAATCTGCTCAGCACGAAATTGTTGACCAAAACCGCACTTATCAAAATTATTAAGTATTTCATGCTTCTATCCTGTTTGGTGCCGGGAGCGGGACTCGAACCCGCACGCCAAAAACTTAGCAAGGGATTTTAAGTCCCTGGTGTCTGCCATTCCACCATCCCGGCGCATTTGTGCATATTATATCATATCTATCGGAATTTTGCGCTTCGCTTTTGGAAAATCTGCAACAAATCTCGGAAGCGAGAGTCCGCCGATTCTTTCGGCGCAATATCGTTCAATCTCGCGGGCCTTTTCAACTGAAACGTGAAAATGGCGTGTGCCCGCCACTGGGTCGCACATGAAGACGTAATATGGTCTTATTCGAGAGGCTGAAAGAGCCTTTAAAAGTTTAAGCATCTTAGGTCCTGAGTCATTGACACCTTTAAGAAGAACGGTCTGGCAACTTACGGGTATTCCAGCATTGACAAGAAGTTTCGCGGCCTGCCTCGCCTCTTCAGTCACCTCATCTGCACAATTAAACTGTGTATTAACCCAGACCTTGCCTGACGCGCCGAGCTTTTTGGCAAGCGAACGTGTCACGCGCTGCGGATTGGTGGATAAGGCGCGTGTACATACGCGAACCACATCTATCTGATCGAGCGAAGAAAAGGCATCGACAAATTCCATGATTTTCTTATCGGAAAGCGTCAGCGCATCGCCGCCGGAAAGAAGAACGTCCCGCACTTTTTTATGGGCTTTTACATAGTTCACGCACTCATCTATCTCTTGAGAAGTCTTTACGACGGAAGCTTTACCAAGAAGCCCGCGGCGCGTACAGTGACGGCAGTTCATAAAGCATCTGTCGCTTGTCATGATAAGGACCCTGTCGGGGAAACGCTGTTTAAGGCCATGACATTTCGAAGCCTCGCCCGTCTCTGAAAAAGGATCGGCGGAAAATTCCGTCTCTTTCTGAAATTCCTTGCGCGAGAGAAAAACCTGCCTGGCAAAGGCTTTGGACTTTGAAGCCAATTCAAGAGAGTATTTGCAGGCGTATTGCGGAAAATCACTCATCGTCATAACATCAAACCGCCTTCAATTTTATGGCCAACTGCGCGCACGCTACTGCATCATAGAGAGCGTCATGCCATGTGCGACCGGGTAGATCGGGCCTAACGCCAAACAATGCGCACAAATCACAAAGCGCATACGATTTCAAACGGGGGTATTTCAGTTTTGCTATTTTCAGCGTATCAACCCACGGTCCCCATTTCGTGAGAGGAGCTATGCGGGTTAAAAGAGTGCGCTCGGTCGATATGTTATGCGCAACGAGGCGTCTACCGAAAAGAAGAGGAAAAAACTCCTCCCACTGATTCATAAACGTTTCGGCCTTAGGCCTTACGGATGACTTAAAAAACCATTCGCGCGTTTCCGTCACCGCTCCCAATGAATCCACCAGCGCAAGACCAAGCTGCCACGGATCGTTCTTTTCTCCACGCTCGTACCCGGTAGTTTCAAAGTCTATCGCTGCAAATTCAATCGACATACAAAACTTAGATAATTAAGTCTTACGGCTACGACCAGTCCGCCGAATACTGAGCAGATTTGGCGGTTTTTCCTTCAGGGTCCAAAACTCCGACAAAAGTAACCTTTACCCCTTTGTTCCCCTGACCGTTATTGAGCTGGAAAACGAGAAGGTAGTTTCTGTAATGGCGCTTTGAAAGCGTCATGCAGCGCGGATGACTTTCAAAAAACTTAGTGGATGTTTCTGTATCACGCCCAAGGCCGAAGACGATCAAACGCTGGCAAATGCCTTTTTCAAAATATGTTTGAGGCTCCGTGTCGCTAAGCCCAGAGACATTGTAGGTGCTGGCGTAATCAAGCCCGAGATCGCGGTAGATGGAGGCCGCCTTCGCGGGATTAATCACCGCAACCGCCATCGAATTGGTGAGAATGACCGGATATGAAGCGCTGAGATCGGCTCGGTGACCAGGGCCCCCGCCGGTTGAATGAAGACCATATTCGGTATGCCAGACGGAGCTGTCCCAACCGAGGTTCTTGGCCTGCGCGTTTGAGTAGTTGTGGTATGAAACTATTCTAAGCCCGGCTTCCTTGAGCGCCTTTATTTCATTGTCTCGAAGATAATACATACCGAGCGAAGAGGAAAAGCTCTCCAACCCGACATTGTTTTCATGAACCTCAGAAACATCAGCGATCTGGCCTGATGAAACACCGTTTTTGTTTTCAACGACTTCAGAAACTTTTATGCCGCAATAAATGCCCGGCACTACACCGCCCGCGCCGTCGTACCACCCTGAAGGCGGCGCCCAGACGTACGAGCCTTCGGCTCCTCTCGGGACATCCTTTCCGGCGACATCAATAAGCGCCTCGGCGTAATCAAACATCCCCTCGTACGTATTACCGTCAACTCTGGCGATTTCAGTATTGATCGTGCGCGTAATATTCTTGATATTGGCTACATTGGCCTTGCAGGCGGCCTCTTTGCGCATATCGGAGAATTTCCCCACCGCAATAACGGCAAGTATACCTAAAACTCCCACGACAAGAATAAGCTCGATGAGAGTAAAGCCGGATGTTTTATTCTTGATATTCATTTCTATTAAACCTTCCTGTTGATCTGACGACCTACACATATTAAACGAAGTCAACTCAACATAGGTTCAATCCCAGCAAACGGCAAGCGTTGCCGGAGAAAATCGCTTCATGATCCTCGACCGGACGCAGCGAGCGCACCCACGAAATCGCCTCGGGGTAATGCTCCCAAGGGAAATCCGTCGCAAAAAGAAGCCTATCCTTAGGCCAGGAACTGAGAAGACGCATTTCTTCATCGCGATGCCAGTTGAATCTCAACGATGACGTATCAATGTACGCGCCGCACTCTAAAAGCTCATCCGTTGCGTGCGAAGGAAAACCGGAACATCCTCCAAGATGTGCGGCGACGAACTTAAGGCCTCTGACATTCTTAAGAAGCGCTACGATATCTTTGGGCGAACATGAATCATATCGCCCGGGATAACCGATATCGTAACCTGCGTGGCACTCCACGACAAAATCAAGCTCCGCGACCTTTCTGAAAATCGGCCAGATAGCAGGATCCGAAAGCGAAAAATCCTGATAATACGGATGAAACTTAAGCCCCTTTATGCCGTGAGAAGCAATTTCATCCAAATGTTTTGACCAGTCGGGATCTTTCGGATGGATGGCTGCAAATGGAATGATTTTCGATTTGGCGCGCTCGCCCAATTCACCGTCTCTGACGGCTATCGCCGTTTCAAGAATCACCTTGTATTGACTAGGCTTTGTGGCTACCGGCAGCATCACCGCCTTATCTACGCCGGCCGAATCAAGGTGATCGAGATGGTTCTCAAGCGTTCCGTCCCCAACAGGCCATAATTTCCCGTCGACGGCCCGGCTTAAATTCCCGATTGCGCGATGAGCTACGGCATCAGGAAAATTATGCGAATGGAAATCTATTATCATTTAGCGCTCGCGGCAACGGGAGATGAAACAAGAAATCTGGTCGCATCGGCCATCGCCCGATCTGTGAGCGCGGTCAAACACCAGCTTTGCATCATGTTGTAGCTTGTTTTATCAGAGCCTGCAGGCGAGAAAATAGGCATTGGCCCCCAAACATACGACTCGTACTTTTGGGTGTAATCCTTGAAAAGGCAGACCTTCCCCGTGGCGATATCGTAAATTTTCATACGCGCCGTCCACGTCTGAACGCCATAATCTGTTGTGAAAACCGTAAAAAGCGTCCATGCGAGAGATTTTGCATTTTCGGAATTGGAGACAAAGGGACCTGAGAATTTAACTTCAACACGATATTTAGGCTGAGTCGTCTGCAGGGTGAAGCCGCACTTCTCCAAGATATCCGTTGCCCTGTCAATGAACGCCGTCGTATTGTTTACCTGCGGAACATAAGTTTCGGTCGCGATGGTTGTGGCATAAAGATGACGATGATGACGGTGTCTCGGCCCTGAAGCAAGAACGGTCTCATACCCGTAAACCGGCACATACGAAGTTACTGCCGCCTCAAATCCGGAAAGCTGAACGGGCAAGTCTCTGCCGCCGGGAAGAGAAGCCTGTTCAACTTGGGGATATTCAGTTTCACTTACCGTGAAACAGCCTGAAAGAATTGACGCGAGAGCCAAAGATAGAATTATTTTCGTTTTCATGATTTTTGTATGATAGCAAATGATAACTGAGATGTGTAGCAGAGCCTCTTAATTCATCAGATTTTTTCTTCAAAACCTCTGAAGTGAACATTAAGCTCATGAAGCGGCGAAAGAAGTCGGCCTAAGGAAGATCCTTCCGTAAGCTTCGCGAACGCATTAACGTCCTTGGGGAAGCACTTTCCGCCGTAGCCGTACTTCCCGTCAGGGCCGGGGACGTACGTATGCGTATCATTGATATAGCCAGAAAGAAGCATCCCCGCGTGGACGCGAGACCAGTCAGCCCCCATCTTTTTGCAATATTCGTTGACCGCGTTGAAATAAGTCACTTTGTAGGCGCCGAAAACGTTATGCGCGTATTTCGTTATTTCAGCCTCAAGCGGCGTCATCGTGGTAAACGTTTTGCCTTTGAAAATCCTGCAGAGAAGTTCTATCGCCCCGGTAAAGACCATAGGCTGCGTTTTAAAATCTTCAATATGCGTTCTTTCCGTCAAAAACTCCGGCATGAAATAAACTTGATGTCCAGTTTCTTTTGTCAGCATTTCGCTCGTCCCGGGAAGAATGGTCGTGCGCACAAAGATCGGCACGTCGGGAAGATTGCGGATAAGATCTTTCATAAGCGTCAAATCCTGCGTTCCGTCATCCTGCGTCGGAACGTGAATCTGCAAAAAGGCGATGTCGATATTCGACAAATCATCATTATACCCTTTGGCGGGATCTGAGACGAAAACTTCGCATCCATCCGGATTATTCTCATCAAGCCACGCTTTAAGCGCGCCGCCTACAAAACCGCAGCCGACAATACCTACTTTTATTTTTTCGCTCATTTTTATTCCTCGTTTATTGTTGCTGTTATGTGTTTTATTGTAAATTGAAATTGTCATAGAGCGACGAAAATCATGCCGGGATTGGCGCTTCGCTTATAACAGACAGGCACAGAGGATATCTCCGGGAAGGCCAAAAACTCAGGAGAAAACATATCCCCAGCTTTTTCTCCGTCGATGAAACCGCGAATATGATTAAGGCGCTTATACCTGCGGCACGATGCAAGAATCGAAGATTTTATCATACTTGTGCCACCTGAACTTCCGTAGCCCGTGATGACGGCGAACAGACGCACTCCTCTGCCTCTACAAGACGAAACGATGCGGTCAAATTCCGCCACGGCGTCATCGGCCCGCATTCCCGAAGGGTGCAGATCATATTCGGGAATATCACTCATGGTTTTTCTCCGCGCCTCGCATAAACTTAGGGTTAGCACCCGCAATCACTATCGCAACTTCACCCTTCACTTTCGCATCGTTGAATTGCGCGGCAAGATCGCTCAGATAGCCGCGCGACACACGCTCATGCATCTTCGTAAGCTCAATGCAAACAGCAGCCTCCCTGTCGCCAAGAACATCAAACGCCGCCTGTAACGTCGCGCCAACCCTATACGGAGACTCGAACATTATAAGAGTATGCTCCTTATCGGCATCTTCAGAAAACCAATTTCTGAGTGCCCCTGGGCCACGTGGAGGAAAGCCTCTGAAAGTAAAGGAACTTGTTGAAAGTCCGCTTAGAAGAAGCGCCACATTAACGGCGCTCGCGCCTGGTATCACATCAAATGCGACACCTTCTTTAACGGCTGAGCGGATTAGCCGATAACCGGGGTCGGAGATACCTGGATAGCCGCCGTCGGAACACAAAACGACTTCACCGCCGGCCCTTACGGCAGACAAAACCTTCTCCGCCACACGCTCTTCGTTGCCTTGTCTATAGGAGATCATCTCAGGGCGAGGTATGCCGAAATGGGACAGCAAAGCCCACGTGCGACGCGTATCTTCACAGGCAATGAGACTAGCGCACTTAAAGGCCTCTAATGCGCGAGGAGAAAGATCGCCGAGATTTCCGATGGGAGTAGCAGTCACGTGCAGCATAGCCTAAAACTCCTTTTATCTCAAAGCCGATACAAGAAGCGATAAAGCATATATCGCCGCAGTTTCAGCTCTTAACACATTTGGACCGAACGTGACGGGCTCAGCGACAGAGCACAATCTTTGAAGCTCGTCGGAAGTAAAATCGCCTTCGGGCCCTACAAAAACACCGAACGATTCGTTTGTTGTGCCGCGAAGAACCCCTGTCGACAAGAGATCAAAAAAATCGCGCGGCGTGGGTTCGACAAGAGCCCCGACAAATGTACGCATGGCGCCGGCAAGAGAAAGGGACTCTTCAAAGTCGACAGGTCTATGGACTTTCGCGATATGATAAGCTCCGCACTGTCTTGCAGCATCATCTGCGACGCGCTGCCAGCGCTCTCTTTTAGAAGATCGCTCCTTCTCATCAAGCCGCACGATCGTGCGACTTGAAATAACAGGTACGATTTCGCTCGCGCCAAGTTCAGTCGCTTTTTCAATCGTCCAATCCCAGCGCGACCCTTTCGTTACGCATGCAAACAAAACGGCTTTATTTTTCGCGAGCGGCTCGGTTTTTTTATCGTCAAGAGGCTTCAATACCGGATTTTTAACGCTCCCCGACTCATAAACATATCGTCTAAAAGCCCCGCATCCGTCAAAAAGTTCAATCTGCTCGCCTATCTCAGGGCGAAGCACCTTAAGATGATGCAAAGACGCTTCGCCCAAGCGGGGAAAATCCCCGTCAAGCGAAGCGGTATCGACAAGAAGCCTTGTCATCTTTTTTTAGTATATCACTCGTTTCCGAGTGACCACTCCTGAAGTTTTTCGCGCTGCTCGACCGGCTTGCAATAAACATCGCTCTCATCCGCACGAGGAGGCTTCGGCTCAAGCGCAGTCTCGAATTTGGGCAGCTCTCTTACTATAGCATCTTCCTTGAGAACGGCTGGCGTGCCGATGCCTGTAACAGCGTTGGCGACACCGGTAAGCGCGGCGGCGGCGGCGATTTCTTCTTCCGTCACTGCTTCACGCGCATCGACCTCAGCCTTTGCCGCGGCATCGACCGCTCCGAGTTTAGTGCCGCGCGGAGGAAGTTCCTTCATCAAAGGATCATCGGGACCGATCACGGTGCACTTGAGCTGTTCATTGATGTATTTTTCAATTTCAGGAATCTGGCAGCTCTCGTATTCGTCAGCAAATGAAATCGCAACTCCCGTTGAGCCTGCTCGACCTGTACGACCGATACGATGAACGTAATCCTCCGCTTCGTAGGGGAAATCAAAGTTGATCACGTATTCAAGACCCTTAATATCAATTCCGCGACCGGCGACATCCGTTGCGACGACAACCTTCACTTCATTGTCACGAAACGCATCAAGCACCTTAAGTCTCTTTGACTGGTTAACGTCGCCGGAAAGCATTTCGACGCTGACACCGCGGGCCTTAAGAGATTCGTAAACATCTTCCGTTGTTGTTTTTCTGTTGCAGAAGACGATTGTTCTAGCCTCTGGATGAAGCGCGATATGATTAAACAGAACTGTAAATTTATCTTTCGCCTGAATAACATACACGACCTGTTTAACAGTATCTGTAGCATTCCTCTCGCTTTCGACTTCGGCCTTGAACGGCTCTTGCATCCAATTAAGAGCAAGCCTCATGACGGTATCATTGAGCGTGGCGGAATAAAGCATCGTCGCACGCTTATCCTTATGGGGAAGATAGCTCATTATACGCCTGACGTCGGGAATAAAGCCCATATCAAGCATCCTATCGGCCTCATCAATAACGAGAGTGTCGACATTTGAAAGATTTATGACACGGGTTTTTACGAAATCAAGCAGGCGCCCGGGCGTCGCCACAAGAAGATCTACGGGAGCGCCGAGAACTTCTTTCTTCTGGCGGTCGTAATCCATACCGCCGTAAACGGCAAGCGATCTTAGACCCGTATATTTGCCAACGGCGTCGGCGTCTTTGCATATCTGAATAACAAGCTCGCGCGTTGGTGCTATGACAAGCGCGCGCGGATTGCCGCCGGTTTTCGCGCGATTCTCAGGAGTGCGGAGATAGCGGGTTAAAATCGCGATAAGAAACGCAGCCGTCTTTCCCGAACCAGTCTGTGCCTTGCCGGCGATATTCTTTCCGGCTAAAGCGTGCTCAAGACTCAAAGCCTGAATTTCAGTAGCATACTTAAAACCAAGATCGGCAATGCCATGCATAACTTCACTTGGAAGATCAAAGTCGTGAAAGCGCTTTTTTCCCTCCATCGGCTCGACGACAAAACTGTCCATCGACCACGCTGCATGAGCGGCCTTGCGCGCCAACAATTCTTTTTCTGAAATCTCGCCGCCTGGGCGCATTTCATCCTGTCTGGTATTGACCGTCGGCGCATTTGAACGGTTTTTACCGTTACGGGACCTGTTGCGATCATTACGCTGACGGCTATCCTGCTGATTCTTCTGCTGATGACGCTGATTCTGGTTTTGATTCTGCTGGCGCTGATTGTTCTGCTGGCGTTGATTCTGATTCTTAGCGCCCTTTTGCTTGTTATTCTCTACAGCGCGTCCCTTACGCCCCTGATTCTTGGCGTTCTTACGGTTCTTCTTTCCGTTTTTTTGATTTTGTTTTCTTCCAAACAGCAAATCAATAAGCTTTTTCAAAAATCCAAATGCCATAACAATAATTCCGAAATTTAACGTGCCTTTTATATAGAAAACTGCGGCGGCGTTCTTCGCCGCCGCAGCTCTTGCGAATTAACGCTTCGAGAACTGGAAGCGCTTACGAGCACCCGGCTGACCAGGTTTCTTACGTTCCTTCATGCGGCTGTCGCGCGTCATGCAGCCTGCCTTCTTGAGCGCTGCGCGGGTGGTTTCATCCGCAGCAACGATCGCACGGGCAAGACCGTGACGGATAGCACCGGCCTGACCGGAAATACCGCCGCCCTTGGCGTAAATGACGACATCGACTTTCTCCATATCATAACCGGAGATGGCGACGGGCTGCTTGAGATAGTCACGAAGAGCCTCGGAAGGAAGATACTTCTCGAGCTCAACGCCGTTAACAGTCCAATTGCCCTTGCCTTCAAAGAGGTTCACGCGGGCAGATGCGGTCTTTCTGCGACCGGTACCTGCGGAGATTGCTTTCTTCGTAGCCATTTTCAAAAACCTCCTTAAAGCTTGATTTCAACCGGCTTCTGCGCGGCATGCGTATGTTCAGCACCAGCAAAGACTTTCAGACGCGTCATCATCTTGCGGGCGATGTTGTTCTTCGGAAGCATTCCCCAAACGGCTTCCTTGATCATGCGGTCGGGGTGGCTGGCGCGCATCTCAGCGGCGCTGAAGCGCTTAAGACCGTTGCGGTAACCGCTGTAACGCTGATATTCCTTCTGCTCTTCCTTATTACCGGTGAGCTTGACCTGAGCGGCGTTCGTTACGATAACGAAAGCACCTGCATCGACCGAAGGATCAAAAGTAGGCAGATCCTTGGCGCGGAGTTTGTTGGCGACGACGACTGCGAGGCGACCAAGACTCTGATCCTTCGCGTCGACGAGGAACCACGTGCGATTCTCGCCCGGGTTCGGAGCACGATAGCTCTTTTGCATTATTTTTCTTCCTTTTTCGCGGATTTGTGCCCTTTATCCAGGGTTTTGTCCGCATTTGTCGGCCCAGCCCCATGCTGAACCGATTCGACCGGTTAGTCCCCGATCTGACGAATGAGCAGATATTATACTCTTTTTAGCCGTTAAAAGCAATAGCGACGTAATCGGTTCAGAAATTCCAAATAGTCCCCCGCGTCTCACTCTTGATGAAATTTTCGGTCTATCCCACCTGGCTCATAATGACAATTTGCGATATGGCCCGCGTTTTAAACAATAGCAAACCTTCCGACAGGGAACTGTCGGTTTACT
>CAJGDE010000013.1 GCA_904502135.1 Kiritimatiellia bacterium
ATGATGAAAAAGATTTTTCTTACACTATCTGTTGTTATCGCTTTCTTGTCTGGGTGCACAAAAAGAGAATATTCCGATAACATTCCCATTAGGGCCAAACTTGACGACATCACCGTAGAAGGCGAGCTTCTCAAGCGGATAGAGCGCAATTTCAACAGGCTTAATAGTCCGCAATACTCTGTCGACAAAGTTTTTAAATCACCAGCCGCCGGCACAGATCCCTATGGGTGGCCAGGCGACATGGAAGGAAGAACGATTCTCGCGCTGGTTCTTGATGCCCAGGCGACCAAACAAGAAAGTATCCGCCTTAGGGAAATGCTCGGATGTCTGCCGCAATGGCTCAACCCAAAGGGCTATATGGGGCTAATCCATGAAAATTTCATAGATGAACAGCAGCTCTCAGGCAATGGTTGGATGCTGCGCGCATTGTGTGAATACGCCGAATGGAAAAATGATGAGGCTATGCGACCGATCATACAGAAACTTGCCTCATCTCTTTTTCTACCGTGGAAAGGCGAATATGCCAAATATCCGATAAATCCCAATGAGCGCGTAAAGGGCGTAGGCGAGGCATCTGGACATGCCGTTTCTCTTGTGGGGAAATGGAGGCTCTCTTCAGATATCGGCTGCGTTTTTATCGGCATGGCCGGACTTGCACACGCATACGCCTATTTGAAAGACCCATCTCTACTTGATGTACTCGACGAAATGATCGCCCGATTTCTCGAAATGGACCTGGTGGCCGTTTACGCTCAAACACATGCGTCGCTTACAGCCATGCGAGGGATAATACGCTACGCTCAAGCAACCGGAAAACTGAAACTTATTGACGAGGTAATTGAGAGGTTTAACCTGTATTGCACGCGGGGCATGACCGAAAACTACGCCAATTACAATTGGTTCGGGCGAAACGATACGTGGACTGAGCCTTGCGCAATAGTAGACTCGTACATAATAGCAGCAGAACTTTGGCGATACACCGGAAACCCACGGTACATAGAAATAGCCGACCGAATCTACCTCAATGCACTGTGCCGCGCTCAACGCGAAAACGGCGGATTCGGACTTGAAAACTGCCCTGGCAGATATACCATGACAGACACTTTGCGCGTACATGACACCGAAGCGCATTGGTGTTGCACAATGCGAGGAGCAGAAGGTTTGGCGGCCGCGGCACGCAATGTCGTATTCCACCGCAACAACGAGATATATCTGCCCTTCTTCCGGAATTTCAAAGGTAGGGTCTGCCTTAATGATGGGATGATCGTGTTTGAAGAAAAATACGACATTCCCCTTGGGAACGACGTTTACATCAAAATCTTAACAAATGACGTGGGCATAGTAACAATAAATCTCCGCAAGAGCGATTGGATGCAAGAAACCCGTGTCACACTCAACAACAAAGAGCTTATTACCGAAAACGAAAACGGATTTTTAAAATTTTCCAAAAGCCTTAAAAGCGGTGATGAAATAAAATTCTCCTTTAGACGCTCCCGCCGATGGGAGGATGTCATAAACACCGACAACTCCCCAAACCGGAAAAGAGCTTTTTACGGCCCATTACAATTGGGCTCGTTAGATAAAACAGAAGATATAAATAAACTCTCACCAATATATCACTTGCTGAATCCTGAAATCTCCAAGAAAAACTCCGGAGAAATCCAAATACTCTTTAGCAAATGACCTCTCGCGCCGCGGGATATGAAGTGCCGCCAGATCCGCTGACAGATGAAGCGATGGAGGTGCAGAAAGCATCTGTCGAACCGCACGAAGAGCGAAACTACGGCGCATTTTATGCATACGGCAAAGAAACTGTAAAAACGCTTCCTTTATCAGGAGTGGAATCCAATGTAATTTCACCCTTATGAAGCCTTACCGCATTACGCACTATAGATAGCCCAAGACCCGTGCCGCCGGATTTCCGAGATCTGCTTTTATCGACACGGTAAAAACGCTCAAAGATCCGCTCATGATGATCTTTCTCAATCCCGATTCCTGTATCGCTCACCGTAAGCGTCATGTGGCCTCGGTCATAGTCTAACTTTATGTCAACAATTCCGCCCGGCCTATTGTAGTGTATTGCGTTAATGACAAGATTTGAAACGATCGCCTCGAGAAAATGCTCACTCCCTCGGACGATGCGTGTTGACTCAAGCGGCGTAGAAAGAGTAAGCGTAACAGAATCTTCATTCGCTAAAGGTCTCAGCGCCTCAACCGCCTCACGCACGAGCCTTACAAAATCGACATCGTCTTTTTCAATCTGCGAACCTGAATCTAATTGCGAGATGGCGATTATATCCGCTATAAGTCTTGTCATCCGCCTTGATTCCATAAGAATAATATCAAGGAACTTTTTTCGATCCTCTTCTTTGACGACATCGCTCTTAAGTAGCTCCGCCGCGCCCGATATGGCCTGAAGCGGTGTTTTCAATTCATGCGAAACATTAGCGGTGAACTCGCGCCGCATATTCTCAAAGCGCGACATGAAAAGGCGTTTAAAAAACCTATGAATCATATCTGACCCCCAATTTATACCCAACTCCGCGAACTGTCTCTATTGCATCCACCCGATCCAGTTTCGCCCTTAAGCTGGCAATATGCATATCTACCGTGCGGGTTTCAAGAACGCCCCCTCCCCATACACGCTCTAAAAGGAGATCTCTTGAAAACACTCGCTTGGGCGACGAAAGAAAAATTTCAAGTAGAGCAAACTCTTTTTTGGTAAGCTCGATATTTCTGCCCGACACCGTGACCATATGCTCTAACTTGTCAAGAACAATGTCGCCGAATACCAACTTTTCAGACTCCGTCGCCGCACTTCTGCGCAACATAGCCTTGACTCTGCTTATCAACTCCATCATGCTGAAAGGCTTGGCGAGATAATCGTCAGCCCCGAGATCAAGACCTTTTACTCTGTCAAACTCAGACCCTTTTGCGCTGGCGATAATGACAAATGTTCGCGGCGAACACTCTTTAAGCTTTTTCATCACCTCAAGACCGTCCGCTCCACCGGGCAACATCAGATCAAGAATTACCAACGCCGGCGCATTTTCACGTACGGCATTAAAGAAATCCTCAACTTCCGCAAAGCCGCGCGATTTCAAGCCTGCGGACTCAAGCGCGTAGACTTCAAGCTCGCGGATCGATGTGTCGTCTTCCAGTATGTAAATCATATCTTTTGAATTATATCAGAAATTTGGCCCTGGAGGCTATATTTTCCAAATGGCGCGCCACGTCGCGCACTGCAAAGACAACGCTGATATAATCAACCGCGACCGTCTCGCCTATCACTTGGATGCCGGCCGAACCTAAACGCAGAGCTCCTTCAATAGACTTATCCAACTCCTCCACCATCGATTTTACTTCGGCGGCCGCATTACTTTCTCCTGCTAAAGACGCCATCGTTTTCGAGAAAATCTCCTTAAGCGCGCTCTTAAACTGCGCAATCTTATCGCAAGCATCTTTCGTAAGCCCGTTCGCCGTTCTTACGGCGTTTGATTTTGAAAAGACGATAATGCCCAGATCCGCGATTCTCTCGGCATCATTGATACAATGAATTATCTCTGGAAGTATGCGGGACTGACTCTCGCTTACGCTTCTTTTGGAAAGGTTCGAAAGATAATTGCGCACCGTTTCGCGGTTGGCGTCAACCTCCTGTTCTGCACGGGTGATCTCATCTTCGGTAACATCCGTCTTTTTCACGCAATTGCCTATTGAAACGGAAAGGATGCGCCAACTTTTTCTAACCAAATGCTCAAGAGCGCGCACCGAGGCCTCTATTGCGAGAGCCGGCGCATCTAAAAGACGCGGCTCAAGCTCGACGGTCCGCTGAAACTTCGGCCCTGGTATCACCTTTTCCGTGACCCACGCGATCATGGGAATAAACATTGATAAAACACAAACGGTCGTTACATTGAAAAGCGAATGCGCCATGGCGACGAATCGGCCAGGATTATCACCCATAAGGGAATTTCCCGCGACAAACTTGTCCACCGCAACATAAAACGCTGGAGCTAAAGCCTTTGCGCTTTCCATCGTCCAGGCAAACGATAGCAAGATTATAGTCGTGCCGAAAACATTAAATAGCGCGTGGGCCAAAGCTGTTCGCCTTGCATTCGCGTTTGTGCCGATTGACGCTAAAAGCGCCGTTACGGTAGTTCCGATGTTGTCGCCGAAAACTATCGGCACAGCCGTCCAGACCGATATTACGCCGCTTTCCGCAAGCGCGATTGTAATTCCGATTGTCGCGGAAGAACTTTGCACGAGGACGGTGCATGCGGTTCCGATGGCAACCGCTCCGAGAATGTGGCTAAACTGCATTGAAGAGCCTTCTAACGGCGTGCAATCGAACGACGAGAAAATTTTGAGAAACTCAGGATTCTTCGCAAGCTCTTTTAATTCAGCGCTCATAAACGACATCCCGAAAAAGAGAAAGCCAAAACCGAGAAGCGTTTTCAGCGTCCCCCTAATGGAAGCTCTTTTTGCGATTAATAGCCCCGTCACGGCAATAATGATCGATGGCAGCGCCAAACTGTCAAGTTTCAGAGAAACAAGCTGCCCAGTAATCGTCGTTCCGATATTCGCGCCGAAAATCACTCCTATCGCTTGGACGAGGTTCAAAAGCCCGGCATTGACAAAGCCGACCGTCATTACGGTTGTCGCACTTGAGCTTTGAATAATCCCGGTTACGATAGTGCCCGTCAATATAGAAAGAAATCGATTTCTCGTCATAAACGATAAAATCGACTTAAGTTTTTCTCCCGCTATCTGCTGGAGACCGTCCGACATAAGGCCCATGCCATAAACGAAGATGGCAAGCCCGCCCGTTACAGTTATTATAGTATCAATGTTAATCATGGCCGATATTATACATCAACAGTGTAATAGAACGGTAAGCGGAATGTAAAATTTATGTAAAACGCGTCAGATAGCAAATATGCATTCAGCCCCTTTGTTATGCTCCATTCGCATATCCCAAAGAGGCGGCCGATTTTTCTTGTTTCACCTATTTTGTATTGGTAATATTTAGTACGGCCTGCATTCGCATTAAAAAATTCTCCTTGGAAAAACGTTTCGCATTAATGCGGCAACTCACCTCATCCCATTGCATTTTTTCAAAATGCTCTATGGCCTCACACAGAGAAGCAGATGTCGCCTCCATGAAAAAAGTTCCTGTCTGACCATCAACAACAGTTTCCAACGCTCCACCCTTACCGAATGCGACAACCGGCACACCGGCAGCTTGTACTTCAACGGGAACAATCCCGAAGTCTTCTATCCCTGGGAAAAGAAGAGCCTTCGCATTCGAATATACACCGCGCAACTCATCGTCCGATACGCGACCGAGAAAAATGACATTATTGCGGGCTTCAACTCTTCGCAAAAGTCTTTCGCGCATCTTCCCGTTTCCGACTACAACAAGCTTACGGTTCATCTTAAGACAGGCTTCGACGGCGAGATCTGGACGCTTATAATCGCGAAGCTCGCCTGCGTAAAGATAATACGACTTAGGCTCAAAAGGAAATGACTGCGGCAAGGCGCCCGACTCGTTAAAGAACTCGATATCAACGGGAGGGTGAACAACGACTGAATCGCGATTGTAAATACGCTTAATACGATCGGCTACGAAAGCGGAATTGGCGACAAACGTGTCGACCGATTCGGCGCTTTTCAAATCTTCGCATCGCATGTAGGGCGTAAAAAGCTTCATCGCAATTTTCCCGCCGACTCCCGACGCGCGATAATAGTCATCGTACATATCCCACACATACCGCATCGGCGTATGACAATAACAGATATGGCGCGCTCCAGCGGGTTTGCGTATTCCTTTTATGGGCCCCGATTCGCTGGAGACGATGAGATCGTAGCCGTCAAGATTAAGGGATCGCGTCGCCGCCGGCATTAGCGGCAAATACGCCTGCGGATGCCTTCGGCCAAGAGGCAGACGGGCGATAAAACTTTCTGTTACCCTATGCCCCTTCCAACTCAACCCTCGTACCTTCTCCCTCATCTCCTTCCCAAATGCATGCGTGAAAATATCCGCCTCGGGCAATATCTCACCTAGCGCAGCAAGCACCTTCTCGCCTCCGCGCATATTAGTTAGCCAGTAATGCAACAACGCCGTTTTCATGCCACATTCTCCACCATAAGTTCAGCAAGCCTATCCGAATCTTCGACAGGAAACATTTTAGCATTGCTACAATCCCTGAGGACATCTCGGTTACCAGGGCAGTCAGAAGCAATAATGCTTCTTCCGCGAGCAACCGCCTCAAGCAGAAGATACGGCATTCCTTCCCAACGGCTCGGCGCAATAAGCGTTTGCCCGCATGTCATATAAACACCGGCATCGGGGATTTCGCCGGCAAACTCGACAAGATCGGAAATTCCCTTTTCAATGACAAATCTTTTCATTTCCTCAAGGGTCGTTCCGCCACCGATCAGAAGTGTTCTTTTCCCTATCGCACGCAATTCCTGTTGCGCAAGATCGATCGCCTTAACAAGAATATCCTGCCCCTTCTGAAAATCGAACCTCGCAATACAGACATAGGAGAATTCGTTTTCGCGATACTTAAGACCGACGGAAGCCTTCAAGCCTGACACATCAATAGAATTCGCCTCGACTGCAACGGGCAGATTCGATCCGTAAAGCCTTTTTATATCTCCTTTGTCCGTTTCTGTCAGAGCGATCAATGTGTCGCATTTGCGATAGAGCCATCTTTCGAGCGACAATCGGACAAGCCGCTTCGCGCGGTTTGAAAAAGATTTCGGGAGAAAATCATACTTCCGCAAGTGAATACCGTGAACGGTGAAAATAACTCGGCCATGCGGTCTCACAAATGGGTTACGAAAAAGTTGCAGAAGCGCCTTCAAATGGTTGACGTGTATCACCTCCGCCCCCCAGGTATTCATCTTCGCCGCCGCACATTCACCGCTATCCGAGAAGAACACCCGTGTTTCATCATTCGGATACGCCGCCATCTGCCGGCGAACATACTCCATTCCCCCGCCAACGGAATCACGATCAATTAGATAGGCAATTTTCATCAAAGCAACTCTATTATACCTCATGCAAACATAATCAGAGCCAGATTGCGGATTAATCCATGCTTAAAAAGTCTATGACGAAAAATTCTCAAACGCCGCTGAAGCCATCCGCATGTCAATAAAGTCGAAAGCGCCACTGCGCATTCTGGCGCCTCATTTCCGAACCTCTCGACAAAGGCAGAAGCTTCTTCAATATTTGACACAAGACGCATGCGCCAGGATGCACTTCCGTCAAGCAGTCGTTTCCAAAAATGATGTACGCCATAAGTCGTCGCCCCGATAACATTCTTATCGTGCTGCCGATATAAATAAAGAGGTTCATCCACAAAGCCAATTTGGCCGAATGCTGAAGCAACAAGAACGATCCATGAATCGTGCAATAATGCTTTTCTGGGAACGCGCCCAGCCTTCTCGCGCAACGCAGCATTAAATAACATCGAATTACCAGCCACAAAATTCTGCATCAAAAGCCGATTAAACTTCAAGCCCTTTTTGACCTCAATATTCTGCCTTGACAACACTGTACCTGACTTACAATTCAGTTTTACATCTGTCACGTAACCGTTACAAAACACAAGGAGAGGAATATTCTTGCCATATATCTTTTCCAGTTCATACATTTTGTCAAAACACTTTACCAACTTATCTTTATCCCAGACATCATCCTGATCTGAAAATGCGACATAATCACCATGCGATTCCGTCAGCATTGCACTAAAATTTTCCCGCACACCGCTACCATCAATATCTTCCCGCCGTATAAGATTGACGGTAACCGCTCTCTGCGCCAAAATCGAATCAATCTGTTCCTTCAACATTGCCGCATCCGGGCGATACGTTGCCAAAAGGACATCAACTTGAGGGCAAAGCGGCAATATGTTTGTCCCATAATCCAAGGCCGCAATCCCCAATCAAAATTCCTTCGCGATAAACTCAGCCAAAGCATCCCTCCAATCCGGCATCATAGGGAGACCTGCCGCACGCAAACCCATTTTGTCCAGTCTTGAATTCTTCGGCCGTGGAGCAGGACGCGGGAACTCTTCCGTTGTACACGGCAAAACCACCTGCTTACGCCCGGCCAACCGAAATATCTCCTCCGCAAAACCAGCCCATGAGACAAAGCCCTCGCATGTCAAATGAAATGTACCGCGAAGATTTGGCCGCCTCAAGATTTCGCGAAGTTCCCGAGCGACTGCATATGCACTGGTCGGATTTCCACACTGATCGGCAACGACCTTAAGAACAGGGCGTGTACCATCTGCAAGATTCAGCATGGCATGCACAAAACTTGGGCCGCCCTTCCCATAGAGCCATGAGACACGGCAAATCACATGGTCAGGACAATGTGTTCGCACAGCTTCCTCACCGGCGTATTTGGTCCTGCCATAAACCGTACGACCGCCAGTCGGCAAATCAAACTCCGTATACGGCAAATCACTCTCACCGTCAAAAACATAATCCGTAGAGATCGCAATCAGTCTGATGCCGTGACGGTTGCAAGCCGCCGCCACGTTCGCAGACCCGCAGACATTCAGACGGTATGCAAGATCGATCTCCTGTTCACATCTATCAACAGCCGTCATCGCCGCACAATGAATGACGACATCCGGACGATGACGGGCAATAATTTCATCAATCCCATTCTCGTCCGTAATATCCGCCTCAGGAAGATCGGTCACGATAATCTCTACGTCAGAAAACACCTCACAAATCGTGCGGCCAAGCATTCCGCGCCCTCCTGTCAGAAAAACCTTCATCAGATTTTCTCCACAAGATTGGCGAGGTACTTGCCGTACGAACTTTTACCGTATCTCTCAGCAAGACAGCGGAGCTGTTCGTTGTCAATCCAACCATTCGCCCAAGCAATCTCTTCGACACACGAAATCTGCAGTCCCTGCCGATCAATGATCGCACGTACGAAATTCGTCGCATCGGCCAATGACTGGTGTGTTCCCGTATCCAGCCAAGTGTAGCCGCGCCCCATCGTCTCCACACAGAGACGCCCTTCTTCAAGATAAAGACGGTTAATGTCGGTTATTTCGTATTCGCCGCGCGCTGACGGCTTCAGCTCGGCGGCTTTCTCCACCACATCGTTAGGATAAAAATAAAGACCGACAACAGCGTAATTAGACTTCGGACAAGTCGGTTTCTCCACAAGAGAAACAGCTTTCCCCTCATCATTAAACGAGACGACACCATAACGCTCCGGATCACTCACGCGACACCCGAATACAGTCGGTTCTCGGCGGTCAGATGCGATTTTAAGAAGCGCAGGGAGATTGGCTCCGTAGAAAATATTATCTCCGAGAACAAGGCAGACATCGTCCGCTCCGAGAAACTCCCGTCCAAGAACGAACGCCTGCGCAAGACCGTTCGGCACATTCTGCACCTTATAGGAAAATTTCATACCTAGATCAGAACCGTCGCCGAGAAGCCGTTGGAAATTCGGCAGATCCTGTGGTGTCGAAATAATCAGAATTTCGCGGATGTCCGCCAGCATCAGCGTCGAGAGCGGATAGAAGATCATCGGCTTGTCGTAGACCGGCAACAGCTGCTTCGATACAACACGCGTCAACGGGTGGAGGCGCGTACCGGCGCCGCCTGCCAAGATTATGCCTTTTCTTGCCATCATTTATCCTCCCAGGCTTCGATGTCGGCGAGCGATGGATGTTTCCGGTCTTTTTCCGAAAGCTTGATCGCGACATCAATCTCCGGCCACTCAATGCCAAGCGCCGGGTCGTTAAACATAAGGCCACGCTCGCTCTCCTTGCAATAGAGATTGTCGCACTTGTACGAAAAGAGCGTCGAGTCCTCCAGCACAACGAACCCGTGGGCAAAGCCTCGCGGGATGAAGAACTGCTTCTTGTTCTCGCCGGTCAGAACGACTGATACGTACTTCCCAAAAGTGGGCGAACCCTTTCGGATATCGACGGCAACATCCCACACGGCACCTCTGATCACACGAACCAGCTTCGCTTGGCAATGTTCACCCGCCTGCCAATGAAGTCCGCGCACGACGCCCTTCGAGGAAAAACTTTCGTTATCCTGCACAAAGTCCGCCATAATACCGGCAGCTTTATAGCGTTCGGCATTATACTGCTCGACAAACCATCCACGTTCATCACCAAACACCTGCGGTTCAATAATCTTCAGCCCTTCAACCTCTAATTCTCTTATTCTCATATTCTTCTCACTTTCACTGCAAATACGGTTTTTCCTCAACCGCGACAGACGTCCATTCGTCCGCTATATCAAGGTACGCCTCATATAAGATGGGACTTACATTCTTGACAATTTCATGAACCTCGTTCAACGGCTCAAAAGACTCGCCAAGCATCGCTTTTATCTTCACAAAGGGCGTATTGTACTTTTTAATCAAGGTCACCGGACTGCACGTTGGGTTTTTCAACACTGCCCTGTACGGCACATAAGACTTCCACGAGAATCCCTTATCTGTCAAATATTCAGAAAGCGCGATTTCGCACGAAGAAATAACCTCCGCCCTCGATTTGAACGACCCGATTTTACCCCAGAAATCCTCCAAAACGCCGCTTTCGACAATTTGAGGCAAAAACACCATGAAATACGACTGCAAGTGCAACCTACCATGAAAGGAATATGATGTCTGGCCCCAAAAGTCACATTTCACGCCTTCCATCATGGACATCATTTTCGACAATGGGAACAACGGACCGATGCAAGAATCATTCGCCATTATCAACCATTTTATCCCCTTTAAATATCCGTTCTTTTTAGCCATCAGGTATGCTCGTTTATACGAGCCGAAATCATATTCCCCATGCCTTAAAAACTCGGCGCACGATGCGAATTCCTTCATTTTTTCAACATCTTCATGCCGTATCACACAATCAGAACAAACTATCACATTGTCACATATCTTATTTAGCCCCTCTATGTACCTCCATGTAGAGCGAGGCACATGACCGCTTGGTGCATATATAGCAAACAAGGCGAGAGACTGCGTCCGATCAGACAAACACGGCCTTTCGTACTTCGTTGGCTGAAACGCGCTACTGGATATCTGCTTGCGGCGAACTTCTCTATACGGCAAACGAGCATTGGAATAACGTATTAACCAACGTCCTATTTTTCTCCATCCATGGAACCATGTATACGAAAAGCCGTTTTCATGAATACAGAGGTAACATCCCAAAATTTTCGATTTGCAAAAATAAAGAAAATCATTCAATCTATCGATTGAACCCGCGATATGCCGTATGTTTTCCCTAAAATCAACCATCAAGAAACTAGTCCTACTGGATTTGCCTTTACAGCATCGGTCAACGCTGCCGAACCACCATTGTCAAGCGCTTCTACCAGAACAGAATTACGCAAAATCGATCTTGACAAAACAGTAGGAGACGAAAGAAGCGCACTTGGCTGCAAATAATAGTCTACCAACAACCTGCAAACGCGAGAAGAATAATCTTCATAGCGCTTCATATCAAACTCTCCGGAAACCAATTGATCCAATGTCGGAAGCCCTCCCCCCACATTATAAGGTGCCCTACCAAGCGTCACGGCAACTTTCCCTGCAAGCATCGCCTCAAATCCCATTGAACTATTAACAGAAATCAACGCGTCAATTTTCGAAAGCAAACTCACATACTCCGATGCAGGAACATCATCCAACCATACGACCTCATTCTCCGAGAAGTTATCCGCAACAAACCTCCTCGAATTCTCATGTCCTTCGACATTTCGCCTCCTAGCGCCACCAGAATTCCGCTCTGGAGCAGCTCCAGGATGTGGTTTGACGAAGACATACCACCCTGCGGCAACGAGTTTCGGTACGACGGATTTAATCATTTCCAACATCCCACCATATTCGGAATGTATCAAGCAATTTGAATCGTCATCCAACTGCATGGCTATCAAAGCCAAAGGTCGGGTGGTTCTGCATAATTTATCTGCGTGGCGAGAAGTCAACGGGCGATACCCCGCATCGTCCCTGGCTCCATCAAGGTATCTTACTCCACCGGACTGTCGCCATCTCGAAAATTCCAACGGCTCGAATTTCGTCCAATCAATCATTCTCGTATGCGAATCGCCATTCACACCCAAGAAATCACAATAGCGAGTTTCGCGGAATGGCAAACGAGTCGGACCAAGTTCCATAGCAACGCTTTTTAGCCCCACGGAACGACAAAAATCACGAATTGTTCTATTGCTACCCCAATAAGCAAAGCATTCTATACCATAATCAGAGGCAAGATACTGCAAAATATCACGATATATCTCGGCGACGATCCCCTTGCCCTGCATGAGATCACACCACACTGATATGGCATTATCATCCCACTCCGTAGAAAACATTCTTAGCGTGCGCTCCACCGCGATAGGTAAACGTACAGTATTCTTCAGAGGTATATTTGTGTTGAACTTCGTCAATAATATATTTGGATTAATACCATCCCATAGCGTTGAATCCGCACCATATTTATAAAGGGTTTGAATCAATTCTGAAACCGGTCCACGGCAAGACCAAGGATCTTGCCGTATAATATGGGCATCAAACATAAAAAGCGTTTTCATGACACATTAACCTTCTAATACAGATTTCAAAAGCAATCCAGGTTCCTTAGCCATACATTTTTCATAACAATATAAGGGAAGCTCCTTTGATGCCGCCAAGCGAAATTCGTCATCAGCAAACAGATTCATTGCTTCCAACCATTTTTCTGCGTCGCTTGATATCTTGATGCCTGACGAATCTTCAAACCGCTTAAAATCCTCCAACGGGCTCACCACTGACGGAACACCCCAGATTCCACTTTCAAAAAACTTCAGCCCGGATTTGCAATCATTAAACACGTTATTTGACTTTAATGGAGCAATATTAAAACACGCAGTCCCTACAGAAGCAAAGAAATCTCTGTACTCCCTATGTGGCATCCGAATCAACGACCGTCGCGGAAATGCGTCAGGGAGTTCCAATGGACCCGCTATTACAAGCCTAAATTCAGGGTGTGAGTTCAAAAATTCCCTCAGAACATCAGCTATGGAAGCGAAGTCACAATTGTGCGAAGCCGTCCCAGACAGATACGATATAACTTTTAGGCTATCTCCTACAACTGATTTTGACCTTTCCGCTCGCGACGGAAGATCAAAGGAGTCCACAAACCGGCGTGAAAGCCCGTTTCGAACAACTGTCACTTCGGCATCAGGTTTAAGTTTCAATATTTGATCACGAAGAGGCCCCGTAGATACCGTAAACGAATCAAATTGCATGAAGCCTAAATAATTATTGCTGAAGATCCCCTTCGTTTGAGTCTCGTTCCTAATACCATTCAAAAAGATGGAACTCTGAAGCGCGTACTCCGGTGCAAAAATAAGATCATCATAGTCCGCTATAACTCGGCAACCACGCTTACGAATGGCATCAAGGCACGTAACCAAATTTGGATCGCCACCATAGGGTCGATGGAATACAAACGCATCGTAATTCTCCGTCAACCGAACCGTCAGTTTCTGTTGTGCGATAACATCAGCACCCAACCCCTCGTCTTCAAGTACTTCCGCATGATTGTAACACCTATATCTGACCGAAGGATCGAGGTAAGGCGTTTCAACCCTACCGGTTTGTGTCACAAAGAGAACACGTTCTCTAACGTTAGGAAAAAAATTATGCTTTTTCTTCATACAACCCGTCTCTAACTGTCGCTGCAATGGAAAGCAGATAATCACGAACAAGTGTTTTTCCGGTTAACGGTGCAGGAACCTTCTTGATTTCCAACGCAATAGGCTTTACTGTATATACCTGCTGCGCTTCTCCCGGCAAAGTATCTTTCAACGGCTTGGCCGTACCTTCGCGATGAGGCTCCACGCCTCGGCATCTAACGTAATGGTAAAACGGATTCATTCCGCTAAGCTTGATATCGGGATTTCGCTCCAAATAAGCAGCTGTGACAAAATCCGGACGGGGATTTCGCATTTCCCGCCACCCTCTCATACAATAATGGAACAATGGATTCACCGCCGTCATCATCACATCAGGATACTCTGATGCGTAAAATACATCATCAAAAAGTCTACTCTTCTTGATATACATCCAATCACGAATAATCCTCAATGATGAAATGGGGTGTAATAACGCACAAATCACCCAACTGAAAGCTCTTACCGGAATTAATGTCCTGCTCAACATGCGAACAAGCAAAACAATTCCGAGATCTCCTGAGTTTTTCTGAGATTTAGCGATTTCTTGTAATATCCTTCGCTCCATTTCTTCAATCTTATACAAAATACCGCAGACATCGGACCCCTCGGACACACCCGCCGAACCCGCAGATGGATTCGTTATTCTTTTCTTTTTTTGCATCCCAACCTCTCAAATAATAATCATGTACCTGCTATATTGATCAGATCAACTGCAGGGGTTATTTTGTTGTTCTTTAAAAAGCGGACGAAGCCAGACGCCAACATACGCCTATTTTTATCAAACTCCACAGGGTCAAACTTGAATAACCGATTCAAATCATCAAGCGTGACACCATCTTTGACAGAATTGAAAGACACATACGGCACCTTCATAATTTCACAAAGTTCCGTTGTCCGAGAATCTATTGCAATACACATTGCCGGAACCCCCGCCTGAAGCGCAATCATCACTCCGTGGATTCTAGGCCCCACCACGAAATCGAACTGACGATAAAACTCCATCCATTTCGAAATATCAAAGAATATTCGCCCGTAGGCCTTGAACCACTTTGCAAAGTCCTGTTCGCAAAGGTCGGCTCTGAAATGTGAATTTAGGATCTTACGCTCATTAGTAGAAAGATCCGAGAATTCCCCGGACACCGCCTTCATCTCCACACGGGCGGCCTGCACCACCAAGGCACCATCACACTCCGTAATGATCTTTGCAAGGCTATTCTCCAATCCCTCTAACAGCCTCCAACCAGTCTGTCCGGCCGCCATGGCAACACGCTTTATTCCTTTATAGTTTGATGCTATGCGGCTTCCTAAATCTTCTGCAGGATTCATGAAAAGCGACGGACATCCTAATGCGACCGCACGACCTTTCAACCCTAGTCTTTCCATGACTCTCATCGTAAACTCACCCCGAACAGAAATATTCGGTGCGCCTGTTACCGAATGCTCGGCAATGCTTCGCACCCATTCCTCGGTTCTTGGATGAATATAAGGTAATTCATAATCCAAAGCTCCGGCTCCAATTTTCAACATTGATTGCGCACCTAATCCTATTGCCACAAAGGGGAACGATCGGCTATTCACCCATTCGACCGCATCTGTAGTCATATCGCAGTGCGGACCAAGCTGATTTGCACATGGTATAATTCCGACGCTTCCTTCCGGCATAGGCTCACGACAATTCCAATCGAAAACCTTCGGAAAAATCTCCACAGCCCTGTTGATAGCATAGTGAAAAGCTAAATTCCCTGTATTTCCACCCACCGCACAGCATTGATCATCGACAGATAGCAAATCTGCATCTGGGACGGACTCTTTGAGGCCAAAAACAACGGGGCACAACTCATTATATCGCATTGCAGAACGAATTGTTATACTGCTATCAGGAATTCCAAGTGAACGAGCTCGCGAAGCGCGGAAGCCAAGGATCCACCTTCCTTTTTCGGCACATCCAATGGTTCGCTTCATCTCATCCATCTGATGTTGCACATCCGGCACAAGAGCACTCAACCTATCGACATATTCCTGCATATTGAAATGACGATGATGGAATTCTCTCTGACTCTTCAACAAGGCACCTCGCTGCGCATCATCTAAGACCAGATTTACAGCCATATCCGACATTGCCGACACATCCAAATGCGGTGCGACACATTTCTCCGCAATCCCATCAGCCGAAAACATCTCAGGAAAACCACTTGACTTGTCAAAACACAATACTGGAACACCAAAGGAAATTGCCTCGATAACAACACCAGGGAGCGGATCAAGGATGCTTGTTAACAGAAAAAGATCTGCAAGAGCGAAAAACTTATTAATAAACTTCACTGAACCTGTATAGACAAACTCGTCATCCAATCCCAATGCATGAATTTGAGCTTCGCACATTTTGGAATAGCCATCAGAACTGGGATTGTAGCCTCCACCGACCCAAATAAACTTAAACTTCCGCGATGGACTCTTTCGCTTAATTTCTGCAGCCGTACGAATAAAAAGGTCGAATCCTTTTCTATATTCCACCGTCCCAACACCTAACACAAAAAACTCACCGTTAGAAGTCTTCTGCGATTTCAAACGGTTGTAGTAGAAAAATTCACGCTCCGACATCTGGTCATTATTCATCACTGGGACATAACTCTGCCCTTGGTTTATCACCGGCAAATCAAGTGTCTCAACCCCTAATTTCTTAGCAGCACCATCACGAAGAAAATTCGAAGAAAAAACCGTAACAGACGAATAAAGGCACATATCCTTCAACGCATGCAATGAGCAATAAGGTGCCGCATCATGAATACAGGCGATAGTAGGAATTCTCTTTGGCGTCAACACCCGAAGAATAACAGAACTGACAACCGAATTGACAATTGCGAATTCAAATGGCTCCGAAGAAAGAACCTCGGACAATACGAAATCAAGATAATCCGCATTAAATCGAACCATCGAATCAAATACGACATACTTCCACGAATCTAATCGAAAAAGATCATCAAGCGGCCCAGATGTCAATGATATCACCAACACGTTATATTTTCTGGCAAGGCAACGACACATACTCCATGTATTGATCGGAGAACCTGTGCGGGAACTCTCATGGGAGACAAGTATGCAAGATTTTTTGGATTTATCGTAAGCAAGACCTTCTTCAAAAACAGAAGACAACGGTCCTCCGCCATATTTCAATGGTGCGTAAAGCCCATTCGACCTTCCCTCTGCCTTCCCATGACGCTGATAATGTTCATAAGGATTTATTTTCGCCTTGACAATATCAGGATACAAAGCCAGATATCCCTGCGCCGAAAAACCTTCTTCTCCGGAAGATTCGCCCTTCCCCACGGAAGAATTTGTTGCGGCACCTTGTTTTGACACGTTGTTGCATCTCTGCACTATAGGTGGAATCGGCAAAGAAGAAGAATCCCTCAAGAAGCCTTTTCGTCCTTCTTTCTTACCGTATTTTTCGAAATGCACCAATGGACATACCTTCGCTTTGGCTACATCATTATTCACGTGCAGATACTTCTGCCCGTCGAATTTTGGCCCCGGTGGAAGACCTTTTTTCCATCCAACAAACAAATAGTGCTCAGCGGCGGTCTTGCAACTACCAAGATTACCGCAACGATCCAAATACCATTTTTCGTCGAAAAAGGACGAGTTAACGATTAACTCAAGTCTATCATCCATTTTAAAAGATCCTTTCCTCGTACATCATGCCTGCGCAAAAATTTGGAAGTTCGTGTTCCCCCGTTCATACGGGGCATCGAAACCTTGCTGCCGAGAATAATTATTAGTAATGACATATTGCGCCAAATTACCGGTATTATTGACGCCATCCGAAAAAGCCTGTAAAACCTCATAGGCAAATCCGCCATTTCCAACTCCTGTCGAGGTATTAACCCGCGATATTGCAGGCGAATAGTGCGTATCGGAAGCCGCGCCATAGACACGCTTTGACCCCGATGACATATCAAGAGCATCCAATATACCGCCAGCAAAACACTGAGCGAAAAGATGCGTCTGATAGCCAGCACCAACCGATCGCATCAAATTATTATATTCAGATCCTGATATCCCGCCATCCGAATAAAAATCCCATGTGCAAATCCGCTCCTCGCCCCTGCGATTTCTATCGTCTTCCTCTCCTGACCCATGATCATAAACATAGACAAGCAAATGATCATTTGAATCGGCAACCTCTGCCAGCGATCTCATGACCGATGTGAAATTTGATTTGGAAGCCGAGTAGACATGAGAACCGTTTGCATACGACATATTGGAATTATACGATGCCCCGTTAAGCATATAGTCGGCGTTTGAACTGGTCCCATCGGCATAAAGCACGTAGATATGATTTCTTGGTATATCATAGTTTTCGACCAACGCCTCGTATACGCTTCTGAAATTGTAGTAGTATCGCGGTCGGTTAGAACTTAATCCCGCCCCTCCGGCAAAGAGAACCACATAATTCTCTGCCGAGTTCGTTGGAACAGGGGCACTGTAGGTAGCCCGTACGGCATACGAATCCACAAGAGACGCATTAGCATCTTCAGCCTTCACATACAACGTCCCAGCCCCAGAAATATGCACATCAACAGACCCCGACCCGGAAGCAATCGCATTAGAGGAGTTCCCTGAGTAGACAGTGAGCCTAACCGACGAGGTGTCCGCGGCAATATGATACGTTCCACTTACAGCATTTGATATCCGATAATAATCAATATCTGTCGCCGAATGGAAACTCCCTGTCTTTGAAGCATTCACCGTCAGCGCGGTTGCTGAATTCCTCGAATCATTCGGCTCATCGTATTGTATTATTGGACGACGGGCGTTTATCTCATAGTTTTCGACCAACTTAGATCTTTCACCAGAAACACGCAAATAATAGGTTCCGACCGACAAATAACGTGTAATTCTGAAGTTTCCGCCTTCACCACCGCTTCCTGCCTGTATCAAAGGAGTATTCCCACTACTCATACTCTGATATAAGATTCCATACGTATCGCCGCCGCCCGAGGTCTCAAACTCATACGTCCCTGCAGACGAGACCTCGAACTTAAACCAGTCGACATCTGTCTGCGAGTGAATATTGTGCGTTTGCCCATGTCCAACCAACAACTGCGTCGCATGCGCAGACGTGTCATCATCCTCATAGGAATCTCTGACATAAACAGCTCCAAGTCTATAGCCAGAGACTGTCTTAGTCGGAGACAACGCTTGTGCCCGCAGGTAATATATAGCGTTTGAATCAGAATTCAACTGAACCGACGTATAACCATACGAACCGACAATAGACTGCGTAATGAACGATAACGATCCGTCGGCCTGCTTCCTGTATAGAAATAACCGCATCTCCACGCTCTCGTCATTTTCAGCCGAAAAGACAATCTGTGAAGATCCCGAGGCCTTGTAAACATACCAATCCTGATCACCGGGAGCGTGAATGCTGTGCACCTGCGTGGATCCCAATGTAACCCATGTCGCCCTTGACGGCGCATTGTCATTGGCCTTTCCTCCGCTATTCTCGTAAGCATCACCCCTGACAGAAGAAGAGTCTATGTCAACCCTAACACCATAGTTTGTTGTTAACGTTGACCTATTCTCCGTAGTGATGCGCACATAATACCAGTTATCTGTCTCAAGATCAACGCGCAAAAGCGGATTCATCGCGGCTCCGCCGTATGAAATCTCTTCTCCGGACCCATAATAATCCAAATTACCGTCCGCCGCATACGGAACAAGGCGACCGCCAGGTATACGTTTGTAAACAATCATCGACATATTCGCTTCACCGGTCGTCTGAATTGTATATGAGCCTGTCTGGTGCGTGAAGAAGCGAATCCAGTCGGTATCGCTCCTTGTGTGTATCGAATGCGTGTATTCACGCCCGACCGCTATTGGCTTGCAATTTCCAGAAAGATTGTCACTCTCGTACACATCACCGTTGATTGACGATTCCGCCCCCTGGCCGTTAACCTGAGATATCCTCAGCCCGTACGACGGGATGGTATATGTACTGTACGCCGTCGCCCTTATATAGTATGTGGTTCCTGCATTAAGAATCCTTGTAATCAACGCATTCCGATCCGTACCGCTATCGTCATCCCACTGAAGAACGGTACCGTCTTGCGCATGGGCGAGACTGTCATAGATATGGAGTAACGTGTCACAATTGAGGCCGCTACCTATCGTCTGGATTGTATACTCAGCATTAACGGTCGGCGTAAACGTCACCCAATCCGCATCATCAGATGCATGAATGGAATGCGTCTGCGTTTGCCCCAGAAAAATAGGCTTCGCAAGCGCCGGTGTATTATCGGCCTCGAACTCGTCTCCGAGGTTACTTGTCTGAAGAAGTGAAACATTGAGAGCATATGAATCAATCGTCGCTAAGGCATCATAGGCATAAGCTCTGATATAATACGCCGTATTCGCCGAAAGAGTGTAGCCGATACGAGCATTCAATCCTGTACCGCTATCGTCATCGCTCGCGAGCAAAACACCAGATGCATTATACAGATCAAGTTTCATATCGCCGTTTCCGGTCGTCTGGATCTGATATGCACCGGACTGTATTGGTCTCAACACAACCCAATCAACATCCCCAGGCGCACTAATCGACCGAGACTGGGTCTCACCCGCAACAATTCCACGGGCCGTCTCGCGCGTGTCATCAGACTCATAAGCATCACCGCCGCATGTAGACAATTCCGTCAGGGATAACCCATAATGCGGAACCAACTCCTGCCCATACGCAGATACACGGGCATAGTATACAGTGTTAGCCTCAAGCCGCATCCGAATCGATGCGTTTCGTCCAATGCCGCTGTCGTCATCATGCCTTATGTAAGAACCGTTCTCATCGTAAATGTATATAAGAGTATCTCCACTACCCGTCGTCTGCAACACATAATCACCAGAATTTTCAACATAGAATCCGACCCAATCGACATCGTCGCTGTCATGAATCGTGTGCGATTGAGTCTCTCCTACGGATATCTTGATGGCATTCTCCCGTGTATCATCGGTCTTACTACGCTCATCCATGTAAATATCATATGTATCTTCCATGATGCCTTGCATCACAGAGACCGTATAATACGGTACAACCGCATTGGAACGAGCTGACAACGCTACTAGATAGTATGTCTGGCCGGCTACAAGATTATACGACATCATCGCGTTGTAAGCAGAGAAACTATCGTCATCGTAGATAAGTAGCATCCCATTCGAATCATAGAGACCTATCATCATATCCGCATCACCGGCATTTCCATTCCTCGCACCAGTATAGAATGTATACCAGCCAGAAACCGACGGCGTGAACTTCATCCAATCACTGTCGGCAACAGAATGAATCGAATGAGCTTGCGCTTGATCGACACGGATAACAGATGCGTTTTCCGGAGAGTCGTCAAGCTCATAATTATCTCTTTCGCCAACATATGCAGACGTCTTCTCAATGGTAATCCCATATGAGTCAACATTCATCCGCGAACCATCGGCTGTCATGTGTATGTAATACGTTTGCCCTGCCTGCATATAATTTTCAGCGAAGGGATTTATGCGCGAACTGCCACCCCACGGTAGGAGAGGGAACCCACCTTCATCAGCGACAAATACGGACATGCGCGTAGGATTATGCGTGCCGGATACCGAAATCTTGTACATTCCCGTCGAGGAGGGAGTAAATACAAACCAATCTTCATCATTGAACGCCGTTGCTTCACCATCTGAATTTAACCCGTAATAGACGTTAAGACTATGAGTTAGCGAAGTTCCAAGGGACAATCTCGTCGCATGGTGCCAATCTCCGTCATCTTCATATTCATCATCAGGCATTTGGTTAAGGGATGAAACCATCGATACTGATACGGAATACTCCCCAGCAGCATAATTGGGGTTCGCTGCCGAAAGTTTGACATAATACGTGCCAGCTCCAAATCTAGCACCGAGATAAGGATTTTCACCTGAAGTCTTGCAGAGATCGGACCTTTGCTCCGAGAGATCAATTTCGTATCCAGATGAATTGTACAAGGAAAACTGCATCTGTCCAGCAATCCGCTCTGATGTACCGACTAAGAGATAATAATATCCGGCTTCGCTTACGACAAACTTAACCCAATCCGTATCATTACTTGAATGAATCGTATGAGTCTGCACGGAATTAATCGACAGGGTCACCGCATTGTAAATCGAATCTTCGCCATTCGACTCATAAGCATCTTCTATGACACCTGCGCTCAGCGATATACTGTAGGACGGAATCTCTCTTGAAGCATACGAAGTCACGCGAACATAATAGGACGTCCCCGCATATAACTGAACCGTCCCTGACGAACCAAAATCACCGTTGCCGCGATCGTCATTGTATCCAAATGCCTGCCCCTCAAACGAATAAAGTTGCAGAATAGTATCGCCCCCAGTGATTCTTATGGAGTAGAATCCATCAGAATTTACTGTAAATTTGTACCAATCCTCATCTCCTCCAGCATGAATGGAATGCGAATGTTGTGTCGCACCCACACTCAACGTAGTGGCCCCAAAACAAGAATTATCATTTTCGTACTCGTCAACATGTCCAGAATACAATGCGACTCTATACGAATCGACTTCAGTGGTTGACGAATATCCCCTTATCTTTGCATAATAGGTGCCCCGATTGAAATACCGAGATATCCGCGCATTATAACCGGCGCCATTATCATCATCATAGGCAATTCGCGTTGCATAACTATCGTAGAGTTCAATATACAAATCGCCGGTACTAGATGTCTGCAAAGTATAATCTCCTGCCGATGATATTGTAAACTTAACCCAATCTTCATCCCCGCGAGATATACTGTGCGTCTGAACGGAACCGACCGTCAGTGTTGTGGCGGAGGACAACGAACCGTCGTTTTCATAGATATCAGCCTTGGCCATGTTTTGTTCCTTTCCCTTGGTTGTACAACTGCGTTTTCACGGCTCTTTGAAGGATTCATCAAGCGCCTTGATGAGAGGATCTGTAAGATATTCAATGATTCGGCGGCGACCGACCTTGATCTCTGCCGTCACCTGCATCCCCGGCACGAGGCGGTACTCCCCCGCTCGCGGTAACAGCCGACCTGAAAGCGCAAGCTGAACATGATAGAAGCTTCGGCTACCGCCAAGCGCACCCTGTTGCTCGGAGAACGTATCCTCCGATATGGTCCGCAGCTTTCCGTTAAGCGTCCCATACCGCTGAAACGGATATGCGCCCAGCTTCACCTTCGCCTCGTTGCCCACCTTGAGCCATCCAATGTCCTTGGGGTCGACATTAACCACGGCCTCGATGTCCACACCAAGAGGAACCAGCGTTATCACCGCCTCCGCCTCGCGTACCGCCGACCCCTCCTGATACGCTGCGATTTCGTGCACCATGGCATCGCACGGAGCCTTTAGCTCCGTAAGCGCCATGTTCCGCCTCGCTTTGTTGAGCTGCTGCTGAACCGAGTCAAGCTCGCGTTCAACGTTGACAAGCTCCTTCGCGATGTCCTCGCGCCACTGGTTGAGGAACGTGTTTTTCTCCGCCCGGGCTGAGAGCAGGTCATGCTTGCTCTCAGCGATCTGCCCTTCCATCGTGTCCTGACTTCCCTCAAACTCCATGCGCTGTATCTGAAGCTCAATCAGGTCCTTCAGCGCTATACCGTGCTTGTCATATGCCTTTTCATAGAGGCCCTCGAGCCTGATCAGCGCCTCAAGGCGCTCCGTCTGCTTGGAGAGGTTTTTGCGGCGCGTCGCGAGTATCGTCTCCAGCCGGGCTATGTTCTCGTCGTAAAACACGATCTTCTCCTTGTAGAAGCGCCGACGCTCGTCGAAGATCACCTTCTGCCGGCGGTAGTCATCTGTCTCGTCCGCCGGAGCCTTGAAGTCCTTGCCCAGCAGTTCGGACCTGAGCCTGTCTGCATGTACCGAGAAACTGTCGCTCTGGAAACTCAGACGCTCTTCGTCCGCCTTGCTGAATTCGGGGTCGAGCTTGATGAGCACCTGGTCTTTCTTGACGATCTCGCCGACACGGACACAGACTTTCCTTACGACAATGCGCTCCAAAGGCTTCATTACGATATTTGGACGCACGGTGATAAGTTTGCCGTCGGCGGATACAACGCGGTCAACCTCAAACACAAACGCCCACACGGTCACCAGCGCGATGCCAACGATAATGAACGCATATACAATCCCGACTAGCCACGGTGGACGTGCATACTCCAGCGCAACGGCATCCTCTTGAAAGTCGCAGACCTGCGGCGCGATCGCATTCCTCTTCATGACACGCCTCCCCGCTGCTTGACCCAAAAATCGGCATAGATCCCCTTGCGCGAGACAAGTTCGCGATGCGTGCCCGAATCTACTAGGCGCCCTTCATCCAACACGAGGATTCGGTCCGCACCTGTCACCATCGAAAGACGGTGAGAGACTATGATCATCGTCCGGCCCCTGGCGATCTCCCGCAGGTTTCTACGCACAATCTCCTCGCTTTCTGGATCAAGCGCACTGGTGGCTTCGTCGAGAATAAGCATCCGGGGATTTGGAAGAAGCGCCCGCGCAATGGCGAGACGTTGTCTCTGACCGCCGGACATGTTCGCCGCGTTCTCCTCCAGCTCCGTGTCGAAGCCGCGCGGGAGAGACTGTATGTATTCCTCGATTCCCGCCAACCGAGCAGCCATGATAAGCTCGTCGCCGGTGGCGTTTGGCTTGACCGAAAGAAGGTTCTCGCGTATCGTGCCGCTGAAGAAAAAACTCTCCTGCAGCACAACGCCAATCCTTGTGCGGAGATAAGATCTGCTGATTTCGCGCAAGTCGATTCCGCTGAACTTTATCGTGCCGGCGTTTAGCGGATACAGCCCCTGAAGCAGTTTTGTGAGCGTGGTCTTGCCAGAACCGCTTTTCCCCACGATTCCCATGATACTTCCTGCGGGAAGCACGGCCGTGACTGAATCCAATGCCGGCTTCGCGTCCGGCGCATAGCGAAAGGTCACGCGGTCAAGCTCCATCGACCCATCCAGCTGTGGCCGTATGTCGCCACCGACGACCTCTGCCGGGTGGTTCATCACCTGCCCAAGCATTTTCACCGACAGGGCGGCCTGCTGATATTCATGCAGAAGGCCTATGAGCTTGACGATGGGACCTGAGACGCGCCCCGACAGCATCTGAAACGCTATGAGCGCTCCAATGGTCATCCGATGGTCGAACACGTCCAACGCGCCGACCCAGATTATGTTTACGGCCATCGCCTGTTCTATGAAACGGCTAATGGAACGTGCCGTGAGGGATATTTTGCTGACCGAAAAATACCGTGTTATCGCCCAGGCCGAAACGTCGTTCCATTCACGGTGTCGGACAGGCTCCAGCGCCAGGGACTTGACCGTGCGCATTCCATGTATGGATTCAACAAGCATGCTCTGGCGCTTACCCTCGGCATCATACAAAGCCCTCAGCCGCCGTTGGAATGGGCCGATCAGCACAAAGATGATAGACGCAATGACGGCGGAGTACAGCAGAACAAGCAACGTGAGCTTCGCGCTGTATACCCACATCAGAGGAAGGAAAACCACCAGCATCAGAAGTTCCAGAACGGAGAAGAAGAGGCTTCCCGAAAGGAACGAGCGTATCTTATCCAGCTGCTGCATATGCTTTATCAGCACTCCGGCCGGTATCTTCTCGAAAAAGGAAATCGGCAACTTGAGCAGATGGCCGAACGCCCTAGATGCAACGCGTATATCAATCTTATTCGTGGCGAACACCACAAGATAGTCCCTCAGGAACTCCAGCGCGGCGGAGAACGCCAATGCGCAGACGACTCCGACGCCAAGGACGTTAAGTGTGGTGTAGCTGGCATTGACCAACACCTTATCAACCACAATCTGGAAGAAAAGCGGAATTACAAAGGCAAGAACGCTCAAAGCGAGGACTGCGGCAATGATCTGCAAGAAATACGACTTCTGGCGAAGGAATTCGGGGAAGAACCACCGAAGCGAAAATGGTTGATCTTCAGATGCGATGCTGTAGCGCCGTCGCAAAAGCGTAAGCTGTCCGCAGAACACTTCGTCAAATTCTTCTTGCGAACATTCTCTTACATTCCCTGCCGTCGTCTTTCGCTCTACCGGATCCCACACAAGGTACGTTCGCAGACTTTCAGCGCCAATTCTGCAACCGCAAAGGACGGCGTAGGTCCCGTCCTTTTTCCGAAACATTGCCGGAAGCGCCGCCCCGAGGCGATCCATATCACTAGGTTTAACACGAACACGCTTCACTCGAAAGCGGTTCTCAGCGGCAATTCTTGCTATTTCATATTCCGACGGCTCGTCTCCCCGCAATGGATGCAGATAGCGCAGCTCATCGAAATTGAGACTAACCCCCGCATTCGCGGCGATTGCCGCCATGCAGTGATATGCAGTACCCTTACCGTCAGCGGCGAATCCCCTTGCACCAAAAGAACGCATGAACACAGCCATGCCGCACCATTGTGCAAGGAAATCGGATGACGGCACAAGCAACACCTTGCCGACCTGTCCGCCAGTCGGATCGAAGACGACGGCTTTCTCGCCACCAGAATCATCCTTGAAGCACGAAAACAAAATCCAGTTGCCGTTCCGAAGACACAGCAGAACCGGAGACCCCGAGTGCAAACGCAATTCCGACTCGTCACATTCGGCATGCTTCTCCGGCGAGAGACCCAGCACCTCCAAAACCGCACACGCGCGGTCTTCGGCGCATTCCGCCGAAGACATAGCGCGCGCAAACGGAATGTCAAGCGACACCCATCTTGACGACAAGCGATTGATTTCGTCAAGACACGCTCGAAGTGTCGAAAGATTACTCATTCATCATCTCATGATGCCTGAAAATTCTCGGAACCAGACAACGGCTTTGTACTAGACTGACGCTTCTTGATATCTTCTATCATACGCCCTATCCCGTCATAAAGTCTCACCACCCCATTCATCGACATGACAAGTTCGCCAACAGGAACGTGCTCAGGAGGAACACCTTCCTTCTTCTCACCCGACTTGAAAACAAACAATTCAAGCCTAGCAACGCCATCAACAACACTAATAGATTCTATACCATCAGCGTACATACGTTCTTTCATTTCTCTCCTCTCCCGTCCAAATAGAGGGACGGCTCTTTTCTTTTTTCATTCCATGCTATCCCATAGGTAGGACAAAATCCTTTCTATGACTACTTCCGCGGTTCATGATATCATAACAGCAGTGTAGCCGTCAATGGAAAATTTATGGGAAAATGTAATCGGTTAGTCGAATGTGCGGACTAACGCCGCCCATCCGACTAAGGTGTTTGGCAGTGTGGACTTCCTATTGTTTTAAAACAGCCGTTCCGTATGCCATTTAATCAAATAAAAGAAATAAAAAATCATTTTTGCGCTTGATATTATGTATGGGATATGATATACTATACACATGAAACAAAATGATGAAATATTAGGCGGTTCAGAGATTGATTTTCTCAAATCAATTACTGGCTTATTCCCTGTTGCGCGTGGCGCACTCTCTCTCGTCAACAAGCGTTGC
>CAJGDE010000014.1 GCA_904502135.1 Kiritimatiellia bacterium
CTAAAATACGAGGCGCTACAGACACATTATCTGTAATTTTTGGATAAACATCGCGCCAAATAGTAGAATTATCGGCGGAATACGTATCATCAAAATCAATCGTCTGAACATTAATCTGAGCGGCTGACAAAGAAACATCTCCTGCTGCCGGCGCCCCCGTATTATTGGGTTTTGTAGGATAGTCTAAAGAACCATAGCCGGCAGCCAAGTGGAAGCCTGCTATTTCCCCGTCTACATTACTAAGTGTCCAATATGCGCCCCAATTCTTACCGGCCGTGTTGGCGTTAATGAGACAATAATCGTCATTATCCGTTTCGGCCACATCGGCAACTTTTCCGTTTGAGTTAAGAAGTTTAATAGGAAGACCCAAGTCGCCCGGTTTTACCGTATATTCGAAATAAAGGTCGGTATAATACGGCAGTTCCTGGTTTAGCCCGCTAACATAAGAGCCGATAGCTTCAACATACTCAGCGTAGGCTATTTTACCGCCGATAGAAAGGCCCAACATGGGACGAGCCGCAGCAGAAGCGAGGTTTGTAGAGCCTACACCAAGCGAAATGAAATACCACGGCTTTGGCGGATGTTCTGTTGCGTTGCCAGAAGTCGCCAACCAATTGGAATTGAGCATACGAACAAGGATTTGAACCTTTTCGCCGACACCCAGCGCAGGGCTTGTCGCCTTGTTGTAATTAACAGGCTCGATGCTTATGATGTGCCCCGAACTGTTGGCTGCCTTGACGGCCGAGGTTGCCATAAAAGCGGCAAAGGCCAATGTTGCGACGGTCGCGATTTTCTTCGTGATCTTCATTTCTGAACTCCTCATTTGGAAACTGCTTTCTTGGGGGCTATGCGCTCGCCGACGATTTTTGTCGTAGCCATACGCGTAGCGTTGATTAAATTGTTTACTTCTTCAAGCTCTTTTCTAAGTTTTTCCCACTCAGGCGTTTTCTTAAGCGCCTCTTCGATTTTAGCTACATCTTCTGTTTTAAGCTTCGCCTTCGCCTCGTCGATCATAAGCTTCATCTTATCGACAATGGGTGAGCGCCTTTCAAAAAGCGATCTCATTTTCGCTCGCTGCTCTTCAAGTTTATTTTTAAACTGAGGGTCTTTCATATACACGCTCGGCGGGTCCACAACCGTCTGCGAGGGCTTCTTCTCTTCGCGGCAGCCCGTGATAAAAAACGACACCAAGCCCATCGCACATAGCGCGAAAGGCACGAGAATTTTGCTCGTACGCTTAATCATATAGTATTTTTTGTCTCCAAAGAGGACACTCCTCCTAGTAAAACTCATGCGATTATACCAAAATTCACACTCACTAATCAACAGTTATCGACAAAATTTTCACAAACTTCCAACAACCTTTTTTACCTCTTTTCACAAGGTAATCAACAGAGTTATAAACACTAAACCCCAAACCCCAAACTCTTAACTCTAAACTCTAAACTCTAAACTCTAAACTACCTCCATTCCAACACTCAAACTTTATCGCCCGTTCGCTGATAAATGCGAAGATCGAATTTTGGTACCGCCACAAAAATTCTGTCAAAAATATCCGTCTGGATTTTTTCATATTCCTCCCAGTCGCGCGTCTTCGTAAAAGCGTACACCTCAACAGGTATTCCTGTATCCTCCGCCTCTGTCTGGCGAACCATACAAGTCAATTCATCTGTTATGTCCTCATTCTCGGCAAGCATTCGCCTGAGCCAAATCTCAAAGGCCGCAAGATTCGATACAGGGCGGTCATCTTTCCCTATAAGCCCTTGAGATACAAGGCTCTCTCTTTTCTCCTCCGTCAGCTCCTGTATGGATGTAACGCTAATCCAGACCGGCCTTTTGATGCGGCGGCCCTTTGAAGTTGACATATAGCGCCAATTCACGAAGGCATCGCTGATGAGCGCTGACGAAGGGATCATCGTAACGGTATTATCGAAATTGCGAACCTTGACGGTCGTAAGAGCGATATCTATGACAGTACCGTCCGCATTATATTTTGACATGGTGATCCAATCTCCAAGCCTTACCATGTCATTCTGCGAAACCTGTATGCCTGCGACAAGCCCCAACAGGGAATCTCGGAAAATCAGCATCAACACCGCCGTAAGCGCACCAAGACCGCTGAGAACGAAAGTGGGGCTTTTTCCCATGAGAGAGGATACTACGACTATTGCCGCGACAAACCATATCAGAACCTTCAGCATCTGCGAGAAAGTTTTGAGCGCCAGAACCTGCCCTTTTATGCGGGACTTAAAATAAGATCTGATAAAAGTAATCGCGCTTGAAAGAAGAGCGGCGCACACGATTGCCACCGCCGCATTCCACACTCTGGACAAAGGCTCGACCAAGCCGTTTGCAATTGCCCAATCATTTACCGCCTTAATAATCTGCATCATAAAAAAGCCTCCTCTTGAAAATCTATCGCTTCTTTAAAATTTCATTTTGCTCTTAAAAGAATGTCATCTGCCCCGGAAGTTCCGAAAGTTTACGCCTTGGTTTGCGCACAATTTTCGGCTGATTGATATCAAGGTCGTTCGCTTCAAGATTCTTTAAAATCTCCCCTGCCCTTTCGACAACCTCATGAGGAAGCCCGGCCATGGCTGCGACATGTATGCCGAAACTCTTCTCGGCGATGCCAGGGACGATGCGCCTTAGAAAAACAACGCGAGAGCCCTCCTCCTTTACCTTCACGGTAAAATTGCGGATCGCGCTGAATGCATCAGAAAGATCCGTAAGCTCGTGATAGTGCGTTGCGAAAAGCGTCTTGGCGCGGGTCTTGCCGTAAAGATACTCAGCTACCGACCAAGCGATTGAAATTCCGTCAAAGGTAGACGTGCCTCGACCTATTTCATCTAAAACAATCAACGATTTGGAAGTGGCGTTATTCAAGATGTTGGCCGTCTCCTGCATCTCGACAAGAAAAGTGGAGCGGCCGCGAGAAATATCATCCCCCGCTCCTATGCGCGTGAATATCCGATCTAAAACGCCGATGCGCATTGAAGAAGCCGGAACGAACGAACCGATGTGCGCCATTACGGCGATTGTCGCCACCTGACGGATGTAGGTTGATTTGCCGGCCATGTTAGGTCCTGTAATCAACATTATTCTCGTTTCTTCAACATCTAAGCTGGTGCTATTGGGCACAAACGGCTCGGCGTCCGGCAGCTGCTCGATAACAGGGTGCCTGCCATCGACAATTTCAAGAATATCGCTGTCGTCAACCACAGGTCTGCAATAGCCAGCGGCCAAGGCTCTGTCGGCAAGCGAAAGTGTAGCGTCAAGTTCGCCTATTGCGATAGCCGTATCTTGAACGCTCTGCGTACGAGTTGCGATACGCTCCAACAATGCCTTGTAAAGACGCTGCTCTATGGCCAAAGCTTTTTCTTCGGCGCCCATCACTTTGCGCTCGTACTCTTTCAACTCTGCCGTAACGTATCTCTCGCCGGTGGTAAGCGTCTGGCGTCGCTCGTATTCCTGCGGCGCCAAAGATACGGAGCCCTTAGGAATTTCAATCACAAAGCCGAATGTCGAAACGTGCTTTACCTTAAGATTGCGTATGCCCGTTCTTTCCTGTTCGCGCGCTTGATATTCAACGAGCCACTTTCTGGCATCACCTGCAATGTTGCGAAGCTCATCAAGCTCCGCGTCGCAGCCCGGCGCGATGAAACCTCCCTCGACGGTTGATACGGGAGGATCTTCAATTATAAAGCGCTCTATGAGGCGCACAATCTCATCTTCCTCTGTGATGGAAGAATTGATCGAGGAAAGACGCTCGCCAACATCGCTTAGTATCGACTTTATTTCCGGTATCGGCTTTAAACTCACCGCAAGAGCTCTCAGATCACGAGGATTTGCGCGAAGAGCTCCGACCTTGGCCATAAGCCTTTCGATATCACGCCCGCCCGTCAAAAGAACGCGCAGGCTCTGAAGAGACATTCTATCTCGCGTAAAAACCTCTACGGCATCAAGTCTTGAATTTATTTCTTCCGAGCGCGCAGACGGGCTCATGATACGCTTTCTCAAGCACCTTGCGCCCATAGGCGTTTTCGTGACATCAAGTACGCCAAAAAGCGAGGAACCTCTCTCTACATCCGCGCACGGCAGAAGCTGAAGATGACGGAGAGTCGCGCTATCAAGAACGAGATGACCCTTGCTGCTGACTATGGAAATTTTTCGCACGTGAACCAAAGAATGCCTGAGGGTCGTACCCACATAATACAGCAGTGCGCCCGCAGCTGAAATAGACTGCGGCCTTTGGGCAAGCCCGAAGCCGTCAAGAGACGTCACATTAAAATGGCGAATCAGATTCTCGCTTGCGACATCAAGCGAGAATGTCCATGACTCCGCGCTCGTAAAACGCAGATTTTGCAAGCCGTCCGCCTCGCTTGAAATTATAACTTCAGCCGGGCGATAGCGCTCAAGCGCACCCGCTGCCTCCTCTTCATTAGAGAACTCCTCCACCAAAAACTCTCCGGTGGAAAGATCGAGAAGCGCGAGCGCCGATGAATACAAAGAGGCGACATAATTATTCACCGTCTCATCGAGAAGCCCTTCCTCGGTGACTGTTCCAGGCGTGACTATGCGCGCTATTTCACGGCGAACAATACCCTTGGCGCTCTTTGGGTCTTCAACCTGCTCGCAGATGGCCGCTGTCATGCCGGCTCTTATGAGCTTCGCGAGATACGTATTAAGCGCGTGATAGGGAACGCCGCACATCGGCTGACTGCCGCGCTTCGTAAGCGTCGCACCAAGAACCGGGGCCGCTATGACTGCGTCCTCGCCGAACATTTCATAAAAATCGCCAAGACGAAACATGAGTATAGCACCTTCAGGAATCTCTCTTTTAAGAGAGATATACTGCCTCATCATTGGTGTCAATTCTTCTGCCATTTGATATTACTCCAATCGTGATTCCTGTCTCGGGTCAAAAGCGTCCCTAAGGCCTTCGCCTATAAAAACCGTTAAAAGCATAACAGTAAAAAGCGCTGCTGAAGGAAAGGCGACAAGCCACCATGCGAAGCGGAACTGCTGAGCCTGATTTAAAAGTTCTCCGCAGCTGGGCGTCATAGGCGGCAGCCCGAAGCCCAAAAAGTCAAGCGACGCGAGCGAAGCGATAGCCCCCATAAGAAGAAACGGAAAAAGCGTAATAAGAGGGGTAAGGGCATTAGGGAGAATGTGTACGAACAATATCCTCGCCGTGGAATACCCCTGAACCTTCGCAGCCTCCACGAACGTGCGCGTTCTTAAACGCATAAATTCCGACCGCATGTAGTAGCTGACTGCGATCCAATTGAAAATCGCATAGCAAAAAAGCAAGACCCCGAAAGATCGCCCGAGAGTGGAGCCGATAAAAATCATCACATAAAGAAAAGGGATCGCGCTCCATATCTCGGTAAAGCGCTGCAGGAGGATGTCTATCTTTCCGCCGAAGTAACCTTCTAACGCGCCGATCACAAGACCGAAGAACATTCCGCTTAAGGTAAGCGCAAGCCCGAAGATAAGGGCTATGCGCATACCGTGGATAACACGCGTAAAAACATCCCGCCCGCCTGCGTCAAGTCCGAAGGGATGTTCTTTCACAGGTCGCATAGGATAGCTTATATGAGAAGGCGGTAGAATTTTTTCAATGACTTTCGCAGGCTTTTGCGGCTCAAGGAAAAAGCGCGTATAGCCTTTTCGCTTTACGCATCTTACCTTGTATTCATCTTTAACCCCATCTGAAACGGCCTTTATCGGCTCTGGCGACAAAACGAGCGAGACGATGTTCGTGTAAACGTCCCCTGGCCCCTCGAAATCTTTTATCGAACCGTCTTGCTTAAGATTGAAGCGAGCGGTTCTTATCTCATAAGTTCTTTCAACTTCGCTTTGACGGTACTTTTCCAACGTCGCGGGGTCGATAACTTCGTTCGGCGAATAAGGGGAGATGAAATCGGCAAAAAGCGTCAACAGAAAAATTCCCGCAAGCGCCCACAAAGACCACCAAGCGCGTTTTATGCGCCTAAAATTCTTAAGGCGCTTTTTCGTAAGAGGAGATATGAAAGGCATCTTCATTTTTTCGAAAAGTCTATTCGCGGATCTATAAGCATATAAGTAACGTCGCTGATCAGATTACCGACAAGCTGAAAACTGGAAGTGAGCGCGAGAAGCGCAAGGAACACGGCATAGTCGCGCCCTATGAGCGCGTCCCACGACAAACGCCCCATCCCGGGTATCTCGAAAATCGTCTCTATCACAATGGAACCTGCAAAGAGAAACGATATGATCGATCCGAACCCGGTCGCTACCGGTATAAGAGCGTTTCTGAGCGCATGACACCAGATTGCGCGCCGGCGCGTAGCTCCTTTGGCGATAACGGTTCTGACATAGTCCGAAGAAATCTGATCGAGAAGCGAATTCTTCATCATCAGCGTAAGCATCGCAAACGAGCCCGCAACATAGCAGGCTACCGGCAATACCATATGCCAGGCCCTGTCTAAAAGCCGTTTCACCGCCCCTGGTTCAATATCAAATTCGCTTTCTATTCCGCCAAGCGGGAATACATCGAAAAGACCCTCTACAGTTCCGCAAAAAAGAGTCTTCAGCATCATCGCCAACGCAAACGACGGTATGGCATAGGCCGTAAAGATAACAAAACTGGACGCCATATCAAAGAGCTTACGGTGTCTGACGGCTTTGGCGATTCCAAGGGGAATGCAGATAAGATAAGTCAATATGAAAGAAAACGCCCCAAACCATATCGAAATCGGAATGCGCTCTTTAATAAGGTCAAATGCCGTTTTGTTCGGATAATCGTAACTTGGCAACTTAAGACCCATGCGATTGACGTAAAGCCAATCCCAATATTGAACATGAATGGGCTTATTGAAACCGAACTGCTCTTCCAGCTGTCTGCGGTACTCGTCGCTGACCTTAAGCGCGGCATGGCTTTTCACCTGAGCGCCTTGAGCGGAGCCTAAGCCCTTCATCTTCATAAGCCGCATCTCCACAGGCCCCCCCGGCAAAAAGCGCGTAAGAGAAAAACACACTACCGTAATGCCGATGAATGTCGGTATCATCAAAAAGACGCGTCTGATCAAATATGAAATTCTATCCATAACAAAAGCCCTTCTCCTTTATCGCCCCAATATCCCCGCGAGCGTCCCTTTAAGATACGACCATGCTATATCGGGACGTTTGCTGCGCAGCGCAACATAACAGTAATAGCAGCAAGAAAGAGGCGCGAAAATCAAAGCGACGGACAGCGCCTGGAAAAAAGAAAAATGTTTTCTGGCAAAGCGCAACCTATTGCGCGCAAAACAATATGTGCGGTAGGGCTTCTCGATTCCAAGCTGTCTTAAGACAGGCACACAGCCCGGCTCGAGGAAGCCGTAATGATAAGTTCTAGCCGTCGTAAGAACTATTTCTTCATAGCCAGCTTCCATAATCTTCCAGCCGAAATCCGATTCCTCGAATGTCTGCACGTATGTCTCGTCAAACCCCTTCACCTCATCGAAAACTTTGCGAGGAACAACAAAACCGTTGGGATAATACGATGTCGGATATGACTTCAAATTCGGAGGCAAAAGCTCAATCGGCAAATTAGGTTTATTGTCCTTTGGCTGCGATGTCCATCTGTTGAAATCGCTACCCAGCGACCAAATCACGTTGTTTTTACCTTCTCGCCTGTGGACGGCCATTGGAGCTACAAGACCCAATCGCGGGTTTTCCTCAAACGCTTTTTCAAGTTCACGAAAAATGTCTTTATCGACAATGTTGTCGTCATCCAAAAAGAAAAGATAATCACCCGTTGCGATTCTCGCGCCATTATTGCGCGATACGGCCTGAAACGAATTTTTCTCGTTTCTGACATATATCACTTTTTGCGCAAAGGTTTCTTTTACCCTCATGGCTGTATCGTCAGGAGAGCAATCGTCAACCACAATCACTTCAATGTCTGGCCAGCACGTATCAAATATGCTTTGCAGGCACCGGCACACCATTTCGGCGCGATTAAAGGTAGGTATGATGACAGAGACTTTAAACATTACAGCGCCTTAAGTATTCTCTTGGCCCATTCTTTCGCCTTGGCAAACTGGATGAACGAAAAACTCTCATTCGGCGAGTGTATCCTATCTTCACTTTGACCCCAGCCGACCAACAAGGGAGCCGCTCCCGATATCTCGCGAAGAGTCGATACAATCGGGATTGAAGCTCCATTCCAATGGTAAACGGCTCCACGCGGATCCATCTCGCGTAAGACCTCCTCCGCAAGACAAAACAGCGGAGAATTAAGCGGCAACCTGAAACCGGAGGCTAGACCTGTAAGCTCGCTCACCTCAAGCTTCATCCCCTTTGGGCAATGCTCCTCAAGGTGAGCCTTTACAGCTTCAAAGGCCGCCTTAGGGTTCTGGCCAGGCACAAGGCGCGTTGATATCTTCGCAATGGCTTCGCACGGTATAACCGTTTTAGACCCTTCTGCTCCATACCCGGAATGAATGCCGTTTATTTCGATTGTAGGCTCAAACGAATTTCGCATCACGATGCTCTTATTCCACTGACCGCCGCACGGCTCACAGCCGATGTCATTTTCATACTCCTCTGCGGTCGGGGCGGACAATTGCGCCAAATTAAGTTCTTCGGCACTCGGCGATTCTATGCCATCGCAAAAACCTTTTACCGCTATTGAACCGTCGGGAGCATGAAGAGAAGAAATCAGCCTCGCCATGCCCTCTGCCGCATTGGGCGCGATTCCTCCATATTCCCCGGAATGAAGATCGCGGGAAGCTGCGGTCAATTTGACGGTGAAATGATTAATGCCTCTTAAGCCAGCCTCTATCGCCGGCCTAAGGCCGGCCGCGGCGGAAGAATCGCAGACAAGCATCACATCCGCAGCGAGGCGAGAGCGCATTTTCGGCGCAAGAACCGCAAGAGCCTCAGAACCAGATTCCTCCTGCCCTTCAAGAACTATTTTGATCGTCGGGCGGTTTGAGCGATCGCGCTCTTCCAAGAACTCTCTTACGCCGCAGAGAAAAGCGAAGAGCTGCCCTTTATCATCCTGCGCTCCGCGGGCATAGACGCGCTCGTCTTTAACCGTCGGAGAAAACGCAGGCGTAAGCCACTCATCAAGCGGGTCTGGCGGCTGAACGTCATAATGACCGTAAAAGAGAACCGTCGGGTAATCAAGAGAACCCTCGATCTCCGCCAAGAGAATCGGGGGCGAAAAAGCCTCTGTGACGAGCTCAGCCTTAGCCCCTATCTTTTCGAGCCATTTCTTCAACCACGTCGCGCACGCCGCGCACGAGCGAAGGTTCTGGCGATTCACTCCTATCGACTCGAACTTGAGCAGCTCGCAGTATTCTGCGAATTCGCTCGATTTCTGCCAATCGTTTTTCTCTTCTTTCATAATCTCCGTCTGCCATTTTCGCCGCTCCCCGTTAATCCAAAGCGGTGACATTTTCAACAACCGATCTGATCTCTCCGCGCATGAAGCGCGTGACGATTCTCTCGCCCTCGCCGAGACGGGATGCGTCGCGCACAACATCGCCGGTCAATGTAGTGGTAAGAGAATATCCGCGCTCCAAAACGCCATATGGGGACAGCAGTTTAAGTTTTGACTCGGCACGTTCAAGACGGGACTCTACTCTCTGGCGATAAAACCTAAGCGCGCTAAAAAGCGTCTCTCCAAGATGATCCAAACGCTGCGCATAATATTCACCTTTCGATTTGAGCGCTACGGCCAATGCCATTTCAGCGTTTTTCACGCGCTCTTTTATTTCGGAGAGAACCGGCACTGCTATTTCTGCGGCTATCGACGGTGTGCCCGCCCTCACGTCCGCGGCAAAGTCACAAAGCGTATAATCCGTCTCATGGCCGACAGCCGAAATGGTGGGAACGTTTGAAGATGCTACAGCTCGCACCAACTCTTCGTCGTTGAAACAGAAGAGATCTTCAAAACTGCCTCCGCCGCGCGCGACGATAAGAATATCGGGATTAAAATTGTTTTGAAAATATTTTATCCCCGCGATAATCGTGGAAGGCGCTTCAACACCTTGAACAAGCGACGGATAAAGCCTTACCTCGATCGCGGGAAAGCGCCTTGTTAAAACACGCACCATATCATGAATTACCGCGCCAGCTTCGCTTGTGACGATACCTATCCTGCGAGGCATAAATGGAAGCGGCCTTTTTTTAGCTCTATCGAAAAGACCCTCATCCTCAAGCTTCTTTTTAAGCTCGAGATACCTCTGCATAAGATCGCCCTCGCCAACGAGTTTTGCCGCAAGAACCGTAAGCTGATAGTTGCCGCGCGGGGCATATACCGAAACGTTCGCGTAGACGAGAACCTTGGCGCCGTCTTTAAGCGCCTGAGCCTGTTTACACCGGGCAAGAGACGATGCGAACATCACCGCCGATATCTGCGCGCCAGAATCCTTAAGCGTAAAATAAGCGTGTCCTGAGGGGTAGACTCTCCATGAGCTTATCTCGCCTTCAACATAAATACATTTGTAGGCGCTCTCCAAAGTGCTTTTTATCCCGACCGTGAGTGATGAGACCGTAAACGGCTTTATCTTGGAACTCTCCGCCACGATTCTATCCTCTCATAAGAACTTTGTTCACAAAAGCTCTTCTACCGTCACGATAGGAATGTATTCCGACGGAAAGAATCGTGCCTACGGCAAAAAAGGCGGAGACGAGATTTGTCCCCCCGTAACTGAAAAACGGCAACGCCATACCCTTTGTCGGAAACGCCTCGCACACAACTCCGATATTGAACATCGTCTGGAAAAAGATGATGAACGTCATTCCAAGAACAAGGAATCGCCCGAATCTGTCGCTCGCGTTTTTAGCGATATAGACTGAGAGAGCAAAGAATAGGACAAAAAGGATGATGGCTCCAGCGGAGAAACAAAGCCCAAGTTCTTCGGCTCCTATCGCAAAGATGAAATCCGTATGCGCTTCAGGCAGATAAAAATGTTTCTGCATCGACTGGTTAAGCCCTACCCCCGTAATGCCTCCGTTTTTAATCGCAACAAGCGCCTGTTTAACCTGATATGTCGCGCGCTCGGCCGCCTCGTCCATAACTTCTGCTCCAATATTCAACTTTACGCCAAAATAAGCCGCGATTCGCGCCATGCGATTCGCGTTCGTCGCGACCTTGTAAACGAAAACGCCTAACCCAAGAAGCGCAAAAGGAGCCATGTGCTTAAGTCTTACGCCAGCTATGAACATAAGCGTAAATCCAACAAGCCCTACTACCATGACGGAACCGAAATCAGGTTCAAGCAAAATAGGTAAGGCGATAATCCCAATTATGACCGCCGGCCAAAAGGCGCCGCGCATAAAAAGCTCAACCCGCCAAGCCGCTTTATCCAACCATACCGACATAACGATCACCGTAATGAGTTTAGCCAATTCGCTCGGCTGCAGCCTGATAGGTCCTAAGGAAATCCAACGATGCGAACCGTTGATCGGCTTAAACCCGAACACCGCCACAAGAAGAACTAAGACTACCGCCAAAAACACGTAGGTCAGCGATGGATGATTTCGCCAAATCCTGTAATCCACAGACGCCGCGACAACCGCAACGACAAGCCCAACAACGAGATACATGAACTGACGCTTCATGAAATAGTAAGCGTCATTGTGCAGTCTTACTCCGTTAGCCTCACTGGCGCTCGAGAGAACGACAAGGCCCAGCGCCACGATAACCGTGACCACTAGGCCAAATAAGAATAGTGCGGACTTGCGCACTTTTCAATTACTGCTGCGCGTCGGCAGGCAGTTTAAGAATCTGTCCAGGGGTGAGCTGATCCTTCTCGCCGAGATTGTTAAGCTCGCGGATCGCAGCGGCGGAAACGCCCCAACGAATGGATACGCCCGTCATATCATCACCTTCTTGAACTACATAAGTTTCGTGCTTATCGCCGTTAGAAGCAGCATCATCGGCGACAGGAGTCGCCGCTTCAGCCGCAGGCTCCTCTTTATCGGCAGCCTTCTCAGCAGGCGCAGGATCAAGCACTTCTGTCTTCTCGGCCGGCGTCTCGGCGACCTGCTTTTTCACCTCTTCCTCCTTTTTCGCGGGGGCAGGCGTCTCAGACTTCACAACCGTATTCACCTTATTCGCCTCGGCTGCCTTGGCAGGAGCCTTCGCCGATTTCTTCACAACCTTCTCGGCGGGGATTTTGAGCTTCTGACCAATGCGCAGATTATCGCTCGTAAGATTATTGAGCGCCTTGAGCTGGCGAATGTTTATTCCGTTGCCGTAAGCAATAGCGCCAAGAGTATCACCGTTCTTGACGACATACTCCTTTGTCGCCCCGGTGTACGTCTTTTTGGCGGGCTGAGCCTTCACGACAGGCATTTTCTGCTCACCGACATCGACATTCCCGGGGAGCTTAAGCTTCATGCCGACAAAAACAACGTCCTTCTTAATGGAAGGGTTGGCCTTGCGGATCGCATCGATGCGAATATTGAATTTTTTGGAGATTTTTGAAAGATAATCTCCGCGCTGGACGATATAGGTCGTATACGTGGCGGCCGGCACAACAGGCTGCGGGACGGTCTTTACGACAGGCTGCGGAGCGGGGCGCACCTCAACCCTCTTTTCTACCACACACTTGCAATCGTCGGCCGCGCACTTGCAGGGCTCGAAATGTTTAGTCCCGGGAGCGCATTTGCAAGACGCTTTAGGGGCCGTTTCTATATTGCGCACCTCGTTCTTGGATGTTGACGTACCCTTTATATAGTCAGGGTCTTTACAACCTACGAGCGTTGCGACGGCCGCAACACCAAGCACAACAGAGAACTTCTTCATTTTTTTATCCTTATTTATTTAACGAGCGAAGCGAAGACTTCTCCGCGCCGCACAAAATTTTCAAACTGATCATAGCTCGCAGCTCCAGGCGACAACAACACTGTTTCGCCCCTACGCGCCTCATGCTTCACCGCTTCGACCGCATTTTCCATCGTAACGCATATTTCACATTCTAGCGTATGACTCCACGCAGCCGAAAACAATTCCGCACTACGCCCTATAATATACACTTTTTTAACACGCTTAGTCAAGATGGCGAGAGCTTTTGCAGGATCATCCCCCTTGGGGAGGCCGCCCGCAATAAGTCTTACCGGAGTATCTATCATGCCTACGGCGGCAATCATCGCGTCTATACTCGTCGCCTTGGAATCATCAATGTAATCAACGCCGTCAACCGACGCTATTTTCTGCATCCTGTGAGCAAGAGGAACAAACTCATCAAAAGATCTTTTTATAATGTCATCTTCAAGGCTGCAGGCTCTCATCATCGCTATGGCCGCGGCGGCATTCTCACGCAGAACGCCGCTTCCAAAATAAGATTTTTCCGCGACAAGCGAAAGCGGAGCGGGTGAAAACGGCGGCACAAAAGGATTTTTCGTCATCGACATAAGTTTCATCTTAAGGGCATGATATGTCTGAATATCACCGTGTCGATCCAAATGGTCGCTTTGAAGATTGAGTATACAGGCCGCTTCAAAAAAATCTCCCGCAAGAGCCGTCGTCTCCATCATAAACGACGAAACCTCCGCCACCGCCCAGCCGACATCGGAAGAAAGCGCGACTTCACTTACCGGCAAACCGTAATTTCCGCAGGCGACAGCCTTCTCGCCGCTTAAGGAAAGCGCGTCGGCAATAACCTTAACGACACTTGACTTTCCTTTCGAGCCGGTGACGGCCAAAATCCTCCACCCATTGCGCTTGAGAACGCTCAAGCCGAACTGAAGTTCGCTTATGACTTCGATGTTGCGCTCGCGAAGAGACGCAAACCATCTGTGATCTGGCGCAATGCCGGGCGAGGCAACCGCAAAATCGAAAGACTTGGGCGGTAAAGAATCGTCACCTTCCACAGACAAAGCCTCATATCCGAGACTGTCCGCCAAACTCATCGCCGCGACGGCGCTTCTGCCTCGGCCAAGAACGATTATTTTCCTTTTCACCATACACCTAACTTCAGATAAGGAAGGATGTTTTTCTCAAGATTTACATCAAGGTCGAAAAGCGCGACACCGGCGAGATTATAGCGTCTAGCGATTTTTATCTGCTCTATAGTCTTTCTTGCGTCAAGACGCGATTCGTTGGCGGTTATCCCAAGACCTGCTATTGTACGACGGGCATGACTTTTCTTCGAGGCGTGCTGCATGATAAACGACTCGAATTTCGAATTGCTTTCTGTGTAATCCATCGGCACGGCATAATCGATAAGATTCATCTCCAGCCACGCGTCCCAGTCCTGCGCGACGGATGCTACGCACGCGGGGTACTTTCCCAATACGGCCGCCGTCAACCACTTTGGTCTTTTTACGCGGCGTCTTGAGTCTGCAACAAAACGCGAAATGACCGAAACGCTGTCGGCGGGTTTTGCGCTTCGTTCATACCATCTGACAAAATCAAGGTGAACCCCGTCGATCTGATAGCGCGATTGAAGTTCTGAAACGGCATCAAGTATATACGATCTTACGGCGGCGTTGGAAGGATCGAGATATTCCGTAAGTTTCCCTTCACGGTTTTTCAGTCGCCAGCCGCGCTTTCTGAAAATCTCAAGTCTCTCGGGCGTAGCGCGCGTGGCGGTAAAGCAAAGTATCCATGCGTGAACTCTGATGCCAGAAACGCGAGCGGCGGCAACGCACCGCGAAAGCTGATCTCCCTCCTGCTGAAATGTTTTTGACCGTGGAAGAATATCGCTTGCGTAATGCGCGAAACCGGCTCCGGCGACATTTACAAAAATATCCGTAATCTTCGCATCTTTAAGAACGCGCATCGTTCGCGGCCAATCACCGGGGTAGAGCCCGCAGCCGGAATGATCCCACACGGCGTGTATTTCACCGGGACGCGAAGTCTGCTCTAAAGCGAAGCGGCGCGTCGCCTCTTTACGGGCCATTTCCCTTGACAGGTGACGCGAAAAATTCCAAAGCCTCGAATCGATCGAGCCGACGATCGCTCCGAGAAGCCGCGCCTTCAGATCTTCGTCGCCATCCGCGAGCAACACGTGCGTCATCCAGAATCCGCCGGATGTCGCTATCCATGCGGCATCACCCGTCGAACGCCCCTGACGATCGCTCCATGTGGCGATGACCCTGCCCTGACCCTTGACGGGAAGCGCCCGTTGAAGCACGGTAGAACTCTGGCGCACGGACACCGGCAGACCGTCCGGCATTTTCGTATTGAAATCCATACGGCTCCAACACCCTGGATAACGCGCCTTCGTATAGCCAAGGGGGGTTACCCCCATAAGGCGGCCGAGCTGAGGCGAGGCGCTGTGAAAGACAACGAGCTTTCCGCCGCGCTCGCGAAACGCCGTCAGCGCCTTCATTTCAACTTTCGTAGGCTCGTTAAAGCCGACAAGAAACGCGAGGCGCGCTTTTGCTAAAGCGCCGGACATGGACGATGGAGTATGAACCGTGCTCTGAACGCCTTCGATGGAAAGCCAGCGCTTCAGGTGATTGGCAAGAGCCGTCGTATACCCGCCCTCATGCGCGAGCACCACAACGCCGCCGGCGAAAATATAATGCACGGCGAAAACGCTTAACAAAAGAAAAATAAACTTTCTCATTTCACAAGATCAGGTCTTACGGCCTCGGTGAGAGCGCGTGACTCGCAGGCCTTCCACGCTTCAATTTTTCGATGATCGCCCGATAGCAGAATCTCGGGCACCTTCATCCCCCTGAACTCGGCGGGATGCGTGTACTGTGGAGCTTCAAGAAGGCCGCCTGCGGAAAAACTCTCGTTTGCGGTCGCCTGAGGCCCGCCTCCTAGAACACCGGGCAGAAGCCTTACGATGGAATCGGTCATGGCCGCCGCCGCGAGCTCTCCGCCCGTCATGACAAAATCACCGATTGAAAACTCATCTGTCGCCAAACGCCTGCAACGCGCATCAAAGCCTTCGTAGTGGCCGCACATGAAAACGATGTGATTAAAGCGCGAAAGTTCTTCCGCATCGCGCTGGGTGAATCTGCGGCCGCTCGGTGAAGTCATTATGACACGACATTTTTCTTCATCCTTGCCCACTACAGATTCTACCGCCTCAAACCATGGTGCGCACATCATAAGCATACCCGGCCCTCCGCCGTAAGGCTTATCGTCCACCGTGCGCCTCTTGTCATGGGCGTAGTTGCGCAAATCATGAATCGATATCGAACAAGCCCCTTTGGCGACGGCGCGCGAAACTATCGACTCCGTCAAAAAGCCCGAAAACATTTTCGGCTGCACGCTGATGATATCTATCTTCACTACACCTCCCACGGCTTGGGTTCGCGCTGCTTGAAATAAATCTGCCCCGAAGGAACAAACGACGTGTCCGACTGCTGAACCACCTTTGAAAGCCGCGAAAGAAAACCAAGCGTCACGGCAACGCGGCAGGTGGGCCCGAGATCGACATCGACGATGTCGCCGTTTTCATATTTAAGTTCAATTATAGTCGGCAGCCTCCCGGGGTTTTCAGCCGCCGCATCGTGTATGGCTCTTACCTTCTTCTCGAGATCAGGATCACCATGGTTTATCTTTATTCTCAGCGCTTCGCTGACCATCGGCATCGCATCTTCAAGAGGATATGCCTCTTTGATCGTGAAACTCAAATCGCCCTTCTGGGGATTGAGCTTTTGAACATCCTCTTTCTGGTAAGTTACTTTATAGGACAGTTCGCCTGAAACCATAACAAGCTGATCCACCCGCGTCTCAAGTGAAGAGCACGATTCCCACACCTTGGCGAAGGCCGCGCCTTCCCCAAGACCTCTGCCGTCATCGACCGCAAGAATCGCCCACTTCGCACCGACCTGTCCATCGGGGCGCGGTTTTGGGGTTTTAACGAAACAGCCCTTCAGTATGCCCACGGCTCTTATGTCTAGTTTCTTCAGGAGCGACTTGTCCACCTTTTTCTTAAGCTTCGTCTTCTCTTTGTTTACGGCCTTGTCAAACGCCTGCTTGTCACTCCACGAAACCTCACCTTTAGCCCTTACGATATTTCGTGCCATTGATTTCAGCGGCCAGTCTTTTTCGTCGGACTTTTCGAGCAATGAATAAATGTCGCTTTCAGAATCATTCATCGATGCGGATAGCGGCGCGGACTCGTCCATATCATCCGAAACGGGAATCTCCTGAGAGCTACCTTCGTCCTCACCCTCGGTTTTATCGTTTTTATCCCGTTCTATCATCGCAAACGAAAAAGGCATTACCGGTGCATCTGGCGCATCAACCTTGACGACCGACAACTCGCTGATAAGACGCTTGCACGATTCAAGGGGATCGCCCGAAATATAAACGCCCATCAGATCGCGCTCGTACTTAAGCTCCTCTGCCGGCGAAAACGGCGGCGAATCGACAAGCTCGCTGTCATCGTACGTCTCCTCGCCTCCGGCCATCAATCCGAAGAAATCCGTCTGCGCGCTCGCTTTTTCTTTCGCCCTCTGCTGCGAACGCTTGATGACAAACTCGATATTGTTAAAAACTTTCGCCCGGTTGGGTTCAATCGTCGAAAACGCCCCCACGCGCGAGAGGTTTTCAAGTACACGCTTGTTGACGACGCTCAAGTGCGCCAATCTCATGCAGAAATCAAGCACCCCTTTATACGGTCCGTTCGCCCGACGCTCCGTCACGATGGCCTCTGCCGCCGCCGCGCCCACGCCCTTGATGCCGCCAAGACCATAGCGAATCCCCTTTGAGTCGGCCGTGGGGACAAAGCGTGCGCCAGACTCGTTCACATCTGGCAAGAGCAATTTAAGCCCCATCTCTTTGGCTTCGTTCACAAAACCGGGGAGCTTATCGAAGTTTCCGATTTCCGAAGAGATCTGAGCGCACATGAACTCGGCCGGGTAATGCGCTTTCATGTAGCCTGTCTGATAAGCCACCCACGCATAGCACACCGCGTGAGACTTGTTGAACGCATACGAGGCGAAAGCCTCCCAATCTCTCCAGATTTTCTCTATCAGATTTCGCGCTTCAGTCTCGTCGGCCCATTTTCCAATACGGAATTCCGGATTTTTAAGACATCCGTCGATAAACTTCGCCTTGAGCTCGTTCATGATGTCCATGAGCTTTTTGCCCATGGCTTTTCTGAGCTTATCGGAGTCGCCGCGCGAGAACCCGGCCAGAAGACGCGACAGAAGCATGACCTGTTCTTGATACACGGTAACACCGTATGTGTCCTTCAGATGCTTCTCCATCAGCGGATGGTCGTAGGTGATCTCTTCCGTGCCCTGCTTTCTAGCGACGAACGACGGGATATAATCCATCGGACCTGGGCGGTAAAGCGCGTTCATCGCGACAAGATCCGTAAGCTTTTCAGGCTGGAGAGCCTTAAGCCACTTCTTCATGCCCGGCGACTCAAACTGGAAAAGCCCCGTCGTCTCACCTCGACCGAAAAGCTCGTAAGTCTCTTTATCGTCATCAGGAATCTCATCGGGATTAAGATCGATCCCGCGCTCTTTCAACAGAGCCGTACATTCCTTTTCAACGGTCAGCGTCTTAAGGCCGAGGAAATCCATTTTAAGAAGACCGACGGGCTCCACGAAATGACCGTCATACTGGGTCGTGAGAAGTTTGTCTTTCGCATCCTCCGACTGGTCTTTGGATTTGCCGCCCTTCTCAGGAGTGGGCATGACGGGAAGAGTCTCGATGAGAGGGTCTCTTGAAATGATAATGCCGCAGGCGTGCACGCCCGGCTGTCTTATGGAACCCTCCAAACGCTCTGCACGCTCCATAAGCTTATGAACTGTCTCATCTTCGCTTGTGAACGCCGCCTCGAGATCGGGCGACTCCTTGCGTGCTTTCGAAAGCGTTATTTTCGGAGTGTCGGGAACGTAGTTCGCTATCTTTACGGTATCGGCAAGCGGATAGCCCATAACGCGACCGACATCTTTGATCGCCGATTTCGCCGCCATCTGACCGAATGTGACGATGTGCGCCACGTGATCGGCGCCGTATTTCTTCGTTACATATTCTATGACGCGTTCGCGCCCGGCATCGTCAAAGTCGACATCGATATCGGGCATTGAAATTCGATCGGGATTCAAGAAGCGTTCAAAAAGAAGGTCAAACTTAAGCGGGTCGACATTTGTAATGCCAAGCGCGTACGCTACAGCGCTTCCGGCGGCACTGCCTCGACCGGGCCCTACCCACACGCCCATTTTCCGGGCAGAGTCGATATAGTCGTGGACGATCAGAAAGTACCCGGGAAAGCCCATCGTGCGAACCGTATCAAGTTCAAACTGCACGCGCTCCCTTGTTTCGTCGTCAAGATTTTCGCCCCAGCGCTTTTTAGCCCCTTCCCATACGATCGACGCCAAATATTCAGCCTCGAACTGTATGCGTATCGCCTTATCGTACCCGCCGAATTTTTTAACGCGCCCTTCAGGATACATCCCCTCAAGCGTCGCTTCATCGTACTTCTGTTTGAAAGACTCTTCCGTGCCGAACTCTTCCGGAATATCGAACTTCGGCATGATGGGGTCTGAATCAAGCTTAAACTCCTCGATCCTTTCGGCGACCTCAAGCGTATTTGTGATAAACTCGGGATTCTCCGCAAAAAGAGCGCGCATGTCCTCTTCGCTCTTAAACCACTCTTCGCCCGTGTATATCATTCTCTTCGCATCGCTCATCTTCGCGCCGGTGGAAAGCGCCAGAAGAACATCGTGAGAATCGTCATCCTCCTTTTCCAAAAAATGCACATCGTTCGTGGCGATAACACGGATATCGAGTTTTTTCGAAAGCTCGATCATTCCTTTGACAACTTTGAGCTGACGCTGATAAAGATCTTTGAATTCGTTCTGACGCTCCAACGGAATGTCAGGACCGTACTTCGAAGACTTGTGCAGCATCACCTCAAGCGAATAATCATCGCCGAAAACATCCTTGTACCATTTGGCGATTTCCTCCGCTTTTCCCATGTCGCCTTTATCAATCGCGTACGCGACCTCGCCAGCGATGCAGGCGGATGAACAGTGAAGCCCTTCGTGATATTTCTCCAAAAGCGAACGGTCAATTCTGGCGTTATGATAAAACCCGTTGATGTGCGCCTCGGAAATGAGTCTGACAAGATTGTGATAGCCCGTTAAATTCTTCGCGTGCAGGCACAGGTGATGACGCTTCTCGTTTTTATCCCTTCCTCTGTAGTCGCCCGTTGAAGTAACGTACGCCTCACACCCCAAAATGGGCTTTATCGGCGCAAGCCCCTCAAACGCCTTTTTCTTATTGTAGCAGGCGTCATAAAAAGCCTTCAAGGCGAAAAGATTGCCGTGATCGGTTACTGCGAGCGCCTTCATCCCCGCCTTGCGCGCTTTAAGCACGAGAGGATTAATCTGACACTGCCCGTCGAGAAGCGAGTAAGTCGTATGAAGATGAAGATGAACAAAGTCCGCCATAGCTCTTATTTTACCAAATTAACCGCTTCCAAAAACGGCGCGATGAAAGATTCTTGAACTTCCATGCCAAGCGTTATGTTGGCTTTGTTTGATCCGTGAAAATCGCTTCCGGCCGTCTTCATGAGTTTCAGCTTGTCCGCAAGGCGCGTAAAGGCGATATTCTCTTCAACCGTGTTAGCCTGATAGAGGCTTTCAATTCCATCAAGTCCCATCTCCTTAAGACGCGCCAGCTCTTTTTCGGCCACCTCGTAATCGCATACGCCCCTCTTCCAGTCGTTACGCCAATATTTCGGATGAGCCATCACAGCAAGACCGCCTGAGCGGTGTATGACGTTAAACGCCTCTTCCTGGGAGGGATGCCATCTGTCCTCATAACACCGTGTTGCGTCTGGCGAATCAGAAAGAAGATATTTTGAAAAAGCTTCGCTTATGCTGCTGGCATACGCATTGTCCACAAGCCATCTCGCGAAATGAGGCCTCGCCAGCACATCACCCTTAACGTATGAGGCGAGCTCGTCCGGAGGAATGTTTATGCCGATGCGCTCAAAGTTCTCAAGCATCTTCTCGTTTCGTCCGTTTCGTCCCTCGACAATACGATTCAAAAATTTCTTCAGATCTACATTCTCATGATCTATCCCAAGGCCGAGAAGATGAAACCTGTCAAATCCCTCGCCGCTTTCAATGCTAAGTTCGATGCCGCAAACCCTTTTGAGCTCTTCACCCGCGTTTGCCGAGAGAAACTCAGGCACACCGTCGGTATTGTCATGATCCGTTAGCGCTACAGCTGAAAACCCCGCCGCCGAACGGACGATCTCCTCGGCTGACCAGGTTCCGTCGCTTGCGGTCGAATGGACATGGAAATCGACAAGCATTTCTCTTCCTCAGAAAAAGAGATCGCGCTCCCCTCGGCAGGTCGCCTCGTATTGCTTGAGCACGGTCGGATAAAATTTAGGCAGCCACCTCTCGATCTCCTGAAGTTCGGCAGCTATCACCTTTTCTCCGAGAGCCTTGGTCTCATCAGAGGCGAAATCATCAAGCCATTCGCGGAAAGTCAAAACGGCGTTGATCTTACAGAACTTTCCTTCGCGCCCAGTCTTGAGAGCGTCCATTATGCACCCGCCCGTTCTACCGCACCGGTAGCCGGCCGTGCAGAAACTCGTAATAATGCCGCGCTGGGCAAGATAGCGCACCCACTCGTCGATCGAGCGGTTGTCGCCGAGCATGAACTGCTGCCTCTCTTTATCCTGATACGATTCTTTGGCGAAATCGCTGTAGCCCTTGATGGCGATATTCGACGAGCAATCAAGCTGTGTCATGCCATGATTTATTACGCGGTTGCGCGACTGAGGACTTTCGCGGGCGGTGACAATCATGCCGGTATAGGGAACCGAAAGTCTGGCGATGACAAGAATCCTCGCGAACGTATCGTCATCGATGAGCCACGGGGACTCTTCCGGCACTCTCGTTCCGGAGGCAGGCTCAAGACGCGGGAATGAAAGAGTGTGCGGCCCGATGTTAAACCACCTCTCCAGATCACGCGCATGCATGATTGTGGCCAGAAGCTCAAACCGCCAATCGCAAAGCCCATAGAGTACTCCAAGCCCAACATCGTCGACACCCGCTTCAAGACATCTGTGAAACGCCGTCACACGCCAATCGTAATTCCCCTTGACGCTCCACGCAGGATGCATCTCTTCGTAAAGTTTTCTGTTGTACGTCTCCTGAAAAACCTGAAACGTACCTATGCCGACGGAGCGCAGTACCTTAAGATCTTCGACCGGAAGAGGCGCCGCATTTACGTTTACCCTGCGGATTCCGACCTTCGCTCCCGTACGGGGAGAAGCGACCTGACGGTTGTAGCACGTCTCTATCGTCTCGGCAATGTATTCGGTAGATGTGGAAGGGTGCTCGCCGTAAACGGCGATAAGCCTCTTGTGCCCGATTCTGCCCGCCAGCACATCGACCTCTTCCTTAAGTTCGTCCATCGTAAGCACGCGGCGGCGCTGCTCTAAGTTACCTTCTCTAAAGCCACAATATTTACATCCGTTCACGCAGAGATTGGACATGTAAAGCGGCGCGAACATGACGATGCGGTTATCGTAGACCTTGTGCTTTATTCTGTCCGCCGCCGCGCGCATCTCTTCAAATAGATCTTTGTCGGTAACCTGCATCAAAGCGGCGGTCTCTTCGGGAAGAAGCGTCTCGCACGTCGACTCGGACTTTGCGATGATTTCTCTTATCTTCACCGGGTCGACTTCGCGCGACGAAGCCTCGGCGATGGTGCGGTTTATGAAATCTTCGTCGATGAAATGTTTACCGCCGGGCAAGTACTTATCGATCTGGGATTTTATTATAAAATTTTCCGTGTACTGCGCAGCTGTAGCGAATGAACGAATTTTACTCACGTCTGCCATTTGGAGCCTCAGAATTTAAACTCGACCTGCCAACGGATGAACCAGGCGGGCCTGCTGGTTTCAAAATAGTCCCCGGGATTGAAAAGTTCAAGGTGAAGATGCCCGAATACCTCGAACCTCTCTCCTTTATCTTTATCGGCGAGAATCAATGGAAAGTTATAATGAAGAGTATTAAGATAACCTTTATAAGAACCGTCCGCGCCGCCGAGATGATCCTGCGCCGCGGCGAACATCGGCCCAGACGACCAGGTAAGGTTGTGACGAGCGCCAAGATCTATACCTGCTTCCAACCTGGCATAATACATATTGCTCCACCAGCACGTAGCGTAATGCGTTCCGCCGAGAAAAATCTCAGAGTACCTCACCGAACGCGACCACATCGGATCCCACGCGCCATGGCCGCCGTAAGTCTCCTTTGTATCTTTAGATCCGCTCATGAAAAGAAAACCGGCTGAAGCGAACGGTTTGACTGAACCTGCCGAAGCGCTCTTCCACTTCACGCCCGCGTATGCGCTTGAACCATAGAGAGTGTCGCCAGAACCGTTTTCTCCTATCTGGCCTATACCGTCAAACTGGAGCGACCATTCATCAGTCAGGCGCGGCGTTATCTTAACGCCCAGCGTCTCGCGCCGCGTCGAGGGCCTCTTGGAACCTTTCACGCGATAGGAAGCGGTGTTTTTTTGCATCAAATAAAGTTGGTACGGCAAAGCCTCACCAAAGTTTGACGACCACACTGTTCCTGCGCCCCATTCATCGCGATCAGGTTCTGCGCCCGATTCACCGAGCCCCACTATCGAGCGGTTGTCGCTGGCCGATTCACCCCACCTGAGATTGTTTTCATCAGAGAGATAGAGAGCGAAAAAATCAAGAGTCGACTCTTCGGTGCAGTGAAGAGTAAAGCGTATCATGTCGGCATAAAGAGAGCGCGAGCCGTCGTTTGGCGTGGCGTCCTGAAAGATATGCTCTAAACCGTAAAGGTTCATGACATCCTGACGTCCAACGGTAAAATCTAAAAATCCGTCGAAAAAGCCCTTCCCATCAACATAAAGATTATCAAGAAACACCTCGTCGGGAAAACTTCTCGATCGCAGGTTCGGTTGAACATTCCACCGGAACTCATCAGTAAGGCGGGTATATACCCTAAGGCGATCTTCAAATTTTATTTCACCCCAGACTCGCGGTCTGAAGCGCATACGGTTTGTATACTTGCCCCGAACGGATGTACTGTTAAGCCCGCCTCCGGGAAGCCCCGGGGCGTTATCGTATATTTCCTGTCTGACGCGAAGATCCGCGCCCATGTCGAAGGAGACTTCGGCAGAGGCGCAGAGCGTCGCCAGCACAAGCGCAATCGAAGTGACCGCGCGCGTCATTTTATCGGCAGAAGCTTTTCCTGACCGTTCATGTAAGGCCTTAAGGCTTCAGGAATTGTAACGGAGCCGTCAGCGTTCTGATGCTGCTCAAGAAGCGCAACCATCAAACGCGGCAACGCGACGCCCGAGCCGTTAAGCGTATGGCAGAGCTTGGTCTTTCCGTCGGTATCTTTAAAACGGCAATTGAGACGGCGCGCCTGATAGTCGGTGAAGCAGGAGCATGAAGAGACTTCAAGCCACTGTTTCTCTCCGGGAGCCCAAAGCTCAAGATCGTAGCACTTGGCGGCCGAAAAGCCCATATCACCCGAACAGAGCTGTAAAATGCGATAATGAAGGCCAAGGCCCTTAAGCACATCTTCAGCTTCGGTAACAAGAATTTCAAGCTGATCGAACGAGGTGTCAGGATGAACAAAATTCACCATTTCAACCTTATCAAACTGATGAACGCGAAGCATTCCGCGAGTCATCTTACCGGCACTTCCGGCTTCTCTGCGGAAGCAGGGAGTATAAGCCGTAAGCTTGACCGGCAAATCCTTCGCGGCGAGGATATCATCGCGATAAAAATTAGTAACAGGCACTTCAGCCGTGGGAATCAGCCAAAAATCATCAATTTGGCAATGATAAAGATCTTCTGCGAACTTAGGAAGCTGGCCAGTACCCGTCATCGACTCGGAATTTACGACGAACGGAGGAAGCATTTCCGTATAACCTTGCTTTTCACAGTGAAGATCGAGCATATATTGGATAAGCGCTCTTTGAAGTTTCGCGCCTTGGCCGAGAATGATCGGAAAGCCCGTTCCCGTAAGTTTAACGCCGCGCGGAAAATCAAATATGCCTAATTTTTCACCGATGGCCATGTGGTCAAGAATCGCGAAATCAGGATCTTTCCACTCTCCAACCGTCTTAACACAGATATTGGCGGAGCTATCCGAGCCTGTCGGAATTTCACTGGCAGGAATATTAGGTATCATCAAAAGAGTCTCTTTCAGATCTTTCTCGACAACTGAGAGCTCTTTGTCGATTTCAGCGATACGATCGCCCACCTTGCGCATTTCTTCTTTCGCCGAGGCTATATCGCCACCCTCCTTGGCGATTTTTCCGATTTCCTTCGAGGCGGCATTACGCTTGGCTTTCAACGTCTCCGTCTCGGCGATAAGTTCACGACGCGTCAAATCAAGGTCTCTAGCCTTTTTAAGCGTAGCTTCCTCTACGCCGCGTCTGGCGAGCGCGGCTGCCGTAATTTCAAATTCTTCGCGAAGTTTTTTGATGTCTATCATATTTACGCCTTCTTTCCTGTGAAATGTCTGTATATTATACCAAAAATACTCACTCTCACGCGCAGACGGTAAGCGGTTAGTTATCTGCGCAACTACTGTAGTGTGTTGTCGGGCGAGAAAGATGATAGTATTATCAAACAGCGTGTTACCTTGAATAAGTGACTTGTCAAAATGCGGCGGATGTCGCGGCAACCGTGCTCCCGCGCTTATGCGGCCGGATTGCGCGTCCTTGCTCCCACTCGACGTACACGAGTACGTCTTCGGGTCGCAGTCCTGCCCAATCCGTCTCGCCTAAGCATCAGTCCGCTCGGCTGACGGCCGCGATCTCCGCCGCCCTTGTCACCCTGGTCGAGTTCGTCGCGTC
>CAJGDE010000015.1 GCA_904502135.1 Kiritimatiellia bacterium
CATTGAACGGAGCTGCTGTTGAACATTGGAAAAAAACTCTTACACCAGACGAATTCTCAACAATCCGTTCAAATTTTATTCATAGAGCAAAGATGTCTAAAGCGGAAGAAGCAAAAATGTTTCGGTAGTATAATTCGGGAAATTTCTGTTAGAATGTTGGAAGAGGGAAAAATATCCATTCTCGAACGCGAACTCCCTCCTCGAACTTCTATATAGTTTGACTGGGAGAGTGGAATTTTTAGTTTTTGGTGTAGAGATTAGGTGTAGGTGTAGTTGTTTCCAAAAATCGGAAGGCTCTGCGGTGAATTACTTGAGATGCTCCTCATATAACCCGGAGTATACTTTCGTATAATTGTCAACCGGGCGAGTTTCTGGTATATTGTAGATAAAATAAAAAAATACAAGGAGTGATAGATGAAAAATGTTATAGTCTTTTCCGCTTTTTTGTTCTGCATCGCTGCTAACGCCGCGACAAGGTATGTTTCGCCTACAGGTACAGATGGCGAAAATAGCGAAGGATCGTACGAGAATCCATTCGCGACGCTCGAAAACGCAGTAGCAAAGGCCGCCGCCGAAGATGAGATTGTTCTTATGAAAGGGACGCATTTTGCTAAAGTAACCTTAAATAAGAAGCTCACGATCCGCGGCGAAACCGGAAACCGCGACGATGTCATTATTCGGTCGACAGGCATACCTACAATTAACTTTTATACAGGTTCCGATGGGGCAATTATTCGCGACTTTACGATTCAAGGGGCAGATGGCGGAACTGGTAATCAAGGCTCTGCTGTTTCCTTTAATAAACCTGGAAGTATAATCAATTGCCGAATGACTCAATGCACTTGCGCTGGAGGTGCTGGTTCCGACTCAATGGGTGCCGGTGGGGTTGTTTGGGTGAACAGTAATATTGCGGCGACGATTAAGGACTGTCTTTTTGATAATAATATAAGCACTACAGCAAGTTATGGTATTGGATTATTTGGAAATGATCGTTATGGTAAAGCCAAGGCGATGATTTATATAGCCGGAAAGAATTCGCTTGTCGAGAATTGTATTATTACCAACAATTCGTATGTCGGCTGGTATAAGCACGGGTATGTTTTGGGTATTCGCGCGACAGTTTCTTGTACAATTAAGGATTGTGAAATCGCCTATAATACTGCGCATTTTCTTGATCTGCAGCCAGAGACAAATCCGTGGCTCTTAAAGACGGATGTGGCTGGGGCACTCTGTCAAAATATTAACATCCATGATAACCATTATTGGGGTGTTCGTCAGAACCCGATAGCCTGCTCTGTTAAAGACCCCAATGCAACAATAAACGAGGTGAATAATGGACCTCTCTATCCGCAATCCACACCTGAAGTCGAGTCTCGTTCGGTAAGTGATGTTGAAAGTCTATTTGCGGCGCTTGAAGCGGCCGAGCCTTGGTCTGAGATAGTTCTTGAGCCTGGGATATATATCTTAAACGCCACACTCGATATTTAAAAACCGATTACCGTTCGTGGCGCGACGGGTAATCGCGACGAAGTTATTATCAACGGCAACGCAAGTAAGTATTGTGTCCGACTTTGGACAGATGGAGCGACTGTTAAAGATTTGACGGTCAAAGACGCTGCCGCTAGCAAATGGTATTATATGGGGGCTCCAATTGCGATTTTCGGAGGAGGGTCGGTGTTTAATTGCCGTGTTACTGGAATTAAAACCGGATACAGTGGAATTACAGGAATTCGCAATTACAACGGCATCGTCCGCAATGTGCTCATAGATGGTAATGAGGTGACGCATGTAGAAGCAGCCAATCGAAACTATGGGAATGGGTTTTATTGGCAAAACGGATCATTGGCACTTTTAGATTGTTCAATTGTTGCCAATAATCGCGCTTTAAAAGTTTATTCTCCCGCAAGCGAGCCACAAAAATACCTTTTTTCTTCCGGAATTTTTATTATTAACGGAACTGTTCGCAACACGCAGGTGAGCGGAAATATAATGGAGTATGACAACAGTAAAGTTACGCAATCGACATCAATCAATGCCAATTACAAGGCTCTTGGTATTTATATGGAAGGAGCAAATACCGTTGTCGAAAACTGCAGTGTTATCGACAATGTCTCACGCGGCGTTCCTCAGGACAATGTTGCCGGTATTGTCTGTGTGAACGGGACGGTCAAAAATACGCTCGTTTGGAATAACGGCGATGAGAATGGCGCAAAGATTGTCAACTATCTTGGTGATAAATCAAAATATTCTTATTTGGCATCGGATGATGTTACCGAAATTGAAGGCGGGCTTAAACTCACCGAAACACCATATCAGTACGAATCGGGCGTAGCGATGCCGCTGACAGGCGCGGCAATGTTGGGCAAGGGACTTCTTGACCCCACCTGGATGACGGCGGAGGCTAAGGATCTTGCCGGCAACCCGCGCCTTGCGGACGGCAAGGTGTCTATCGGCGCGACCGAGTTCGTCTCTAAAATGACGGTAACATGGGAAGACGCAGTAAGGCACCGCGCCTACGAAAGGTATTCTCAGTTCGTCGAGGCAGGGCAGGTGACGGGCGATACGACAGGCCTTGAGTATTGGTGGGACTTAGACGGTGACGGCGTATTTGAAGTAAAAGGCCCAAAGCAGTATCTTGATTTGAAGAAGGTCGGCGAAACGGTAGTTACCCTTAAAGTTACTAACACAAATGGCGGCTCGGCGACATTCTCGCAGAAGTTTACGATTGAATCGTATTCAAATGTTATGTATGTTTCCAAGGATAATGCCGGGGCGGCGGCACCTTACTCTACGCCTGAGACGGCGGCGGCAAGAGTTGAGGACGCTTTAAATACCGCACCCGACGGGACGAAGATTATTGTTGGTGCAGGTACGTATAATATATCGCAAACGCTTATGCTGACAAATGAGGTCAAGATTGTCGGCGCGACCGGAAACCGTGATGATGTTGTTTTTGACGCGAAAGATCAATTTCGTGTCGCTCGGCTTGATAACGAAAATACAGCTGTCGAGAATGTAACCTTTACACGAGGGCGCACGGTTGGTCCAGCCTTTTGCGTTTATTCAAAGGGTGTTCTTAAAAATTGCCGTATTTGCAATTCTCATATGCAATATGCCGGCGGTAGTGGAGCAGACTCCCCACATTCGGCACTATGGGTGGCCGGCGGAATTGTGGAAGACTGTCTTATAGACGGCAATTATATTCATTCACAGTACGGAAATCACAAGCAGCCCGAGGGGATAGGAATATATCAGAGTGCTGGGATTGTCGATAGATGCGTTATTGTTAATAATTATTTAGATCCTGTAAAACGGGTGCTTTGTCGTGCTTCGGCTGGTGGGGTTTATCTCGCGGGCGGAATCATGCGCAATTCTCTTCTCGCAACGAACTCGTTGGTAGGGGCAACCGTCTATTTAGATTTTGTGGATAATTATGCGAGCGGTGCGATTGTCACTGGAGGAACATTCATTAATAATACGGTAGTTGGCAATGAGTGTGAAGAAATTTCAACTACATATTCTTACACGCTTTCATCGTTAATTGTTAAGGGCTCCGGTGTTGTTAAAAATACGCTCGTAAAAGACAATGTTCTCCGCTCTACACAAGTTGAACAGGATCCGATCGCTCTTACTGGAGGAACGCTCGTTAACTGCTCAACTGCTGAAAATGCGTACTACTTTAAAAATGGTGCATTGAAGCTAACGTCTAACTCACCCTGTCGCAATGCTGGCGCGAACGAAGATTGGATGGAGTATTCAACAGATCTAAACGGGAAAGCCCGTCTTTTCGGTCGGCGCGTCGACATCGGCGCTGTTGAATCGCAGACGGCAGGATTTTCAGTTATAGTTCGTTAATGAATAGGAAAAATGAAATGAAGTTAATTACATTGTCTCTCTTCGCGTCGGTTGTATGTTTGAACACATTTTCCGAGCCTCTCATATTCACGACTGAAAAAAAGATATGCCCGTCCAATACGCTTGAGGCGTGTGCGCGGGCGATGAAATATGCCGACGGGTATATCTGCCATCTTATGTCTGATAGAGTTAGAGGCCTTGTTAGCAGCATCGACAAAACATCGCTCGAAGAACTTCTGAAAGAAGCGAAGAAAGGCGGCAAGAGATTGTTCCTTTCGTATGATATGCGAGAAATTTCCGACTTTCGTCTGCGCGAGGCCGTTGAGATAATAGGCTGTAGCGGGCTTAAAAAAGATGATGTCTGGTTTCGTCTTTGCGGCTACGGTAATATAGGAGCGCACGTATCCATGCTTGACGGACATCCGGTCTACAGACATCTTGGCACGGCCACCGGGCAGAAGGCTGCCGATGAAGTCGTGAAGCTCGCGCCGACGAAACTTTCCGGTGTTATTACGCCCTATTTCGCCGAATCGTTTACTCCTGAGCATCGCGCGATTATCGCAAGCAAGGGCTTTAAGCTCATTTTTCAGCCCGGCAGCCTTTTACCGGCGACGTTAGACTCTGCGCTTCGCGAAAATCCCGATGTGATTATCTCAGATGACGCCTCTAGCTTAAGAGCGAAGGTCGCCAATTGGAATTGTGAAATCCCCGAGTCGCCGTATCTGCTTTATGTGGGCGCGGGTTCGCCGACGCTTGATATGCTTTCGACGAACTGCGCGGCATTGGAGGCTGAGGCTCCTTTCGACGGGCTTCTTTTTCACATGGGAGCTACGATGGTTATGCACACGAAGCCGCTCGACAAAGAGAAGCTCGCCGCGAACGTCGAAAAGTACAAGAAAATCCCTTTCAAGAAATATCGCCGCAATTTTATAATGACGATGATTGACCAGTGCGATCCGAAGTGGTTCGACGATGCGGCGTGGGAGATCTTTACGGAGAATTTCCGGCTGGCGGCGGTTGCGGCGCGTGAAGCCGGAATGGCCGGCATCTGTTTCGACTCTGAATGTTACGGCCGCGGCGGCGTGCGACGCGCATGGAATTCCAGCGTTCAGGCCAAGGACGGACACACGACGAACGACTGCATGCGCATCGCGCGTGAACGCGGCCGTCAGATCGGCAGGGCGATGTTCGATGAATATCCGACAATGCATTTCTTCGGGTTTTATCTCTGGAGTTTCAACGTCGATATGATGGGCGCGTTCTGCAACGGCATGCTGGAGGTGATGCCGGTTTCGGCGCGGATGATTGACGGCAACGAGTGGAACGGCTATGTAGCGAAAGGGCCGTATACCTACAAGTGGCACGCGTGGGAGAATATGCGCGGCTTCGGCTGGCTTGATAAAGCTCTTGAAGGCAAACAGCTTCAGGTCGGCGAGACAGCCCCCTCGTTCTATCTTGACGCATACGCCGATCCCAAGAGTGGCTGCATTCTTCGGGAGGGCAAGCCGCGCAACAAGTACTTAGCGCGCAATCTTCTTGGGGCGAAGCGTTTTTCGGGCGGAAACTATATTTGGATGTACGGCGAGGCGGGTTCGTTCTGGAAGTCGACGACGACGCCGAAGCGTAAACTCTGGGAAGAGAAAATTCCTGGCGTCAACAAGGTTCTGTTCGGTGATAAGAAATAATGCGGTAAAAAAAGATTAAGGAGAAAAACGATGATTGTCGGGAATTTGATTTTGGCGGTAGCGGGTCTCGTCAGCGCTCTTGAGTATGAAGATCCGAAGTATCTGCGCGACTGGTACGCGCCGCCGCCGGATTGGACGCCGGTAGCATCGCCTTCGCATTATACGGCGAATACCCGTGTTTCAGAAATCGTCTGGGTGGAGTACAAGGGTTCTTACGGGCCGGGCATCCGCATACAGCCGATTTCGCCGTATTATCTTAATATGATTGTGAAAGAAGGCATTTCGCGTGTCCCTGAAAAGGATCGTGCGTTTCGTCTCGAGCGCGAGAAAAGTCAGCAGGTGAGATCCGTTGTCGTCAACGATCTCGCTCTTTCAAAGGAGGTAGCCTCGGAGTTTACAAATCTTACATTTCGTGTAAAATCGTCGTGTGAAAATGCACCTTCCTCGCTTACCGTCAATATTATCGGATTGGGCGCTTTTGATACAGAGAAATGCGGCGACGTGAAAAAGGAAGGCGATGTTACGACCTACGCATTTCCCATCGCCAAGTCTACGCGCAAGGTTGGCTCGATCTCGATTGCTGTCGGCGCCGCCTCGGCAGAGGATTTTAAACAGGAGATAACCGTTTTCGATCTCCATCTTAAGTGCGCAAAAAAGTATGTGCCGTTCAAGAGTCCCGCGCAGCGTAAGTTTGTCGAGACGGGCACGGTCGAGACGCGGGAGCTGCCGGTTAAGGGATGGGCGGCGAAGGCCGGGAACGCGGGTAGCGGCGTTAAGACTCAAGTCGTAAAGGAAAAGGTCGGCGATGAGACGCTTGAGTGCCTTCAGATCACATGGACGCAGAACGAAGTGAAAGGTAAAACGACCGGTGTTGCGAAACTGCCTTTCGCTGTGAACGCTCTTGAATGGAACACGCTTTCGTTCTTGTATAAGATTGAAGTCGTAGGAACCGGCAAGTACGAGCGCTGTGAGGGTAAGCGTCTGAACAAAATTCCGCAGTACTTCATGTTCAACAAGTACATTGATAATGTCGGCGTTTCGTTCGCGAGCGACTTCGACTGCTACGATTGGAACGAGTGCGGCGTTACGCGCACGTATCTTTCTGAAGGGCGTCTCAATGGCGGAGCGGCTCCTGCGGGATGGACGGCGTTTAAGTGCGACTTGGTGAACGACGACCCGGTCGGGAACAAGGGGTTTTCGCTCGATAAGATCACGAGCTACGAGTTTACTCTTAAGAACAAGCTGATCGCGCCCGGAGATAAAGTCGTCTTCACCGTCGCCAAGCCGACGCTCACGAAGGGGCTTACTTATGCGGGCGGAGATATGAAGCTTTGGGAAGAATTCAAGGCATGGAAGAAAAATCACAAGGTGAAATCTTACGACGAGGCGGTGAAAGTCGATCCCATGGCGCGGGGGCTTCTTAAGAATAAGGTGCCTTTAATGCGAGATCGCATCGCTTATGTGGAAATAATCAAAACGGCGGTAGGCAGAAAAAATCCCGTCGGACGTTCGTTTGCGGCGAAGCTTCTGTGCGATGAACTTACGCGTATTCTTCAGCCGCTTAACGAGATTAGGATTTTCGATGCTAAGGGAACGACGAACGATAACGTGAAGCTTTTTCTTGGCGTCCCGCCGAACGCGCCGAAATCGGTGAAGGATTTTGTCGCCGCAGCGCAGAAGGCGAACCGGGGCAAGAATGTGACGATCATAGCGAACGAGGGTAAGAACTTCTATTTCGCGGGCTCTCCCGAATTCAAAACGGTCGGTGAGGACAAGGGTATTATGAACGGTATTCTTGATTTTCTTGAAGGGAACTTCGGTCTTATCTGGCCGCGCAATGAAAGTGTGAACAGGAACAAGAAGGATACGGTGTATATCAAGAAAATATATGACCGCAATCTGGGCGATGATGTCGACCTTAAGTGGGGCGATTCTTGGGTTGTCATTCCGCGAATCGACAACTGGGGATTCTCGAACGGCACAGAAGAGTTTTCTTATTTCAACCGCGCGAACTATTTCGGCTGCTGGTATGGATTGGATGCGTTTAATTATTCTTCGTACCGTGTCTGGGCGGCGAATCACTGGTTTGGCTTCGGCGCAGGCAACGTGGAGAATGACAAGTGGGGGCTCGTCAAGGGAAAACGCCTAAGACCTGGGTGCTACACTTCAACGCCCTGCCTGATCAACGTTTTGGAGGATGGAAAGCTCGCGTTTCTTAAAGATCGCGGCCCAATCAAGGCGCTTGCGCACCTGCCGGACAACAATCCCTATTACAAGCGCTATAACGATGACTCAGTCGCGTGCTGGATTGAAGATACATGGAACACGTGTGAGTGTCAGAAGTGTCAAAAGCCGTTTCGTCTCCCCGACGGCTCGCTTATCACTAAAGACGATCCTGATTTCCACGCCGAGGCGACGTATGTCAACGCGAACGCTTATCTGCAGATGGTGCGCACATATTTCAATCGTGATTCTGAGCTTAATTACCTCATCTATTTTTACACGATTCCCGTTCCGCGCACTCCGGTGTCGCGCTATGTTCGCGCACACTTCTGCCCGTATGTTCGCGTAAACTACGACATTCCGATTTACGCGCCCGTCAATGACAAGTTCTGGCGCGTGATAGCTCAGTGGGGGCAGGTTGCCCGCTCGATGGGAGTTAGCGAATATTACCTTGGCGGCAATTTCCGTCCGAGCGCGGACGTGCAGGCCTTCGACATCAAGGCCTATACTCAAGTCGGGGTCAAGTTCTTCGGGCAGGAGACGGAAACATTGGACGGTTCGTTTACTGAAATGTGGTGCGCGAATCGCTCGATCTATCTCGGCGAGTGTGATCCTGACAATGTTCGCGCATATTACTGCAAGAATGTTTTCGGCGAAGCGGCTGAAACGATGTACACGTTCTTCGCCAAACTTCGCGCTCTGAGATATACGGAGTATCGCGATACGGACTTTGAGGAAACCGGCTGGAGCGAGCTTGGCCGCCTTGCGATAAAGACGCCGTCTGAAAAGTGGGGTTGCGATAATCTCGCCGAAGAGCTTGATAAGCTCATAGAAAAAGCTTATGAACAAACGGAGGATGATGCGCAGGCGCACTTTTTTGTTGGTAAGGTCCGCGCTTTCTGGAAGTGGTATTATGCGAACGCGAAAAAAACGAAGGTAGGTTTCTGATATGCTTTCAAGTTTCTTTCTCCTGGCCGCGAGCTGGATCACAGCTCTCTCCGGCCAGGGAGAGCACCGTCCGGCCGTGCGGCTCGCGCGTGATTTTGTAGTTGCAAAGCCGGTTTCGTCGGCCACGCTCGAAGCGACGGCACTCGGGCTTTACAAGCCTTTTGTCAATGCGCGTGAAATTACCGATCGGCGGCTTATGCCGGGCTGGACGCAGTATGATCAGCGCGTTTTGAAGCAGTCGTATGATGTCACGAATTTTATCAGCGAGGGGACGAATACGATCGCCGCGCTCGTCGGGCGCGGCTGGTTCGCGGGGATGATTTCATCCGTAGGGCTTAATCCCGAAGAGTGCGGCTGGCGGCGCCATCCGGCATTCTGGGCAGAATTGAAAATAGAGTATAAAGACGGAACGCGTGAAGTTATCGGGACGGATAAACGCTGGCGCTCAGCTTATCTTCTCCCCGCGCTTTTGGATAACGACTTATATCTCGGCGAAGAGTATGATGCTACATTTGATGATGTAAAGTGGAAGTTGCCTCTTGCTGAGGGAGAAAGGGGAGGCGGTGTAAGTGTCATATCCTGGCCAGGAGCGATTGAGTCTGACAACAGTCAAGGCGTGCGCGTGATGGCTGTGTTGAAGCCTAAAAAAATTATCCGCAAGCCATCAGGTAAGATTGTTCTTGATTATGGCGAGAATCTGTCGGGCGTCGACCGCGTGACACTAAAGAAGGCTCATCCGGGGCTTACGATTGTTATTCGTCACGGTGAGATTCTCGATAAGAATGGCGACATTTGGCGCGATAATCTCGTTTTCGCCCGCCAAGAGACGCGTCTTACCTGTGGCAGTGGGCCGATCGTCTACGAGCCTAGCTTTACGTTCTACGGCTATCGCTACGCTGAGGTCAGCGGTTGGCCGGCGGATGAGACGTTTGATGAAACATCAGTTCAGGCGGTCAAGATTTCTTCTGTTGGGCGACGTACAGGTTCTTTTCGATGCTCAAATGAACTCGTCAATAAATTTTTCTCCAATGTCCTCAGAAGTCAGGAGGATAATTTCGTCGATGTGCCGACCGATTGTCCGCAGAGATGCGAGCGTTTCGCATGGACGGGGGATGCGCAGGTTTTTTGCGAGACGGCGATGATGAATTATGATGTCAGGGATTTCTTCCGCAAGTGGATAAGAGACTTGAATCTTCTCGCGGAGCATTCAGGCGGCACTTTTTCCGTCATCGCGCCGTATCATACGCAGCTAAAGCCCAAGCGCGAAAAAGGGGGTGCTGGGTCTGCCGGGTGGGCGGACGCCGGAGTCGTCTGCCCGTGGATGTATTACCGCAAGTATGGCGATCGCACCATTCTTGAGCGTTCGGTCGAGCTTATCGAAAAGTATGTTGATTTGCAGGATTCCGTGCCGACTCCGCCGACTATTGGAGATCATTTGGCGCTTGGAAAGAAAAAGACTGATTCCACTTTTGTCGCGGAGGCTCTCAGAATCGAAATGATGCGGCTTGCCGGTCTCGTTGATAAAACTCTCGCACGGGCAGAAAAGGCGCGTCATTTTGAAGAGCGTCGCTCGGCGAGGCTTAAGGAGTTTCACGCGAAATGGTTTGATGAGAAAGGTGAGCTTAAGGTGCGTACGCAGACATCCGCCGCATTCACGATCGTTTACGCTCTTGCGCCTTCGGCGGTAGCGCGCGAGAAAGCTGGGCGGCTTTTGGTGGACGAGATTCGCGCGTGCGACACGCATTTGACGACGGGCTTTCTCGGAACGCCCGTTCTCTTAAGAGCGCTTACCGAGATTGGCGAAACGGCGCTTGCGTACGAACTTTTGGAGCAGACTACTTGCCCAAGCTGGCTATACCCCGTGACGATGGGCGCGACTTCCATTTGGGAGCGCTGGGATGCGATAAGACCCGACGGCACGCATCACCCGAATTGGATGAACTCCTTCAACCATTACGCTTTCGGTTCTGCGGCGAGCTGGCTTTACGATACCGTCTGCGGCATTCGCGATATGACGGAGGAAGATCCTTCAGTGGCCGGCTTTAAGCGCTTTCGTCTATCTCCGCATCCGGGCGGAACGTTGAAAGATGCAGAGGCGAGTCTTGAAACATCGTTCGGAATGATTCGCTCGTCGTGGAAACGCTCTGACGGAAAAATCATCTATGATTTCACTGTCCCCGTCGGCACGACGGCAGAGCTTATTCTCCCGGGCGAAAGGCCTGTGGCGCTCAGCGCTGGCACCCATCGTTTTGTGCGCTGATGGGTGCGATGATAACCTTTAGAGCTTTTTGCTCATATTTTTTATTCTGCGCGATGTCCTGACGGCGCAAAATTCCTTGCCGCACATTGAGCAGTGATCTTCGCAGTGCGCTTCATCGGTATTATTGCGCGTTTTAAGCCAGCGTGTCTTCGCCGTTTCAGGATCGAGCGCGAGAGAAAATTGTTTTTCCCAGTCAAATGCGGCGCGTGCATCAGACATCTCATCGTCACGAACCCTCGCGCCGGGAAGATCTCTTGCCACATCGCCTGCATGGGCAGCAATCTTATATGAGATCACGCCCTCGTGAACTTCGCGCGCATCCGGCAAGCCCAGATGTTCCGCGGCAGTTACATAACAAAGAAGCGAGGCGCCGTATGTTGCTGCTGCCGTGGCGCCGATCGCGCTTGTGATATGGTCATATCCTGGCGCGATATCAGTTACAACAGGCCCAAGGACATAGAAAGGTGCGCCTTTGCATATCTGCTGCTCACGCTCCATATTCATTTTAATCTGATTGAATGGTACGTGACCTGGGCCTTCGACCATAACCTGAACCGAACGCTTGCGGCAACGCTCCACCAGTTCGCCAAGAACCTCAAGTTCGCCGAACTGCGCTGCGTCCGACGCATCGGCAAGACACCCCGGCCTAAGCCCGTCGCCCAACGATACGGTGACGTCATGCTCAGATAAGATATCCAGCACCTCATCCCATTTTGTATAAAGCGGATTTTCACTCTTGTTCTCCATCATCCATTCGGCCATAATCGCTCCGCCTCGGCTGACGATACCCATCTTACGCTTCATGGCAAGGGGTATGTGGTTAAGAAGAAGTCCCGCGTGAAGCGTCATGAAATCGACACCCTGCTCTGCTTGTTCTTTGATCACCTGTAGAAGAAGAGACGGGTCCATCTGCGGGATATCTCCTTTAAGCCTTGATATCGTCTCATAGACCGGGACTGTTCCAAGCGGCTTGGAAGAGGCGTTCAGCATCCCCTGGCGAATAGCCTTTATGTCATCACCGACCGACAGATCCATCACAAAATCCGCACCGGCCTTGATCGCGACATTTAGTTTGTCTAATTCATCTCCTCTTCCTGAATGTGTAACGCTTCTGCCGAGGTTAGCATTCACTTTCGTTTTAAAAATTCGGCCGACGCCGATAGGATGGCAATTTGTATGATGAATGTTTAAGGGGATTACAGCCGTCCCCTCGGCAACGGCCGCAACGACCGTATCAAGCGGGACATTTTCTTCGGAAGCGACGATTTTCATCGCTTCGGTCGCAACACCCTTGCGGGCATACTCCATCTGTGTCATGATTTTCCTCCGCAGGTATTATCCTGATCAGGTTGAACGGGTATTTTCTCAGCACCTGAACACTGTGTCCAGCAGCACCCCGATTGGCGAACATTATATCATTTTTTCTCGCTTGATTTTGTTTTTGGTATAGGCGATTGATAATATGGTATAATATTGCGGATATATCTGCATATTGCAGTGATAGAAACATAGAATGCATGGTCAGGTTTAAAAATATAGTCCGAGATTTTTTGAAAGCTTCCACTGCGGGACGCTTTTTATATCCCGCATTGCAGAAGTGCTGGAGATCGTACGATAGACCTCGGCTGAGGCGGCGCTTGCGAAAATTCGGTTCGCAGGCTCTTTCGCGTATGCATTCGATTATGGTATCCAACGGCATCGAGTATTATTGCGATTACGGTACGCTTATGGGGTTTGTGCGTGAAGGCGATTTCATTAAACATGATGACGATATAGACATTTCAATCAGGCCCGGCTCTGCTAAAGCCGTTGATGTGCTGAAGGTTTTTCTTGATGCGGGCTACGGATATATTCATGCTTTTGAATATAACGGAGAGCTTATGGAGTTTACGGTGGCGGATTTAACGGGGATTCCGATTGACGTCTTTTTTCCGAAGGCCGTCTCTGCCGGGAAGATTCACGGCTATCAGTCTGTCTGGTCGCCCGATTTCAAATATCCTGACGAGGTGTCGAACACTTTGATTGAATATGATTTTGTCGAGGCGGCGGATGTTCATTCGATAACGGTGGTGGGAACTGAAGTTCTTGTGCCCGGCAATTATGATGAAGTGCTCACGAGCGAATATGGGCCGTGGAGAGTGCCCAATTCGAAATTCGATACGGTAACAGACAGAGTTCATCGGCAAATGCCTGGATTTTCGCGCACGGTCCAGAGGCATGAAGCGCTCGGCGAGGCAAGGGCATGACAGATATTTCCGTTGTTATTCTGCAAAAAGACGAGGCTCTTCACATAAAGCGCTGCCTTGAAAGTCTGTCGGCTCTTGAGCCGCGCCAGATTTTTGTGGTTGATAGCTTTTCCAGCGACGGCAGCGATAAGCTCGCCGAGAAGATGGGAGCTAAGGTGGTTTATCACCAGTGGTCGGGGCTTTACGCAGAGCAGTTAAACTGGGCGCTTTCAAATTTGCCTTTGGAGGGTGAATGGGTTATGCGTCTTGATGCAGATGAATATTTTCTGCCAGAGGCGATTGAAGAGCTTAAGACAAAGCTGAAACATCTTGCGCAGGATATTACGGGCGTTATCAGCAATCGCCGTCACTATATCTTTGGTGGCTGGGCCAAGCGCGGAACTTATCCCATTAAACTTTTGAGGGTGTTCCGCCGGGGCAAGGCCGTATGTGAAAGCCGCCACATGGATGAGCACATGATTCTTAAAGAAGGCCGTAGCGTCGAGTTTGAGCATGATTTCGTTGATCATAATCTGCGGGATTTCCAATGGTGGAAAGAAAAGCATCGCGGCTACGCCAAGAGAGAGGCGATTGATGCGATAGAAGATCTTCGTCATAATAAGGATGCGTTTTTCTTCGATGTCGAAGGGAACCGTCAGTATGTGGCCAACCGCAGAAAGAAGGCGTTGTATTATAAGATGCCGCCGTATTTCCGGGTCATCGCGTATTTCTGTTACCGGTATTTTATCAAAGGCGGTTTTTTAGACGGCATAATAGGTCTTCGCTGGCATGTCTGGCAGGGCTTGTGGTATCGCTGGATAGTCGACAGAGAGATATCTCGGTTGAGACGTGATTGTTGCGGGAAATGACAAAAAGTGATACAATAAACATTCAAATTTCAGTGGCCGGTATAATGCCGGTTTGAAAACTAAAATCAAGGAGAAGAAAAATGGCGTGTAAATGCAAGAAATGTAACTGCGATTGTGGTTTTATCGCTCCAATGAGCGCTTTGTGGCAGATTTATGACGGTATCGGCGCTAAGGCTGATATTGTTTCAATCGCTTGGGAGCGCGAAGGCGGAAAAGTTTTTCGCTATGACTTGCCGATTCCTCAGCGCCTTGATCCGGCGGCCGCGAAATATGTAAGTTACGTTGTAGAGCGCATCGCCAAGTTTATCGTTTGGGCGGCCGGTGGCTGGAAGCTTTATCTTTCAGGTCCCGATGCTGTCGTAAAGCCTGTTGCCAAGGCTTATACTAAGAGGGGCGCGCGTCAGTTCGATTTTGATTTCTTCACTTCAATTTACGGTCGTAACGTAGAGGTGGAGATCGTTCCCGCTAAAAAGATGCCGGAAATGAACGAGTCTCCCGCACTCGTCAAGACGGTCGCCGACGGCTGCCGCATCGGCTTTGACCTTGGCGCGAGCGATTTCAAGATTTCAGCGCTCAACAAGGGTAAGGTTGTTTTCTCCGAGGAATTTCCGTGGGATCCCCGCAACAACGCCGACCCCGAGTATCACTACGAGAAGCTCACAGCGGGGCTTAAGGCTGCAGCGGCGGCGCTTCCGCGCGTTGATGCCATCGGCGGCTCTACGGCCGGAGTTCTTGTCGGGCAGAAGCTTGGGCTTGCGAGCCTCTTTCGCGCCGTCAAAGAGAAGAATCCTTCGAAGTTTGAGACGGCTCAGAATATGTTCTTCCGCATTGAGAAGGATTGGAACGTTCCGTTCGCGGTCTACAACGACGGCGACGTGACTGCTCTTGCAGGCATGATTACGATGAACAAGAAGGGTATTCTCGGCGTTGCGATGGGTTCGTCCGAGGCTGTCGGATATGTCGATCCCAAGGGCCGTATGACGGGCCGCATTTCAGAGCTCGCGTTTGCGCCGGTGGATTTCAACCCGAACGCTCCCAAGTGCGAATGGTCTGGCGACGCCGGTGTCGGCGCTATGGCTTTCTCGCAGCAGGCCGTCAACTGGCTCGCTGAGAAATACGGCTTCAAGTTCCCCGCGAAGATGGCGCTTCCGGAGAGACTTAAAGTCGTTCAGGCCGCTATGGCCGAGGGCGACGAGAAGGCTCTTAAGGTTTACATTCAGATCGGCCGCTTCCTTGCCCACGCCATTCCGTGGTACAACGAATTCTACGATTACGAGAACATGATGATTCTCGGGCGCGTAACATCCGGTCTCGGCGGCAGCATAATTCTTGAAACTGCCAAGACCGTCCTTAAGGATGTATATCCCGAGTGGTCCGAGAAGATCGATATCTTCATGCCTGATGAGAAGGCTCGCCGTTTAGGGCAGTCGGTCGCGGCCGCTCAGATTCCCGTTATTAAAGCAACCGGCAAGAAGAAATAAGACTATGGGTAAACGCAATTTTTCGCAGGAGGAACTCGCCGCAGCCCTTGCATCAATGGGTGTGACGGATCAGACCGATGTTTCAAGATACGGCTCTGGGCATATCAATGATACGTTCAAGGTCGAAACCGCCAGAGGTGAGACGTTTATTCTCCAGCGCGTCAATACAGATATATTCCCGCCTGAAACGCTCAAAGCGAACATATTGCGCGTTACTTCCCACCTGAAATCGAAAGGCATAAAATCGCTTGAGGTTGTAGGCTACGAAAACCCATGGCGCCTTTATGCCTTTTTAAAAGGCTGCAAGTCGATTGATGTCGTAAGCAAGCCTGAAGAGGCTTATCTGGCGGCGAAGGCGTTCGCTAACTTCCAGAATGATTTGGCTGATTTACCTTCCCCCAGACTCGGCGATATCATACCTAAGTTTCACGATACGGTAGACAGGCTTCGTCAGCTTGATGAAGCCGCGGCTAAAGATGTGAAGGGTCGCAAGGCTCTCGTCGAGAAGGAGTTGGCGTTTGTCGATGCCCGCCGCAATGAAGCTTCAAAAATCGTCTCGATGCTGTCGTCAGGTGAGATTCCTGAGCGTATCACGCATAACGACACGAAGATCAACAATGTGATGTTCGCCGAAGACGGCTCTATGGTCGTCATCGATCTTGATACGACAATGCCGGGCTCTGCGCTTTATGATTTCGGTGATATGGTCCGCACATCCACCGCAGCGGCGGCGGAAGATGAGAAAGATCTTTCAAAAGTCTACTCTAAGAAAGATTATTTCGAATCTCTCGTGAAGGGCTATTTAGAGGGCGCGAAATTTCTTACCGATGCGGAGAAAAAGCTTCTCGCGTTTTCCGGTCGACTTATTACCTTAACGATAGGTATAAGGTTTTTGACAGATTATCTCGCTGGAGACGTTTATTTCCGCACGGCTTATGAAGATCACAATCTCGTAAGATGTCATACGCAATTTAAAATGGTCGAATCGATGGAGGCTCAGGCCGCCGAATACGAGGAGATCGTAAGGAAGTATTCGTTGTGAAAATACACCATCTGTCTCTAATCGTAGCGGCGCTTTCGTTTTTCAATTCGGCTTTTTCTGAAACAAATTCAGTTGAAACGCTTTCGTCCACGAATGTCGTTGAGACTACCGGAGTAGGGGATCGCACCGAGAAAAAAGCCGTGAAAAAATCAAAGCGACCGGCGCGCATTACGAGCTCTTCGACTTACTTCGACCGTAAAGAGGGCGTCGGCATTTTCGAAGGACGCATCCATGTCGACGATGAAGAATATCAGCTTCACGCGGACAAGGCTTTCGTTTTCATGCAGGGGACGAACGAACTTAAGCGTATTGTGGCGATCGGAAATGTTGCGATAACCAATGAGATGCGCCGCGCTTACGGCGCGAAGGCCAGCTACTATCGCGACAGCGGCATGGTGGTTCTCTATTCAGGCACAAATATTCTGGCCGAAGTCAGGGAAGTCAAAAAAGACGGCGATCAGATTGTAAAAGGCTCCAAAATCAAATTTTGGATCAATTCCGAGCAGGTTGAAGTCATAGATGCAGACATATCAGCTCCATCTGACGGAGGCGGCGGAATAAAGTCTCTTGGAGTCATAAAATAATTTAAGGTTATCAGTTATACAAACAGGTAAATAAGCAAAATGAAAAAAACAATAATCTCGGCTGCATGTGCATTCGCTGCGCTTGCGGCTTTTGCTTCGCATGGTGGTGGTCCCTCATATCCTAATTTCGGCTTGCCGAGAGTTGAGGAGATGATGTTTCTTGTTCTTCAGATCGGCGTCATAATTTTTGCTGCCCGTCTTGGCGGCGCGATCGCCTCAATGCTTAAGATGCCCTCGATTTTAGGAGAGCTCGCCGCCGGTATCGTGATTGGCCCCTGGGCGCTTGGCGGAATCGGCTTCGGGGACGGTGTTTTCGCCAACGGTTTATTTAACGGAGCTGCCTTAAGGGCGATAAATGCCGCTAAAGATTCAGGCGCGGTCGAGATGTTTGGCACGATTGCCGGAAACGGGCACGTGTTCGATGCGACAAGTCCTGCGCTTTACGGTATCGCTACCTTGGCATCAATCATTCTTCTGTTTCTCTCTGGTCTTGAGACAAACCTCAAGATGTTTCTCAGATATTCGTTTGTCGGCACTCTCGTGGGTGTCGGCGGCGTTGTCGCCTCGTTTCTTCTCGGAGATCTTTGCGCTGTTTATCTGCTGCCGCAGTATTTCGAAAGTTTCAAGAGTCTTTCGCAAATGCCGCTTGCGCAGGCGATAACATCTCCGTCAGCGTTGTACATGGGCATTATGTCAACGGCCACATCTGTGGGAATTACGGCTCGCATTCTTTCGGAGCGCAAGAAACTCGACTCAGAAGAAGGCACGACCATTATGGCCGGCGCTGTCATTGACGACGTTTTAGGGTTGGTCGTTCTCGCTATCGGAAACGGAATTATTGCCGCCAACGTTGCTTCCGCCAAAGCCGGAGCCGCAAGCGCGGGAATGGATTGGGGACATATCGGTTTTGTCGCCGTCAAGTCGTTCGGTGTATGGCTAGGCGCTACCATAATCGGCATTCTTGCGGCCCGCAAAATTTCAAAGTTTCTTAAGCTGGCCTTTAAGTCGCCGACGGTTATCGCCACGATGGCGTTTGGCTTATCTTTGATTTTGGCGGGCTTTTTCGAGTGCATGGGGCTTGCGATGATTATTGGAGCGTATGTGATGGGTCTTGCGCTTTCCCGCACCGACATCAAGCACATGGTTCAGGAGACGCTAACTCCAGTTTACACGTTCCTCGTTCCGATATTCTTCTGCGTTATGGGCATGATGGTTGATACGTCGGCTCTTTGCTCTAAGCCGGTTCTTGTTTTCGGCGCGATATACACGGTTCTTGCAATAGTGGCAAAGGTCGCAGGCTGCATGATTCCTTCGCTTTGCTGCGGGTTCAACGTCTTAGGTTCTCTTAGAATCGGCATGGGCATGGTGCCTCGCGGAGAGGTGGCTCTTATTATCGCTGGCCTTGGTCTTTCGGCCGGGTATCTGTCACAGGAGATTTTCGGCATCGGCATTATGATGACGCTTATAACGACGGTTGTCGCGCCTCCTGCGCTCGTGGCACTTTTTAAACCAAAGGCCAAAGGTGTTAAACATCCCAAAGCTTCAACCGATGGCTCTCGCGCAGTTGAATTTGAGCTTGCCGATGAGAGTGTCGCTGAAATTATGATGAATAAGCTTCTTCATGAATTTCGCAATGAGGGCTTTTTTGTTACTTGTCTTTCACAGAGTGATTCTATTTGGGATGTTGCAATCGACGCCATTGAGATATCTGTTCGTCGCGATGCCAATAAGATCCGATTTGAGTGCACTCCCGCGGAAGAGGCGATTGTGATGACAGCATGGATGGAGGTTGTAAGTCAGGTGAACGATCTTGCGCGCTCCATCGCCAAGCCCATTCGCCATGAAGATGTGGATAAACTTCTTAAGGATACCGCCGCCGTCAAGACTGGACGCAGCGGCGTCGGCAGATATCTGCAAGGGTTTGTTATGCTGCCTAAATTCAAGGCGTCTTCTAAGGCGGAAGCAATTGAAAAGATGGTTGCTGAAGTTGCACGTGTCTGCCCCAATCACATTCATGATGTTAAGGAGGCTACTGAGGCGGTACTTAAGCGCGAGGCGTCCATGCCCACTGGCCTTGATCATGGCATTGCTGTCCCGCACGGGCGCACGTCGGCTGTCAGCGGAATCGCTGGAGCCGTCGCCATTCTTGATAACGAAGGAACGGCCAACGGATGCATTCCCGATTATGAAACGATCGACAACAGCCAATTGAACATAATCGTTCTCACGTTGGCCAACAGTGAGGCTCAAACGCCTTATCTGCAGCTGATGAGCTTTATTTCACGCGCGCTTCGCGCGGAAAAAGGCTATCAGAGACTTGCTAAGTGCAAGAGTGTTGATGAGATGAAGAAATTCTTCCGCGGCGTTCGCTAAACTAACTGACACAGAAAATGGTATAATATACGAATTATGAATATTGTAATTTTACTTGGTGCCCCGGGATCGGGGAAGGGTACGATCGCGAGCAATCTCGCGGCAGAGAACACAAATCTTAAGCATGTCTCTTCCGGAGATCTGCTTCGCGGAGCTGTAGCTAAGGGTACGGCCGCCGGCGTAGAGGCTAAGGCCTATATGGAGAAGGGTTCATTAGTGCCGGACGCGCTTATCGCAGAAATGATTAAGGATGTCATCGCCGAAACGGAAGGTGATGTTACCATGCTTCTTGACGGTTTTCCGCGCAATGTGGCTCAGGCTGAAATTCTGGAGAAGACCCAGGCTCCCATCAAGTCGGTGGTTCTTGTCGATGTTCCTGATGAAATCATCGCCGAGCGTATTTCAGGCCGCCGCAGCTGCCCAGAGTGCAAAGCGGGCTATCATGTCAAGGCGCTTCCTCCGAAGGTCGAGGGCGTATGCGACAAGTGTGGAGCTGCGCTCGTAATCCGCAAGGATGATAATCCTGATACAGTCAAGGACCGCCTCGTAGTTTATCATAACGAAACAGAGCCTCTTATCGCGTTTTATGAAGCGAAGGGTCTTCTTAAGCGAATTGACGGCAATCAGGAGCCTCAGAAGAACGCTGAAGCTTTCAAAGCTGCAATGTGATGAATTGACGTGAAAGTCGACATTAAAACAAAAGCTGAAATCGACCGGATGCGTGAAGCGTGCCGGATGACCGCCGAGATACGGGATATTTGCGCCTCGGCGGTTGCTCCCGGTGTCACCACAGGCGAGATAGACGATCTTGTGGTTCAGTATTGCTCAAAGCACGGCGTCAAAGCGAGTTTTTACGGCTACCAGGGGTTCCCCGGGCATTTGTGCGTCTCCATCAACGATGAAGTCATTCACGGCATACCTAAACGTGAGCGCATAATAATGCCCGGTGATCTCGTTAAGACGGATGTCGGTATTTTCAAAAACGGTTTTAATGGCGATACGTCAAGGACGGTGGCCATCGGAGTGAGCGATCCAGAGGTGCTGCGCTTGGTTGAAACGACAAAGGCCTGTCTTGCCGCCGGAATCGCCGCTTGCGGGCCGGGCGTTCATCTGGGCGATGTCGGCTACGCGATAGAGAAGGTGGCGCTGGAGGCAGGTTTTGGCGTCGTTCGCGATTGGATAGGTCATGGAGTCGGCAGAACCGTACACGAAGATCCTCAGGTTCCGAACTACGGAAAGCCCGGGACGAAGCTTGTTTTAAAGCCTGGAATGACGCTTGCTATAGAGCCGATGATCACGATGACGAAAATGGGCGAAAAGACCGATGTCCTCGCTGACGGCTGGACTGTCGTTACGCGCGACAGATCGTTAAGCGCGCATTTTGAGCATACCGTGGCGATAACTGATGACGGATGCGAAGTATTGACTTTGCCAGCGGATTATCCCTGAAACCTTCAAGCCCGAAGGCGCTGAGGTCGAATGGCGACTGATTGCTTGGGGTGGATTATTCGCTGGTTTTTTTTTAAAATAAAGGCCTGAATGATATGGTAGTTATAAACAAAGAGAATTGTAAGGGGTGCGCTCGTTGTGCAGACGCTTGCCCGAAGAAGTGCCTTGAGATTGGCGAAGAGCTGAATGCCATGGGCATTAAGGCCGTCAGGTATAAGGGTGAGGGCTGTATCTCATGCGGAATCTGCTTTTACAATTGCCCTGAGCCGTACGCCATCAAGGTCGAAAAAGAGGCGAGGAAATAAGATGACTAAATTCGTTAAAAGCAATGAAGCCGTCGTGATGGGCGCACTCTACGCGGGGTGTGAAATTTATTTTGGCTATCCGATCACTCCTGCCAGCGAAATCGCCCACGGCGCGGCGAAATGGTTTCCGATGCTCGGTAGAACCTTTGTTCAGGCGGAATGCGAGACGGCCTCGGTCAACATGATGTTTGGCGCCGCCGGCGCAGGTAAGCTTTCGATGACAGCTACATCGGGCCCCGGCTTCTCTCTTATGCAAGAGGGCATTTCATATCTTGCGGGCGCGGAGCTTCCGGGCGTTATCGTAAACGTGAATCGCGCCGGTCCCGGGCTTGGCAACGTCTATCCTGAACAGAGCGATTACATACCTGCCGTTAAAGGCGGAGGCCACGGCAGCTACCAGACATTTACGCTTGCGCCCGCGAGTGCACAGGAGATTTTTGATCTTACCATCAAGGCGTTTGAAATGTCTGCGAAATGGCGCACTCCCGCGATTTTGTTTGCAGACGGCTTGCAGGGGCAGATGATGGAATCGGTTGAACTGCCTGAGAAAGAGTTGCCCGCGCCTGATTTTTCATCTTGGGCGGCAGAGGGCAGCGAGAAAACGCGCGCGAACCTCGTAAAGTCAATTTACCTTGATTCGGCTCAGCAGGAGCAGTTCAACCGTCATCTGCAGGAAAAATATGCGAAAATGCGCGAAGATGCGATGAGCGATGAGTATCTTTCTGAAGATGCGGACATTCTTTTTGTCGCCTACGGTATTTCCAGCCGTATCGCACGCACTACTGTCGAGGAACTTCGAAAAGAAGGCGTTAAAGCGGGGCTCTTCCGTCCGATTACATTAAATCCGTTTCCGACGCAAGCTCTGGCAAAGGCGGCCAAAGGAAAGAAAATTTTTACAATTGAACTTGATGCAGGGCAGTTTGCCGACGATGTCAGGCTTAATTTGGCCAAGGCAGCGCTCGGTGAAGAGGCCTCGTCGGTTACGATGATCAATCGAATGGGCGGCGAAGTTGTAAGCGTAGCTGACGCTGTGCGTACTGTAAAATCGGCGATTTCCGCGAATTAAAGCCTTGGAGCGTGATGCATATATGCTTGCCGGGCCTACGGCCAGCGGCAAAAGCGCGATAGCCTCCATTCTTGCGCGCGAGATGGGGGCTAAGATTCTCTCAGCCGATTCCATGCTCGTCTATAAAGGTATGGATATCGGAACTGCCAAGCCGCCGAGATCTGAAATCGAAGAGTTCGATATGGGGGGTGTTGATATTGTCACTCCAGCAGAAGAGTTCTCTTCGGGCGCTTGGCTTCGTGCGGCCTCTGAGTGGGTAAAGAGAATTCCTTTGAAAACTCCGATTATAATAGTGGGAGGCACAGGCCTTTATTTTTCGGCGCTTCTTCGCGGACTTGATCGAAAGTGGGTAAAACCGCCGCCTGAATATCCTGTAATTAAAATTGAGCGCTCGGTAGTAAGAAAGCGTATAGAAGATCGTCTTGATGATATGTTCATGGCGGGGCTTGAAGAAGAAAAGCGCCGGTTGAAAGAGCTTTATCCCGTCTGGTCGCGCACAGCTTCGCTCGCGATCGGCTATCGTGAGGGCGATGACAAGGCTAAGATATTTACGCGGACATGTCAGCTCGCCAAGCGGCAAGACACATGGTTTCGTCATCAGGCCAGCGCGCTTTACGTGGAGCCTACGGTCGATTCCGTACGCGAATGTTGGTTGGCGCGCGGGCCTTGGCGAATAACGATTTAAATTCCTTTTCGCTTCTTTTATTTCTCTTTGACCGTTCCTTTAAGGACTGCGATAAATGCAGACTGCGGCACATTCACATGGCCGAACTCTTTCATTCTGGCCTTGCCGCGCTTCTGCTTCTCGAGAACTTTCATCTTTCTCGTCACGTCGCCGCCGTAAAGTTTAGCCAAAACGTCCTTGCGGAACGGGCGAATGTCTTCGCGGGCTATGATCTCTTTTCCTATTGCCGCCTGAACGGGGATTTTGAATTGGTGCGGTGGAATGGTTTCGGCCAATGCCTTGCACATCTGTATACCGCGATTGCGCGCTTTGTCTCGGTGGACCATTGTCGCGAATGCGTCAACCGTTTCAGAGTTAAGAAGAATATCCATCTTCACGATATCAGAAATCTGATAGCCGGCCGGCTCATAGTCCATAGAAGCGTAGCCGTGCGAGACGGATTTTAATGTGTCGTGGAAGTCGATGAGAATTTCATTCAGCGGAAGCATGCAGTGAAGCATGACGCGCTTAGCGTCCATCGTTTCAGTTCCTTCGATCAGGCCGCGACGATCCATGACTATTCGCATAATATCGCCGATGGATTCCGAGGGAGTGATGATGCGCGCTTTGAGAATCGGCTCTGAAATCGTCTCTAATGCGGACGGATCAGGCATCTGAAGGGGGTTATCAAGATCTTTTTCCGTCCCGTCACGCATCTTAAGTTTGTATACGACGCCAGGCGAGGTTGATATGATATCGAGATTAAACTCGCGTCTCAGGCGCTCCTGGACGATCTCCATGTGCAGAAGCCCGAGGAAGCCGCAGCGAAAACCGAAGCCGAGCGCAAGCGAACTTTCGTGGTGGAAAGTGAAGGCCGAGTCGTTCAGGTGGAGTTTTTCAAGGCCTTGGGCGACTTTTGGGAACTCATCGGTAGACATCGGATAGATGCCGCAGAAAACCGTCGGGTGGATGTCATGAAACCCAGGCAGCGGCTCGCTCGCTCCGAGTTTCGTTGTGGTGACGGTATCTCCGATTTTAATTTCGCTCGGGTCTTTTACCGTTCCGACAATATAGCCTACTTGACCTGCTTCAAGCCGATCTACCGGTTTTTTGTTAGGGGAGAAAATTCCGACCTCGTGTACGGTTGTAGTTACGTGCGAGCCCATGAATGAGACGCTTTGGCCGGCTTTGAGAGAGCCGTCCATAACGCGCACGTAAGTGATGACACCGCGAAATTCATCAAAAACGGAGTCGAAAACAAGAGCTCTTAACGGAGCGTCGATTCCTGCGGTCTGCGGCGGGGGAATGCGCTTTACTATTGCCTCGAGAACATCGGCGCACCCCATGCCTGTTTTTGCGGAAACGAGAAGCGGCTCATCCATGGGAATTGCGAGAATATCCTCTATTTCGCGGGAGACTTCGGCGACGTCGGCTCCCGGCAGATCAACTTTGTTCAACACCGGCACGATTTCAAGTTTAGCATCTTGCGCGAAGAACGTGTTGGCGACGGTTTGGGCTTCGACGCCCTGAGCAGCATCGACTACCAAAAGGGCTCCTTCGCAAGCTCCCATCGACCTAGACACTTCATACGCAAAGTCTACGTGGCCGGGAGTGTCCAACAGGTTGAACAGGTAGCGCTTGCCGTCTTTGGCGAGATACGTCATTGAGACCGGGTGGGATTTGATTGTAATGCCGCGCTCACGCTCCAAATCCATTGCATCGAGAGTCTGTTCTTTAAGTTCTCGCTGGCTTATGGCGTTGGTCAGTTCCAATATACGGTCGGAAAGAGTCGTCTTACCGTGGTCAACATGTGCAATGATGCAGAAATTTCGTATGTTATCAAGTGTCATATTGCCGTGTATTATACCATAATATAAAGTGGGAAGGGGAATTGGGGAGCTATCTGTACAATTCACCGTTGAGACTTCAGTTAAAGGGAAACAAGTTATTTGAAACACAAAACCGAGTCTTACCTTGATTAAGTGACTTGTCAAAATGCGGCGGATGTCGCGGCAACCGTGCTCCCGCGCTTATGCGGCCGGATTGTGCGTCCTTGCGATCGCTCGACGTACACGAGTACGTCTTCGGGTCGCAGTCCTGCCCAATCCGCCTCGC
>CAJGDE010000016.1 GCA_904502135.1 Kiritimatiellia bacterium
AGGCCGCAAAATCGATGTCGACCCGGCTTTTCCGCCGGAAATCCGCGGCGTATCCGACGCGGATTTAGCGAGCACCAGCGCCGAATCGCACCCGGCTCGAAGGCCTTGCGTGCATCAATTCAAAAAAGTGGGATAAGGGTGTCCCGTGAAATCACGCGAGGACCTTAAAGCGGAACTCCGTAGTTGACTTATAAACTTCTCCGGCCTTAACAAAAACCGTCGGCCACTCAGGGCGATTTGGCGAATCGGGCGCATGCTGCGTTTCAAGAGCAACCGCGCAACGGAAAGAAAGATGCTCACCGCCTTTTGCCGTTTGATCATACGACGCCCAGTTCGCCGTATAAACCTGAAGGCACGGCTCTGTTGTCGCCACTTCCACTGACCTTCCGTTAAGCGGACAGGAGAGAACCGCCGCCGTGATAAGCCCTTTGGGGCGGCGCGAGGATGCCATTTCGCCCTTATCCAGCACCCAGCAATGATCATAGCCCTTACCTATCTCAAGATCGCGATCGCTCGCGTTTATCTTCTCGCCGATACGCATGCCGCGGCGAAAATCAAACGGCGTTCCCGCGACAGATTTGATTTCTCCAGTAGGAATCTGACCGGCATCGGTCGGAAGATAGTTTTTAGCGGGGATTTTCAGCTCATGATCTTCTATCGTACCGCCCGCCTCGCCTTTGAAATTAAAATAAACGTGCTGAGTCATGTTAATCGGCGTAGTCTTGTCGGGCACGGCCTCGTAATCGACCCTCCATACGTTTGCCGCCGTAAGGGTATAGACGACTTTAACTTGAACCCTGCCGGGAAAGCCCTCATCGCCGTCTTCGGAGACATGAGTGAAAACGACTCCCACATCATCGCCGTTTATAAACGGCTGAGCCTGCCATACATACGCATCCCAGCCTCGCTGTCCGCCATGAAGATTGCAGCCGATTCCGCCGGGCGAATTATTCAATGCGGGCAGACGATAAGTCTTAGAGCCTATCTTGAATTTGCCGTGGGCGATGCGGTTGCCGTAACGCCCGATAATGCACCCCCAATACGGGTCGCCGTTATCCCACCCGGACGGATCGTCGAAGCCTACGACGACATCCTTCATCTTGCCATTTCTGTCGGGAGTGAAAAGCCTAATGATCTTTCCGCCGTAATCGGACACTTCCATTACGACGCCGCCCTTGCCGCGCAAAGTAAACTTTTTGGCCTTCTGGCCGTATTTCGTGATACCGAAATCAGAAATTTCAAAACTGGGTTTTTTCATAATTCCCGTATTATACCAAAAAAGCGGATGCGATTTTCGCTATTGACTGCGCTCACAAAGTTTTGATATAATACCACCCACTTGAGGGCTATTAGCTCAGTTGGTTAGAGCGCTTCCTTGACATGGAAGAGGTCAGTGGTTCGAATCCACTATAGCCCACCATTACCCCACTCTTAAAGTTATCAGCTATACTGTTGTTCGGCAGTAGGATTGATTTTTTGCAGTTGCAGCTCGACGTGTCTGTCACCGTAATCTGAAACGACCACAGAAAATGTGATGTCAAAAGAAAGATGTGAATCGCGTCTTAAGCGCTCTATCTCTTCGCCGCCGTTCCACCACACGGCCCGAGGAACGCCTCGCTCGCGGAAACGTATCTGAAGATGGCGTGCTTCTTGCCCCAAAGGCTTCACTTCCGCAAGCATAAGACCTTTAAGAGAAAATACCGGCTCGGGATTCCCCTCTCCAAACGGCTCCAATTTTTTAAGCCACTGTGCAAATTCTAATGTCAGATCCTGCGGAAGAACGACAGCGTCCACCATGTGAATCTCAGGATCGGCAGGCCTTCCGGCTTTGACCAGTTCGCAGTATTCACACAAAGCAGCTCTAAAATCATCAATCGCACCTTCCTTGACCTGAAAGCCGCCTGCGGCGGCATGACCGCCGAAGCGGTCAAGAAATCTGGAACAATTCTCCATCGCGTCTCGAATATTCAGCCACACCGGCGAGCGGGCAGACCCGTGACCATCGACGCACACGCACACTGGAACATCGCCTAGCTTTTCCATCACCCGAGAAGCGACTATTCCCGCAACACCCTTATGCCCGCGCGTTATTTCAATTACCTGCGCAGGCGCATCCTGAACAACGGACTTAAGCGCAGCCTCCGTCATTTCGCTTTCAATGCGCTTTCTCTCAAGATTGTAACCGTCTACCTTCCGAGCGATTTCCCTTAACACCTCGCGGTCTTCAGAAAGAAGGAGCTCTATCGCCTCTGAAGCGTTGGCTATGCGCCCGGCCGCGTTTATTCTGGGGCCCAAAAGGAAACCGAAATCTTTTACACCAAGTTGTTTGGCGCCTTTCGTGGCAGAGCGCAAATAAAGCTCCTTGATGCCAGAAGCCGCACATGCATGAAAACGCCTGAGCGCCTCGAAAACCAGAATGCGGTTCTGTCCGCTCAGAGGCATTATATCGGTAACTGTAGCCAAGCCCGCGAGAATGAGCATAGGTCCGCCAATACTGCCGCCTGAATAGAGAGCGCGTTTTTTAGCTTCATCAACAAGTCTTCGCGCAAGCATAAACGCAACTCCCGCGCCGCAAAGGTCAGAAAGCAACCCGTCCTCATCTGCCTTTACTTTCGGATTTACAAGAGCCGCAGCGTCAGGAAGAACGTCACCTGGAAGATGGTGATCCGTGATGATGCAGGTAACACCGAGTTTCTTTAACTCTTCTATCTCCGAGACGGAAGTTATTCCGTTATCTACAGTAACGACCAACTTGACATCAGAAAACGTCTTGAGCATCCTTGCCACGGACTTTTCGCTCATCCCATAGCCTTCGCTTAGACGATCGGGTATGAAATAGACTACTTCCGCCCCCAGAGTCTTTAAACAGCTTACGAGTATCGCACTCGCACAGACCCCGTCACAATCATAATCGCCAAAGACAACGATCTTCGAACGGTCACGGACCGCCTCAAGAATAATATCAGCCGCCTCAATAATCCCCGGCAATTTGCAAGAATCAACCAACCCCGCGAGCGACGGAGAAAGAAAATCCGCGTAATTTTCTTTCGTAACGCCACGCAACGCCAAAAGCCGCGCCTGAAGAGATGAGAACCCTTCATGAGCCAGATCTTTGACGAGCTGCGCATCTACGGCGCGCTCGCGAATGGTCATCACACGCACACTTGGTGGCACCAGCCGTGAATATCTTCAAGAACCCCGTACTGAATGCCCTGCATGGTCTCGTAAAGCTTCTGAAGATGAGGGCCTACCGTATCACTGTCGGAAATCTTGATCACATCATTACCGCGGGTGATTTCCCATACGGGAGTCACGACAACCGCAGTTCCGCACGCGGCGACTTCCGCGAACTCTCTGATTTCCTCGTAAGGAATCTTGCGGGTCTGCACATTCCAGCCGAGATCTGCGGCACATTGCTTCAAGGACTTGTTTGTCACGGACGGCAGAACCGAAGTGCTGTCGGGCGTAACGTAGGTTCCGTCCGGCTTGATGCCGATAAAGTTCGATGTTGAAAACTCTTCAACATATTTATGCGTCGCCGCATCAAGATAAAGCTCTACGGGCCAACCATCCTTCTTGGCTTTTTCGTGCGCAAACAGCGAAGCTGCATAGTTTCCGCCGACCTTCACATCGCCCATGCCATGCGGAGCGGCTCGATCCCAATCGTCAAGAATGACAGCGCGAACTGGCTTAAGGCCGCCCTTATAATACGCGCCTACCGGCATGACCATCACCATGAACGTATATTCATGAGCTGGCGCTACGCCAATCTGAGGACCGGTGCCGATGAGAAGCGGTCTTAAATAAAGCGAACCGCCTGTTCCGTACGGGGGAACATACTCCTCGTTCGCCGCGACGACCTTGTCGCACGCCTCGACGAACATTTCAACTGGCACTGGCGGCATCACACAGCGTGTCGCAGTGCGCGACATACGAAGAGCGTTTTCTTCAGGCCTGAAAATCACAATCTTTCCGTCTTTCTGACGAAACGCTTTCATGCCCTCAAAGCACTCCTGCCCATAATGCAGGCAGCTCGCCCCGATGTGCATCGTGATGTATGGATCCTTGACGAACTCGCCTTCGCCCCAAGCGCCGTCTTTCCATGTATAGCGGATATGGCAATTCACATCGGTGAAACCAAAACCCAAACTTGCCCAGTCAATATCTGTTCGCGGCATTGTATGATTCCTCACTTAGAAAAATTACCCATGGCTCTAAGCTTAGCGTAACGAGCTTCAACAAGCTCATCTTTCGAAAGCTTCTTAACTTCCTTAAGCGCCGACAGAATAGCCTTTTTAACAGCTTCACATGCGCCCTTGTGGTCGTTTTGCGCACCGCCCGCAGGCTCTTTTACGATAACATCTATCGCATCGAGTTTCTTAAGCGCGCTCGCTGTAATTTTCAAAGCCTCAGCCGCTTCAGCCGCCTTTGAGCCGTCACGCCAAAGGATACCGGCGCAGCCCTCCGGGGAAATCACCGAGTAAACGGCATTCTCCATCATAAGCACCTTATCTCCAACAGCAATCGCAAGCGCTCCTCCCGAACCGCCCTCGCCTGTTATGACAACGATGATCGGCGTTTTTAGAAGTGCGAAAAATTCCAGCGATTTTGCGATCGCCTCAGCCTGGCCGCGCGCCTCTGCCGTGTCGCCGGGATATGCTCCTGGAGTGTCTACAAACGTGACGATGGAATTTGAGAACTTCTCCGCAAGCTTTGCCAAACGCATCGCCTTGCGATAACCGTCGGGATTGGCCATGCCGAAGTTCGACGCCATATTCTCGTCGACGTTAGAGCCTTTATTATGACCGATTACGAGAACCTTCTCATCGTCGATTTTGGCGAATCCCGCCACTATCGCTCTATCATCGTTGACGAGTCTGTCGCCATGAAGCTCTTCAAAATCAGAGCAGACGTACTTAATAAATTCTCCGATATGCGGGCGCTTCGGATCGCGCGCCAGCTTGACAGAATCCATCGCAGTTTTTTTCTTAGCCATCTTAGAACCCCCAGAAGTCGAGCATTTTCGCAATAAAGCGCTTCATATCCTTGCGCTCGACGATTTTGTCGATGAAGCCGTGTTTTTCAAGATATTCTGCCGACTGAAAATCATCCGGCAACTTTTGATGAATAGTGTTTTCGATTACACGCCGACCGGCAAACCCGATAAGCGCCTTCGGCTCGGTGATGTTAATATCGCCAAGCATGGCATAAGAAGCGGAAACTCCGCCCGTCGTAGGATCGGTTAAAACCGAAATGTAAGGTAGCCCCGCATCTTTGAGCCTGCCGATCGCCGCCGAAGTCTTCGCCATCTGGACGAGAGAAAGAATCCCCTCGTGCATACGCGCCCCGCCGGATGCGGAAAAGAGAACAAGCGCGCGGCGTTCTTTTATCGCAAGCTCGCAGGCGCGCGCGATTCTTTCACCTGCACCCGTGCCAAGGCTTCCGCCCATAAAGGAAAAGTCCATAACGCCGAGCATAACCTTATGCGAGAAAATATCGCACTTACCCGTCACAATCGATTCAGTCTCACCTGTCTTAGCGATGACGGATTCGACCTTTGTGCGATAATCGCCGGTCGCATCTTTGAACTGAAGATGATCGGAATACGACACCTCGCTGAAAAGTTCTTCAAACGTTCCCTTGTCCGCGATACGTTCAATACGCTCGCGGGCAGAGAGCCTGCCGTGATAATTACACTTCGGACAAATCGAGTCGTTTTTCTTCCACACCGATTTCTCAAAGTGACTGCCGCATTTCGGACATATCGCCCAAAGCGCCTTCGCCGGAGGAATCTTAACCGGTTCTTTCTTCTCAAACCATCCCATATTATGCTACCCTTTCGATTTGTATTTAAAACGGCATAAATACAACGCCGTATATCGACGCAGGCTTACCGCCGAGCGCGCGCAAGCCATGCTTGACAACAGAATTATAATAAGCCGTATCACCCGGCTTCAAAACGCTCTTTTCATTGCCGTAAGTAAGTTCCACTTCACCGGCAATGCAGATAATAAGCTCTTCGCCTTCATGCGACGAAACCTCATCGACACCGTTTTTGTCGAACTCGATGCGAAATGGATCCATGTGGCGATCGGGCTTTCCGAGAGCGAGAGAGTGACTAGCATAGCCCAATGTGTTGGAGCCCTCCTTGGCCACCTTTCGTGCGCCGAGATCCTTCGCCCTGGTGATAATCGGATCTGGCTTGAACTGGTCATCCATAAATGTCCCGAGACGCTGACCCAACGCACGCGATAGCTTAGTTAAAACTCCAAGTGCGGGCATGACCTGCCCCTTTTCAATTGAATTAATCACCTTTTCGTCAATACCGCACTTTTGAGCAAGATCATAAATGCTCATATCAAGTCTTTCGCGATATGTACGAATGCGCTTACCTACACTGGTTTCCTTGGCCATTTTTCTTTGCCACCTTTCTTGTTGTGTACAATATTATATCATAATGTTTTGCAGTAGGTAATCGGTTATCAATTATTGCCGCTCGATATCTTCTATCACGGCCGCTATCAACGAACCGCTTTTCAAAAGCGAACCAACTGAAATATTTTTCATTACATCATTTTCTGTATGCCAATAATCATTTAACCCGGGAGCGCTTCCATACGAAAAATCAATAAGATCTATAGCCTCGTAGCCGGCCTTTAAAAAAGGCACATGATCATCAATAACATGATATGGAGAGAGCGAAACAAGATTTTTTTCACCTATCTTTTTAGCGGCTCTAATAACCGTTCGGGCAAGACGACCGGATCCGTTAGATGGTATTTCTATTTTCAAATCCTTATCCCCGAGCATATCAAGGCATATTACGTTTTCGACATCATAATAACGGGATTTAACATGCTCAACTGCCCTCTTCGAGCCTTGAAGCCCGTCGTTGGCGGAGTAATCGTAAATGCACTCTTCTGCGTCAGTCCATATAAGAAGGTAATTCTTTTTAAGCCCCTTTGCACTGGAAAGCATTTTGCTTAGGCCCACAAGAAGAGCTGATGTTGAAGCGCCGTCATTAGCTCCAGGACATTTGATTGATCTTTTCGTGTCATAATGAGACAATAGCACCGTCCACTTCGATGTGTTTGAGTGTTTAAACTCGGCAACGACGTTTGTAAAGCGCATTTTCCCCAAAGGCGAATCGGCGAAAAAAACATCTTCCTGCACATTTTTAACGCCAAGAGACTTCAGTGAAAAGGCAAGCCACTTCGCGGCGATTCGCCCGCCCGCCGTCCCGGCGTCCCGAGGGGTGAAATTCTCAACAAGCCTTTGGGCCGTATCAAATGACAGTTTGGCCTCTTGAGGAGTAAACTGAAGAACAATCGCCAGAAATACGGCGGGCATGACATTACTCAACTATAACGCCGAGCATCTTGATGATACGATCGAGATCATCATTATCGAAAAAGTCGATCTCAACAACACCCTTTGTATGTTTGCCGTTCGCATGGGTTACACCGCTGGTAACACGCACGGCGCAACCTAAATGACGCTTCATTCTCTCGGCCAGGTTTCTTACATACCCGTCGGGAAGATCGGGAGTTCCTCTTGGCTTGACTTCGATAGGCTTGATGATGCGGGCGACCTTGCGCTCCAGCGCGCGAACCGTAAGCTGATCATTTACGCAGTCGCGAGCAAGAAGAACGCGGTCTTTTTCATCTTCAAGCGAAAGAAGAACTTTGGCATGACCGACTGAAATCAGCGATGAAGAAATAAGCGCCCGAACTTCATCGGGAAGTTCAAGAAGGCGCACTGAATTGGCAACTGTCGCGCGGCCCTTGCCAACACGCTCGGCTACCTGCTGCTGGGTTAGAGAAAACGTATCTTGAAGAGTCTTATACGAAACAGCTTCTTCGATGGGATTTAAATCTTCGCGCTGAATATTCTCAGCCGTCGTCATTGTCGCGGCCGTGAGATCATCAGCTTCAACAAGCGTCACGCGAATCTTATCCCAACCCAAAAACTGCGCGGCCCTAACTCGGCGCTCACCTGCAATGAGCTCATATCTGCCTTTCGAATTCTTTCGAACCGTCGGCGGCTGAACAAGCCCGTTGTTTTTAATGGACTCCGCAAGCTCGTTCAGCTCTTCCTCGCGGAAATCTCTGCGAGGCTGATATGGCGAGCGCTCTATCTCCGCGATCTTAAGCTCAAGAGGCTGACCAGCCTCAGATGCCGGAGGAATTACACCCGCCGCAGGAGAAGTCGCGACGACCTGCGCCGCGGCCGGTTTGATTTCAGCCGGGGCGCCTTTGGACAGCAATGTATCCAGCCCGCGCCCTAAACCATGTCTCTTCACGCCGGCACCGGCGGCCTTAACGCCACCGGTAGCCTTCTTAAGATATGGATTTGACTTACCCACGTTTATTTAACTATCAGAAATAGCAGTTAATAAAGGGCAATACCTTGATCGCATTGTCAAGAATGATATTTACCAAACCGATCTGGAAGCCCCAAGGGCAGGTGCTGGCGATGTTGACCAATGAAATCTGGCAGCCATGAAGTTCAGCCGTGTAGTTGATGATAAGGCCGAGCTGAAGGCCATAGGCGGTCTTGGCATAGTTACCAAAAAGAGCGCCCGTCATACCATAAGACTGATCTTTAGAAACGTTAGCTAAGCCAGAAACCTGAACGCCGCTGAACTCGTGCTGATAGACACCGAGAAGGTTAACATCAACACCCCACATCTTGTTCGGACGGAACGCAGCCGCGCCAACTTCAAGGCCATATGTCTCGCCATAAGCGACATTTGCGCCAAGCGTAGCGCGAATACCGTAAACATCGGCGCTTGCCCAGTTGCAAAGCAATGAGCCCTGAACACCGGCCATATCATCGCGTGTCGCCATCGCAACGCCGCCAACGCCAAGACCGTACATCTTAGGCGCGTCGGAATAGAACAAATTAAGATCGAGCCCAAAGACATCCCAGACCGCGCGACCCCAAGGAAGCTGAAGAGGCGACGCTAAACCGACTGCTATAGGAGTCCAACCGACAGCCTCGGAATAAACTTCTTCTTTTTCTGATTCCGCCATGGCAGGCGCAACAACTGCGAGTGCGAGCGCGGCAAAAACGATTTTCTGAATCTTCATTTTTTACTCTCCTTAGAATGTTTAGTTAAATCTTGCAATATTGTACTATTTTTTTCGCCACTATGCAAGCACCCCTTGCACGGTAACAGTGTAATATGATATAATACCTGCGTTTGGCACACATGGGGAAGTAGCTCAGTTGGTAGAGCATCACGTTCGCAACGTGGGGGTCGAGAGTTCGAATCTCTTCTTCTCCACCATCAATTTACTTTAGAAGCCAAAATATTCCCGTACAAGATCAGGTGTTTTTCGCTATATACCGCAGCTTATCATGCATGGACAGTTTAAACATAAGTTCCATGCAAAGCGGTCGAATAAATCTGAATACTCTTGCTGACATAACCTTAATCTGCCCAGGAATGGTGCCATACTGGACAAGGGCGCTCAAAACTTCACCCGCAAGCATCTCCCATAAAGCTTTAAGACCCGACTCGGGATTGACAGAGGCGCATTTGGAAATAATCTTCTCGCCCGCGTCATTATAGGCAACAAGTTCATACACCGCTCGGGGTCTAAGCTCTTTCGTCATTACCCCTGGCAGAATATGCATATCAAGCTCTATTGCCGCATTAGAATCAAACGGCAGATCCTTCGCCGCCTTTACTACGTCTTTCTGCAACTTGATGGTTTCTGTATACGGCGCAGGATTCGGTATTATAAGAGGCTCATCCACCCACTTGCCGTCAGAGGCTTCAACGCGAGAGAATATCGCTCTATTGTCCGTATATTTTAATGGCAGCATTCGGTCTGACTCTACGCGAAGCATCACGCCGTACGCCTCCCACAATATTTTCGCCGCCAGTTTACACTGCTTTTCATTGGCCTCAACGGGAATATACCCCGCGTCATGGCGAAAAAGCTTAACCTCCCGATTGACCGTTACCACCAATTCGAGATGAGGCATCTCCATCGGCGAAGAATAGTAGCCAAAATTCCTATCGATTCTGACGCGGACATAATCATGCAGAGTCTGCCACCCCTCAAGCATCAGGAAGCGTATTTTAACAGGCGCATTATCGCCCTTTAAAACGGTGCAGAAATACGGAAAGACCGTTCCCTTCGGTTTGACCGCGAAATTAAAAGGTTCAATTTCATCCCACACCCCGAGGGCATCCATCTTCAAACCGAGCTTTTCTATATCGGGTTTTTCCATATCCAAAATCATCTTAAGCGGCGAACTGGCTGTTCATTTCATTTACCGCCATCAGAATGGCGACGGCCACAAAGCCCACGACGCAGGCAATAAGAACGATCAAAATCGGCTCTAACGCATTCGAAAAGACCGCGATATTGCGCTCCATATCTTTCTGATAGCGCTTGCCGATGTGCTCAAGAGAGCCTGCGAGATCTCCGGCCTGTTCCCCTACGGCAAGCATATCGGTCATCATCCGCGGAAACGCCCCTGACTCCGAAAGCGGCCCGGAAATGGTCGTTCCGTCGGTAACTTTCATGCGCGCATTTCTTAAAGCATCCCCGATGACGGCATTGCCTGAAACCTCTTCGCATATCTTTAACGCCTGAAGGACATTGACGCCGTTAGACAAAAGAGTCTTCATCGTATAGGCAAGAGACGAATATGCGCCGGTAGCGACGATACCTGAAATAAGCGGCATTTTCAACTTCCACCCGTCGACCTTACGCCGCCCGGCGTCGCTCGTCTTCCACTTACGGAACCACATCACGAAAAGAAAAACCGCTATAAAAACAAGCCATCCGTATTCAAGGGTGAAATTCGACATACCGACAAGTATCCTCGTGGGCAGCGGCAGAGCGCCGCCGAGTTTGTCGAAAACGTTCTTGAATTGAGGAATGATCCAAACCATCGCGCCGACGACGGCGACAATGCCGAAGCCGAGAACTATTATCGGGTATGACAGAGCGCTCTTGATTTTAGCGCGCATATTATCATCGCGTTCATAGTGATCGACAAGTCTGCGCAAAACCTCGATCATCGCGCCCGACGCCTCTCCTGCGCGAATCATATTGGAATATATCGCGGGGAATGTCTTCGGGTGATGGCGGCAGGCGTCTGAAAAACTCTCGCCTCTGACAATACGGTCGCACAAATCCTGGCAAACGTATTTCTGCGCGCTTTTTTCGGCCCCCTGCCGGGCAAGAGCGCTTAAAGCCTGGCCTAACGTCATCCCGGCTTCAATAAGATCGGCAAGCTCCGATGTGAAGAGAAGCACTTCAACGCGCTTCATCACGGTAGCGGACTTTCCGCCGCCGACATCCATCTGCCACAACGACTGACGGCTCTGCTTTTTATCGGAAGCCGCGCCTTCAGACGCTGCGGCCGCTGAAGCGGCTTTATTCGATTTCTTTTTTGCGTACCCCATTTGCGCCCATTATATCATAAAATCACAAGCGAGTTTCACTTTCCGTTTCTGCGCTCGCGGAAAAACGACTGCAGTACCTCCTTCGACTGCGCCTCAAGAACACCGCTTGTAATTTTCGGATGATGATTTATTCCCGGGTGATCAAAAATACCGAATACGCTGGATCCGCCGCGCTTGGCATCGCTCACTCCCCATATCACCGTTTCGACGCGAGAAAGAACTATCGCTCCTGCGCACATCGGACAGGGCTCTTTCGTCACATACAATCTCGCGCCGGAAAGCCGCCAATTCCCCTTGGCCGCGAAGGCCGAACTCAAAGCGAGCATTTCGGCGTGGGCGGTAGCGTCTGTAAGAGATTCTGTTTGATTGTGGGATCTGGCAAGAATCCGAGACGTAGACGGCGTAAAATCACATTCCCCCCGCTCGTTTTTTGCGCACTCTACAATGACGCACCCGGTCGGCACTTCTCCGTTTTCGCTAGCCTTCTCAGCCTCGCGCAAAGCAAAGCGCATCCAATATTCGTCATATTCCTTCTCGGTCATCTAAAACGCCTTCCTGCCTTTCATCTGCGCCATGTCTGATTACGTGACGTCCAGCCTGAGGTGCCCGAGCCGTAAAGTGAACCGTAACCGCCTCGTGAACCATACCCCGACGAATAGCCGCCATATCTGGGTTTCGGCACCGGCGAGTCCATAATCCGCTTTACATTTATAAGATCTCGCGGAATCTCGCGCAAAAAGCGAGAAGCCTCAACCGGAAACTGCCCTCCATCGCCGCTTTTACGGACAGAAGGGGCAAACATATAAAGAGAATCTTTCGCCCGCGTTACGACCACATAAAAGAGACGGCGCTCCTCATCTTCACGATTCTCCTCGGCCGCTTTGGAACTCGGGAACATACCCTCTGAGAGCCACGGCACAATTACAACAGGCCATTCCATTCCCTTGGCCTGATGGACGGTAGAGAGCGTAACCTTAGATACGTTTGTGTCATTGCGTTTCGCGTCGAGATTCGTAAGAAGCGCCACATCCGCCAAAAACGCCTCAAGCCCACCCTCGTTATCCTCTATCTGAACCGCCAGTTCCTTGACATCGGCAAGCCTGTCTTCCGCTTCGCTTTCTTCCCATTCCGTACGCAGATGGTTCTCATAAAAAAGATCCGTGAAATCTTCTATGATCTCTCCGACATTTCCCTCTAAAAGATGATCAACAGCGCTTTCATAGCACTTGGAGATTCTCTGCCACCCCACCTTTGATTTGGGTTTTAAAAGAGCTTCTAGCGCCAAGCGGTCATTTGCGTTTTTCGCATCGAACTTTCGACCTAACTTAGCCCAATAACTGTTAGCCGTTTTTTCGCCGACGCTAGGCAAGAGCCGGACTAACCTTAAAAAAGAAAGCTCGTCGTTGGGGTTAACCAAAAGGCGCAAATAAGACAGCACGTCCTTTACATGAATCTGCTCAAAAACGCCAACACCGCTTGTAATCCTAAAAGGCACTCCCATCCGCGCCAAAGTCAACTGAACCGTAATGGACTGGTAATGACTGCGATAAAGAACGGCGATATCGCGATAATCACACCCGGCGTTTCTGTAGGCTGAAATCAGCTTTACTATTTCATCGGCCTGGGTGTTCGCGTCGTAAACCCTGTACACTACCGGCAGCGCTCCGCTTGACTGACGCACGGGCCTTAATGTTTTTTCAAACTGATTGGGCGCGTCCTTCATCACGACATTGGCGACATTCAACACGCCGGGCACGGAGCGGTAATTGCGCTCGAGTTTGATCACCTTGCAGTTCTGCCAGCGCTTCGGAAACTCCATGATATTCTCTATCTGAGCCCCGCGCCAGGTATATATGCACTGGAAATCATCTCCCACGGCCATGACATTCCGGTGCTTGGCCGCGAGGATATCCACAAACTTCGCCTGTATCCCGTTAGTGTCCTGATATTCATCCACAAGGATATGAAGAAAATGCTCTTGAAGAAGTTCTCTGACGTTCTCTTTTGTCTCAAGCAATTTTAAGGCGTTAACCAAAAGGTCGTCAAAGTCCATTGCCCCAAGCTCAAACTTTTTCGCCTCATACTTCTTCGCAATCATTGCCACCGCCTCTGGATCAACACCCGCGACTTTAGTCATGTAGCGTGATGCGATAAAGCCGACAGGTTTCTCCTCGTTGGCCGCCTCGCTGATCATTTTCGCGATGAGCTCTTTTTTCACAAACTCTTTCGGCTCGGCGACAGACTCTTTTATAATATCGCCTATGAGTTTTTTCTGATCTTCCTCATCTATGATTTGAAAGCCCGGCTGATAACCGATGAGCGAACCCCATCTGCGCAAAAGCTTGGCGGCTATATGGTGAAATGTTCCTGACCAAATGCCGGAAACGTTCGGCCCGACCACTTTTTGCGCGCGCTCCAACATTTCACGCGCTGCGCGGTTGGTAAACGTAAGCAGCAATATACGCTCGGACGGAATGCCGCGCTCTACCAGATACGCCACGCGATGCACAAGAGTGCGCGTTTTTCCCGTGCCTGCCGCCGCGAGAACTAAAATAGGCCCGTCACCGGCAGTTGCAGCCTCACACTGCTCAGGGTTTAAAAGAGTGGAAAAATCTGTCATTCAAAATTACCCTTTATGCACCGGCTCAAGAATCCAGCGCTTATTGTACCAAAACCAATCACCAGGGCTTTCCATCACGGCCTTGCTCAAAATAGTCATCGCCTCGCGTGTTATGCGACGCGCCTCCTCCTTCTTGTCGACAGCCGCAGGATCAGGCCTTAATGTTGCCAAATGATTAAATATGTGTCGACCGTTTTTTCTCGTCATCATCGCCACAACTACAGGCGACATACATTTAACGGCGAACATCGCGCCCGCGTGGCTTACATTGGCTCGCGAGCCGAGAAAATCAACCTCAACATCCTTTACAGGAACCCGCAGATCAGGCAAGATCGCAAAGGCGCGGCCAGATTCCAATTTCTCTTTTATTTTAACGAGCGTTGATTTTTCACCGCGATCGAGAACCTCAATGTCTCCATACTGGCGTTTCATCCATGCGTCAAGTTTAGGATTGCGCTGTTTCGCCGCCAATGCAAAAAGCTTAAGCCCATACTTCGCCATCGACCACGCAGCCATATACCAATTCCCCGCGTGAGGCACCATTATGACAACGCCCCTGCCCTCGTCGACATACGACTGAAGCTTGTCTTTGTAATACGCTCCGTCAAGGACGTATCTGTCCATCCACCTGCGGTCCAATTTCGGCGCGCGAATCATCTCCACTCCTGATTGCAGAATGTTCGACAGCGAGTCTACCGCGATCTCGCAGGCTTTAGCCTCGCAGATGTCGGGAAAGACACTTTTAATCCTATGCATCGTGCGCTCTTTTTTAAATCCAAACCACTTGACGGCGACGACGGCAAAAGCTCTTGCTATCCAAAGCGCCAGACGATAGGGAATAGCGTTGACAAGCGCACAGAAACTTCTGAGAGCAAGATATTCCAGATTAATCGCAATTGCTGATTTCTTCGCCATCAGAAAAGATCATTTGCCCTTTATGCGCTCAAGCTTCTCGGCGGCGGACGATATCGCCCGGCAAACCGCACGGCTTGTGATCGTCGCAGAAGTGATAGCCTCGATTTCTCCGCCGTCCTTTGTGACTTTTAGCGATTTTGAGGCGAACTTTCCGGAAAACTGCGACGAGAACTCCGCCGACGAAAGTTTTGTGCCAAGGCCTGGAGTCTCGCTGGACTGGAGAGCTTTGTATGTCACAATTTTCCCGTCCGGAGAAAAGCCGATCATAAGTTCGATAAGGCCGCCGTATCCGCCGTTGTCAGAACCTTTAAGCGCATAGGCGAGCACCTTGCCGGTCTCATCCTTTCCGACATAAAACTCCTGCGCATCCAACGAAGCCTTATCGACCTTTACTACGCCTTTGGGCATAACGGCCTTCGCCGCGTCCGAAGCCTGTTTTACTTTCATCTCGGCGATAGGCGCTTTGGTTATTATGTTAATATATGCCAACGTAGAGGCGCAAACGGCAGCGATAATCGTTAACGATGAGACAAGCCAAAGTATTTTTTTCATTTCTTACGCTCCAAAAGGTTTTGGCTGCGTCCAACGATTGATCAGAGGACAAACCGAATTCATTATGAGAATCGCAAAACTGCACCCCTCAGGATAACCGCCGAACTGACGAATAAGCATGCAAAGAAGACCGCACCCGAAACCGAAGATGAGTTTCCCCTTGGCGGTAGTGGGGCTTGTGACGTAATCCGTCGCCATGAAAATGGCTCCAATCATCAAGCCGCCGGTTAGAATCTGGACATGCGCGGGGGCTCCTCCGGAAACAAGAGAATAGACCCATGCCGTAAAAATGAACGACACGGGAATATGCCATGTGATGACCTTGCGCCAAATAAGATATATGCCGCCCAGAAGAAGCGCGATCGACGAAACCTCGCCTATACACCCTGGCATATTGCCGACAATAAGATCGACAAGCTGAGGTATGCCGCCCTCACCGGCCTGAGGCGTGGCGGAGGCTGCCGCATCAGCGGCAAACATCGGCTTCATCGCCGCAAGCGGAGTTGCGCATGTAAGAGCCTCGCAGGCGCCGCCGAAACGCCCAGGCTGAAGAGGCTTAAGCCATGTGGTCATCGGGCCTGTAAACGAGATAAGCATAAACGCGCGCGCGGCAAGAGCCGGATTGAAGGGATTCATCCCCAAGCCTCCGAAAACCTGCTTTGCGACGGCTATCGCGAATACAGAGCCGACAGCGGCCATCCACAACGGAATTCCGGACGGGAGATTCAGCGCCAGAAGAAGTCCCGTAAGCACGGCGGAAAAATCACCGAGCGACGACTCACGCTTCATCAAAAGGCGGCAGAGCGCCTCTGTCACGATGCATGTCGAGACGCAGACGGCTATAGTCCATACCGCGCCCATACCGAAAAACCAAATGCCAGCGATCGTTGTAGGCAGCAACGCAATAATAACATCAAGCATGATTCTCGAAACGCCCGCAGGCGCATGAGCGTGCGGACTAGAGCTTAAAATAAAATGCTCGCCTATCTCTTTCGGCTTCATTTATTCTCCTTTATTTTCCAACTTTCAAGCTTCCAAACACTATCTCCCGCGGGCGCGTATCGACGCCTTGGCTCTGCGGCATAGCTGAACTATCGGACGACGCGCGGGACAAACGTAGGCGCACGCGCCGCACTCAATACACGTCATGACGTGAGACTTCTCGGCGCAGACGACATCGTCCGATTCCACCGCTTTTGAAATATCGGCGGGATTAAGTCTCATCGGACAGGCTCTGACGCATCTGCCGCAATTTATGCACGCTCCGGAAATATATTGAAATACGCTCCTCTTTGAAAGAAGCAATATGCCCGAAGTCGTCTTTGTCGTGGCGATATCGAGCGACGGAACGGCAAACCCCATCATTGTTCCGCCGGAAATAACCTTTGCCGCGCTTTCTTTCAATCCGCCGCAGAAATCGACGAGATCAGAATATTTCGTACCCGTAGGAGCTAGAATGTTTTTCGGCTCAACAACATCATCACCGGAAACCGTGGTCACGCGCTCTAAAAGAGCCTTGCCCTTTTCTACCGCATCAGCGATCGCCACGACAGTTCCCACGTTTTCCACAACGCAACCGACATCAATCGGAAGAGCCGGAGGCTCAGGCACGATGCGACCGACCGTAGCATAAATCTGATGCTTTTCGCTACCCTGCGGATAAAGCACGGGCAGCACGACAATCTCCACGTTTCCGTCGATGTCCGCAAACGCTTTTTCCAAAGCGGCTATCGCCTCAGGTTTATTCGCCTCAACAGCTATACGAACAGCGCACCCGCCGAGAATCTTGCGCATGATCTCAACACCTATGCGTATTCTGTCGGCCCTTTCGAGCATCACCCGGTAATCAGCAGTTAAATACGGCTCGCATTCTGCGCCGTTTAAAATAAGATATTCGCACCGCTTATTTGCAGGCGGGTTGAGTTTTACCGAAGTAGGAAAGCCCGCTCCGCCCATTCCGCAGATACCGGCATCCTCCACCCTCTTTAAAAGTTCCTCGCGCGATGCGCTCTTCCAATCAAGCGGAGGAAAAGTCTCTTCGTCCATCGCCTCTGGATCGGGCTGAAGAATAACGGCATCAACCATCATGCCCGAAGGACCCAACCGCTTTTCGACGGCCTTAACCGTGCCCGATGCGCTTGCGCGCACGCACACGGAAATAAGACCGTTCTTTTCCCCGATAAGCTGGCCTTTAACTACACGCTCGAGCGGCTTTACAATGCACTTGGCGGGCGCACCGAGATGTTGCGACATCGAGATTACAAGTTCTGACGGCATCGGCAGACATTCAATCGGCTTTTCGCGCGCAAGCTCCTTGTTGTAAGGCGGGTGCACACCTCCGGAAAACTTGAATTTTGACTTTGTAGTTTTCATGATGATACAAAAAATGCCTTTATTATTTTAATGACGCGCCCGTAGAAGCGTTGCCTACATGCTGAGCGTAACGCTCCAGCCACCCGCCCTTGATTCGTGGCGTCCATTTTTTCGCTTTTTTCGCTCGCGCAGCGATTTCGGACTTTGTAAGATTTGCGTTTATCGAGCGATTAGGAATATCTATAGTAATCTCATCCCCGTTCTTAATAAGGCCGATAAGCCCGCCTTCAGCCGCCTCCGGCGAGACATGCCCAACGCACGCGCCGTGGGTTGCGCCCGAAAAACGCCCGTCGGTAATCAGCGCGACAGACTCTCCCAGACCCGCGCCGATGATGTATGAAGTTGGCGCGAGCATTTCCTGCATACCGGGGCCGCCCTTAGGCCCTTCATAGCGGATGACAACGACATGACCGGGTTTTACCTTGCCACCGAGAATCCCTTCGCAGGCCTCCTCCTGGCTGTTGAAGCAAATGGCCTTGCCGGTAAACTTCATCATTGAAGGCGCAACTCCGCCCTTCTTGACGACCGAACCGCCTTCAGCGAGATTACCCCAAAGAACCGCCAGGCCCCCATCTTGCGAATATGCGTTTTTAAGTGTTCTTATAACGTCATCGTCAGTTATCTTAGAGGCTCTTATCTGAGCGCCGAGCGTCTTCCCTGAAACGGTCTTCGAGTCGAGATGGAGATATGGAGACTTCTTGAGAATTGCCGAAAGGCGCTTCAAAATAGCCATAACGCCGCCCGCGCGATCGACATCGGCAACATGATAATGACCGCTCGGAGCTACCTTGCAGAGATAAGGCGTCGCCGCCGAAATTTCATTCATGCGCTTAAGGCTGTAATCTACCCCGGCTTCACGGGCAATGGCAAGCGTATGAAGAACTGTGTTGGTCGAGCCGCCCATCGCCATATCAAGCGAAAGGGCGTTATCAAGAGAATCACGCGTTACGATATCGCGCGGCTTTGGACCGCCCTTCTTCGCCATCTCAACGGCTCTCTTGGCCGCCGCACGATACAGATCTTGACGCTTCGGGTCTATCGCCAAAACAGTTCCGTTGCCGGGAAGAGCCAAACCTAAAGCTTCATAAAGACAGTTCATCGAATTGGCCGTGAACATCCCGGAACAGCTGCCGCAGCCAGGGCACGAAGTCTCTTCTACCTTCTTGAGATCTTCAGCCGTCATCTTGCCTGCATTCTCGGCGCCGACAGCTTCAAAAACGGTATTGAGATCAGAATCCTTCCCGGTTATAGGGTGCGTTCCGGGAGCCATCGGTCCGCCGGAGGCAAATATCGTCGGGATGTTCACGCGCAAAGCGCCAATGAGCATTCCGGGGACGATCTTGTCGCAGTTCGGCACGCATATCATCGCATCAAAGCAATGCGCTCTTGCTATCGACTCTACGCTGTCGGCGATAAGTTCACGGCTTGGCAGAGAAAACTTCATTCCGGAATGAGCCATGGCAATACCGTCGCACACGGCAATCGTATTGAACTCCATCGGCACGCCACCAGCCTCGATAACGCACTTCTTGAGAAATTCGCCCACCTTGTTCAAGTGGCAGTGCCCGGGAACAAAACTCTCGTAACTGTTGCAGATGCCGATGAAAGGCTTTTTCATATCATCGCGCTTCATGCCGCAGGCAAAAAGAAGACTGCGGTGCGGAGCTCTTTCCTTGCCTTTTTTTATCTGATCGCTTATCATCGCAAGTTCCTTATTTGCGCTTTGCGGCGGCCGCATTGGCGGGAGTGTTCTTTACCAACTGCGCGATTTTCGCGGTTATCTCCGGATTCGCCTTCAGGTACTCGATGGTCGCCAGCGAACCTTGGGCGAGCTGTTCATTTTCAAAGCTGAGCCAGCTGCCGCGCTTTTCGACGATCCCGCGCTGAAGAGCCGCGTCGAGGACAGACCCTTCATACGAAATTCCGCAGGAATAGAGAATGTCAAATTCAGCCTCGGTAAAAGGCGGAGCGACTTTATTTTTGACGACCTTCACGCGAGTGCGATTGCCCACGACCTGAGTAGCTGTATTCTTGATAGCGCCGATGCGCTGAACCTGCAGACGGCAGCTCGCATAGAACTTGAGCGCCTTGCCGCCGGGAGTCGTTTCGGGATTGCCGAACATGACGCCGATTTTATCACGAACCTGATTTGTAAAAATAAGCAATGTCTTCGTCTGCGATATGACACCTGTAAGCTTTCGCATGGCCTGCGACATGAGACGCGCCTGAAGCCCCATGTGGCTGTCACCCATATTACCGTCGATTTCGGCCTGCGGGGTCAACGCAGCTACGGAGTCGACGACGACAACGTCTAAGGCGCCGGATTTAACGAGCTGTTCGCAGATAGTGAGAGCCTCTTCGCCGCTGTTGGGCTGAGAGACGATAAGATCATCGAGATTGACGCCTATCTTCTTCGCGTATGAAGGGTCGAGCGCGTGCTCGGCATCAATAAAGGCTGCGACACCGCCAGACTTTTGCGCGTTGGCCACAACATGAAGAGCAAGCGTGGTTTTTCCCGAAGACTCCTGCCCGTAACACTCGACGATTCGCCCGCGAGGAAGTCCGCCCACACCAAGAGCCATATCAAGACTAAGTGCGCCTGTCGAAATGACCGGAACTTCTTCAGTCTCCTTATCACCAAGACGCATAATTGACATTTCGCCAAATTCCTTGCGAATCTGACTCATCACCGCGTCAAGCGCTGTGTTACCCGTGGATTTAGCCGCTTCTTTTTTTTCTGCCATAATACTCCTTAAGAAATTGTTAGTGAATTTATTCGTTTGTATACGCATCGCTGGGTTCTGCAACAACCTGCCAGAAGAACGAAGGCGAAGACGTCGAATGATTGAAAATCATCTCACCGGAGTCTGACGCACACTTGCGTTCAATGACCGTAAACTCGTTCGTCACGGGCCTTTCACCGCCACGAAGCGTATACCAGCAGCTTTTAACGACATTGGTGATCGAAAGCGACCATGAGGCGCCAAGAGGATCATACGAAACCAATTTGAAGGCTACCATCTCCGGTTCAACTACTTCAGGCACAGGCTCTTCGCTTCCCGGCAACTCTCCCATCAGCGTTAAAATTTCACCGCTCTCAGTTTCGTATGTCATAACCCCTTCATCATTTTCAACTAGCGCGCTTACCCAAACGAGAATCTTATTGGCGTCATTTGTAACAACAACGCCGACATCACTCTTATTCTCCGCATTGATAAACCTCGCGGCACTTGATGACATATCAGAGCCGCTATAGTTTTCATCTGCAACGCCGAACTCTTTCTTGTTGGCATTATCACCTTGTTTTACCGACATGGTGCCTGTGTAATCGCCAGAGAGAATAAGTTTCGCCGTTTCGGCCAAGTGCAGATCATCATTCGCATTATCCATTATGCTGGCATCATTGCTCACAAGTATCTTAGCTCCTGTCCACACGGCAACCGCACCGTATTCGGAGGAGCCGCACCCTTGTACGACACCGCCCTCAAAATTAAATGTGGCATTATTGCCTTGAACAAGGATTGCGCTAGGCGCTTGCGAAACTATATTGGTGCAGGCGAACACTAAAGAACCGGGCTTCATGGTAAGAGACGAGCCTTCCATAACGGCGATACCGCCCGGAGCATAAAGCGAATCGCTCCCATACTTAACTGCGGCATTTTTCTCCAGCACCAGCTCTCCGCCCTCTACCCAAAAGATTGGCTTGTTCTCTGACGAATAAAACTCGCTGCCGAAAAATGTATTGGTAGCCCCGCCGTCAATAAATAGATTAGTTACCGTAAGATGACCGCCCGATATAATTTTAATTGACGCATTTCCACGGCGGGCAAGACCATACTGATCTTCCGCCTGAGATGTAAGGGTAAGATGTTTATCGATCACGATATCTTTATTATACACAGCAGGCTCATTCGTGACAATTGTAATCGTATCGCCGTCTTTCGCATCATTTACCGCTGAATCAAAAGTGATGTATGGCACATCTCCGATATAAGCGACAGGATTTACAGGAACGGTTCTTTCGCCCCACACGAGCTGCCCGTTCAAGACTTTCGCGACGATATCTCCATTCACATCATTTCTTACACAGTCCTGCGAAAATTCTCTGTCGGAAAGATCGGGAGCAAGTCCGAACTTTTCATCCACGTCATTCGCGCTTGATTTATTGACGCCGATTGAAACATTCTCGCAGTCTTCACCTAAAGAAAGTATATCCTCCGCCCAGAGATTTATGTTGTCGGTTTTTCCTTCAGTATTGGTGTTATCGACCGCTTTTGCCGAACCGGAAACATTCAGCTCTGCCCCACCTATAGCGCAGATCGCGCCTCCGCTTTGCGCCTTGCAGGAAGATATCGTACCTCCAAGAAAATCAAATTTACCCATAAGCGATACAGCGCCGCCCGAGGCTGTATCTAAAGTAAAATTAGATATCAGCGAGCCATCAAGCATTGTAAGCGTAGCGCCAGCGTTGACATATACCGCACCTGTGTATCCTATGAGTTGTCCTCCCGTCAGCGAAGCATTCTCGCCAAGAGTCAAACTCGCCCCGCTGTTAAGCGTAATAAAGCTTGATCTGAAAGATGCTGCGCTGCAGTCAAAAACGACGTTCGAAATAACCATCCCTCCGTCAAGCGTAATTGAAGCGCCACTCTCCACCGTTATAACGGAAAAATTCTCGCTGCGGATGACAACATCTTTTGACAGCGTCACACTCTCGCTTAACTTGCTATTTTTAACCACAACGATTTCAGCGTCATTTGTCACAAATTTCATAAGCGTTTTCAAGGATCGGAAATTCTTCACCACGCCATCCTGATTAAGCTTTACGATCGCTGAAACTTCATCTACGTCAGCTGCACCCCAACTGAGAGAACCAGACTCGCTTGCAACGCCGCCCAGCTCATCATCATACTTATTGAAAAGGCGCTTGCTTGAAAGCTGCGCTTCATCAAACGAGCAGGACGCAAAACCAAAAACTTCATTAGCGTCTTTTGCAGTCTCATAATCTATGACTAACGGATTTTCAAGAACACCGGCGATTTCGATTTTTGACTCATCCTGACATACGATCTCGTCAACGCCGACAATTCCGGAAAGCGCCGCCGTTCCCTTAACGCACACCTTAATTTTCTTATCGTTATCGCCTTTAAAAACGACATCCTGAAGAAGAACTCTGACCTCGTTTGAAACAACAAGGACAGTCTCTTCATTTAATGCAGAGTCTCTTTCGCAGACAATCGGAGCTAAGAAAGGATCGACGCCATCAGATGATTTGATTGTACAATCGAAATCAATCTCCACATTGGCGGAGAGTTTTGTCGGAGCTAAAATTTCAATTACGGGCTCTGACATATCTCTTGCGGCGACAATCGCCTTATCTAACGATGAAAAGACTTCTGTTCCAACGCGTACGGAAGGCTCGCCGATGGTAATGTCATTACCCCAGGAATTGCCTATGCCCGCTACCGATGTTACGATAGGCACATCCGGCGTGCCGTATATCTGAGGGCTTGAAACCTGAACCCCGGAAAGATCTCCCACTATTCTGGCATTATCGTATTCGACATGAATGTCATACTCATTTCCACCGGGAACGACAGCCCCCCAGACGCCGTAAGCCGATGAAACGACCTGCGTGGCGAGTGTGCTTGAGCCCGACTTGTACAACTTCACGATGGCACCTGCAATTGACTTGCCGTCGTGATCAAGGACTCTGCCTGATATAACCGCAGACGAAAGAGGGCTTTGCGGCATCACATTGAAAACAAAACTGTCGATCTGGCCGTAATCACTGACTTTAGGCAGATTATACCAGTAATCCTCCTGGCCGCCCCAACCCATATTCACGTGCACATATTCATACCCGTTATTTAATCCATATCCGTCGGCGATGACGATATGCCCGGGAACAAGCATAAAGACAGGCAGCCCCGCATCCAGATTTGTGTACAGCGCTTTACGACTTACCTCCGGAATGTTTTCAGGCGACACATAGTAATGTCCGTTGCTGAATAGATCCAAATACACTGCGCTGGCATACCCCCAGTAATCCTTCATAGCTTTTGTCATATCGTAGATATAAGCGCCGCTGCCGGCGGGAGAATATGACATAGATACAGATATGCCGGCATCCGACGTGAGCTTGCCGATGGCCTGATATTCCTCCTCGGACAACATTTGCATTCCGGGCATTTCGAACATCTTATCCCAATCGTATAAGCCGCCCTGTGTCGTAAGATCCATCGCTATTTCTTGCGATCCTTCATCATCAATGTCTTGCCAATAGCATGTACGCGTAATTTGCGGCAAAGATTTTGTCGGGTATTTATGATAGCGCATTATCTGAGCCATCGCCGTAGCCACACACCCGCATGGAGCGTTTTGCGAATCACCCGCAACAAACTCCTCCGGATCCGGACCATTTGGAGTATAATAGTTATAACAAGCCATATTTCTGGATGATCCCTGGCTCCATTTTGTCTTTACCAATGCCGGCACTCTCAGATCTCCAGGATTTCCGGAAGTGATTGGATTTGCATACGCTAACCCCTTACGCGCACTGTTTTCCAGCGCCTTTGCTTCAGAAATCAAATCATTCCAAAGTCTTTGAGCTTGAGTCAAAGAGGGGGCCGAAGATGTCGAACCGGTTGCAGCATACACTCTTGCTCCGCTTTTTGATGCACTGTTAAGAGCTGAAACATCACGATTTAAAAGCGCCCAAAGAGGACTTTTTTTGTCAATTATCGAATAATCGTTAGTCGAAGAAGTAAAAGCTATGACAGGAGCATAATCCGTATCTGACGAAGTGAATATCGTTCCTGCACCAGCCATTTTTACAGCGTAAAACGATACGCCGTTCGTTGTAGAAAGTGTCGCAATCTTCTCGACACTTCTTCCAATTCTAGCACCTAGCATTCCTTCTCGCGCTACCCAAGCTTTGGCCATTAACTTAGCGTCATCCTGTGTAACAGGCTGGGCATAAACTGTAAACACAAGCGTAAAAAACGCCAGTGTAAGGGCTATACTTTTATTCATAAATTCTCCTATCTCAGATTATGGGTAATTATACCACTTTTCTGACCAAACTTGCAACAGATACAGTAATCGGTTAGTCGAATGTGCGGACTACCGCCGCCCATCCGACTAAGGTGTTTGGCAGTGTGGACTTCCTATTGTTTTAAAACAGCCGTTCCGTATGCCATTTAATCAAAAAAAAAGAAATAAAAAATCATTTTTGCGC
>CAJGDE010000017.1 GCA_904502135.1 Kiritimatiellia bacterium
AAGGTCGTTACATTACTTTCACCCATTGGGTGAAACGCAAAACCGGAGCAAAGCCCCGGTTTTATTGCCTCAAACGGCGATTCTCAGCATCCAACTGCCGAATTTAGGTTCAGTCGGCGTTCAATATCGACGATCCTGTCCGAAAAGCGGCAGAGACGGCGTCGCTTCATAAAACAGGAGACTTCTTCCGCAAGCTGATCGTCACAGACGGAAATCGCAAGCTTGTTACAGACGAGGATGGTATCTCATACGTCGGCGTTCTTCAATTCCTGACGAATTGGGATATAATGAATTGAGCCATAAAGAGCTCCGAGGAAACTGAATGAAACTTTTCTTTTTTTTGTAGGCATTACGCCACGCCCAAGATGAGTTGTTTCGTGGCGACGACTTATATCGACTTTGAGCATAGTACAGATGATTGATTAATTAAGAAGTGTCACACTCCTCTCACATTTTGCGTATAGCATACTGGCGGCTGGTATGTTCGAGGGAAAATGTGGTATAATTACCGTACACTTCTTTCGAAAGACTGGTAATCGTTCGAATAAGGGAAGGTGTATCACAAGGATAACTGTATTTATATGCGGTGTCCTCTGTCGTGCATTTCCCTTGGGCATACCAGTCGCCTCGAAAGAAATCACACAGAGGCACCGCTTTTTTCGCACACGGGAGCGGGGCTCGGGGTAAGGGTGTGCGGGAGTGAGAGGGAGGGAAAGTATGACGAAAAAGGCTGATGAAATTGTTCGGGGCGTTATGTATGCAGTCTTTGCATCTACTGGGGCTTCTGTTGTTATTAATAATCGCATCAAGGTTAAGAACTTTTTAGAATCAATATGGGAGTTTGTCTGTAGTATAGGTATAGGCGGAAATGAATCAGCTTATTTAGGCATTGCTACTTTTATTTTTGCTACATTTTATTTTTATGATAGTTGGACGTGTGAAAGTTCGTTTGAAGAAAGTCCGTTTGTTGTAATTGCAGGGTGGTTGTGTTATATCTTCCAAATGGCTACTCTTGGGAATGAGACTAATTATATTTCTAAAATATTTGGTATTTTGGGGACTGTGTTAATTACAGGGGGTCTTATTTGTGGTATGGTAAAGCAATGCTTAAGGAGGGAAAAGAAGGATATTGGTTTGCTGATGATTTGGATGGTTCTAAATATTATTTGGATAACTTGTTTGGGTTGTACATTAGCATATCCGAACTACTCATTGATAATTATTGTTGTGTTTATATTTGTTGAAATAATTGTAAGGTTTTTTTTAAGGATTTTTTTGGTGGAGCGCGACTAAAATAAGATCGAGAGTGAGACGTTGGTTGATATTCGCAAAAAGCATGAGGCTTGAAGGAGAAATGGCTATGAAACTCTTCGCGGCAGTTTTGGCTGGTGTTTTGAGTGTTGGGTTTGACAATAACCATTTCGCTTTGTTAGAGGAGCATTCAATCGGTGGTTATGGAGAGTAGAGAAAGTTCAGCTGAATAATTTGCAAGGAGAAATAACACACTTCAAAAGAAGAATGAATACGAAAAAGTTATTGAAGGTAGCACTTGCCATGGCAATTTCTTTTTGCTTTACATTCAATGATGTTAAAGCGAAGAGTGGTCCCGCTCATATTCAGGATGCGTTAAGGATTTCACTTGATTCGAATACGAAAGCGGATGGTCCATTGTGGGATATGATGTCATATATTTCTCAGGGAATGGATTACGGAAAAAGGACGGGTGGTGAAGGTATTGCTGATGCTGGGAGTGGTTTTCTAAAGACCCTTCGTGCTGAATTTAAGGCTGAGGGTTACGATAATCTTAAAGGTCTTGGACAACACCATTATTACAGTCATTGGGATTTCAATGGATCGATACCTAAAGAGATGCTTGCCAAGATACGCGAGTTATCTGCACAAGGGAAATTACCACCTGATGCCGAGGCGCGATTTGTTCTTCGGTGGAGGCAGTTTGTTTTTTCAAGAACGCAAGCTGTCAAACAAGTTTTTAACCTTTCTGGAGAAGGAGCAGACAAGGCGGCAAGATCGTTCGCCTCGATAGTGGATGATATTCACAATCTTGGGGATTGGGCGTTTGATAAGGATGTTGAAGGCTTGCGGTCAGTAGATAAGATAGTAAATAACTACTTAAAGTCGTGCAATCGAATTTTGGGCAAGCACAATAATCTTGTTTTGGCAATCAAACAGGAAATCGAAGCGCTCCCTAAAATGCCGCCTAAAGAATATGCACAGGCTGTAGTTAAAATTCTCGAATCGCACAGTAGTGAGATGAGTGAAAGATTATATCGCATTTTTACAAGATACGGTTTTAGGGGTAATATCAATGCGATTGACTATGCTAAGATTATTAAGGAAACATCTGCATTAGATACAACGAGATCTATGGCTCTTGCTGCGGATGAAGAGGTAGACGATCTCGCACGGATGATGTCAATTAAACGCATGTTCAAAACCAGTCCGATAGCTAGGGCATATGAGAAAAATGTAATGAAGGTTTCGGAGAATATTGCCAATCGGCTAAATGGTGCGCTTGAGAGGCAATTCAATCAGGATCAGAGGTTGGTCAAGTCTCTCGCGGCAAAAGGATGCGCAGAGATCAAGACCACGACTGGTATATTACAGACAATAGAACTGGAAAATGGTACAACCGTAAAAGTGCTTCATGTTCCCGTGGAGAATGTTGCAAAGGGAATTAACGCAGGATTGTCTGCCGGTATTATGACTTTTATTCTCTCCGAAGGTGTGACAGCTTACTGTTATTTTAAAGGCGAGATCAGTAAGGATAAGTTTGTGCTTGAGTCTGCAAAAAACTGTACAGCTGGATTGTTGACTGGAACAACTACCTTTGTCGCAGTAACGCTAGGTGCGACGCCAGGCGGGCCTATTGTGCTTGGTATCGGAATTGGGACGTATTTACTTTGCGATATTGTGTTTACGCGAATCGAACGAGCAATAGATTATCGGCGGTTTCACATTGAGGATATGCTTGGAGAATTTCCTATTGAGTTTCAAAGGCGAAGATCAACGCTTGAGTATGACGGGTATGAGAACCTTTTACAATATGCGGGGAATAAGTCGCTGATTGATTTCAAGGGCTCGGAAATCTCTATTATTGAATATAAGGGTGAAGAAGAATCCTTATTACAATTTAAACCCAAGGAGAAAAGTCTCCTTGAACAATAAAAGGAAGTTAGTATGAATGAAATGAATATTGCGAAGTTGCGTTTTCGAGCGCGAATAACAGCAGTAATAGCATTGCTTGTTGGCATTCTTATTGGGGTATTTCTTAAGAATCCAATTGCTAATGCTTATAAAAATATTCCGTGGTTGACTCAGGGAAAGAACGACTACGACATCGAAGAGATTGAAGTAGACTATTTACAAATGCTTGAAGGAGTTAAAGGAATTTCATTTGAAGTAGTAAATGGGATTAAGTGTATCTGCAAATGCGATGATGCGAACCCAGAAGGTGAATTAGTTGTTTATAAGTTTCATGGTTATATTGGTGATGATGACTCGAAGAAGGTACAAAAATGCACTTCAATTATGTGGTGAAACCGTTTGTGTCTAATGGTCGGTTGAGCCTGTCAGGAGGAGAGATTTCACAAGTGTTACTTGAACCAGAGAATCTCATAGTTAATCCCAATGGTATGAAAAGCCTTCTTGAGGCTTTTGCCGTTTCGAAATTCAGCCCATTTGAGCAATATGTGCCTAATGGAGCTTTTGCAATAAAAGAGTTGTACAGCAAAATGGTAGTGATCAAAGTTTCAAAGGAGAAAAATAAATGAATAATATTCAAAAAATAACTCGTTTTATCATTCCTGCAATGATAGTTCTCGTCGGATGTCAGACGCAATCCCCCATTCAGGCTACGGACGGGGAAGATATTTCGGTTAAAGAAGTAACAATACCAGATCCAGATACGCATTATGAACTAAGTTGGAATAACGGTTTATTTGAGTATAAGGTGAGCGATGGCGAGAGATCGTTCAAGTGTCTTTCAAAAAAAGCCACACTCCGAGATCTTGCAAACTTTTCAATTAATGACTGCTACAACGGATATCTAGCTGATAAGATTAAAAATAAAAAGGCTCTCACAGCAGAGGATGGTATTCTTCTTTCGTTTATTCTTAATGCGCAATTAACTGTTATCGATACATTTTCTGTTGCCTTGCTAGGCGACATGACCTCTCCTGGTGCCCTACATGGTTTCATAGTTCAATGCAAGGATAGATCAACTGCATTTAGTCAAAATGAGTCAAACCCAGAGATACTTCGGCAACAAAATGATGCTTTTACAGAACTGAAAATTAATTTTCTTGAAGAGACCGAGGGGATTCGTGCTCCAATGAGAGTATGGGGTAATGGATTTAAGGTAATAGATCAAGCAGCGATAGCTGGCGTCTTTCAAGGTATCCGTAAAGAAGCTTTAAGCGCAGATAATTCTGATGGTAATACAGTCTCGAAGAATCCTTGGATTTGGACAGGAATCGTTCTATCAGGAGGATTAATAGGCGCTGGAGTAATGTATTCAGTAAGTCCCGATGAGCCGAATGTTTTAGAAGAGGCTTGCAATAAGTATAACCGTGATAGTGTCATTGGAAAAGAGCAATGGCAAGCTATGTGTCAAACCTTATCAACTTACAGCAGTGAACTCGATCGTTTGATGCGAGATATGCGAAACTACGTGGAGAGTGATGGTGTTAGTGACAGCGCATCTCGTCGCATAGTCGAGGATGCACTTGCGAATACTAGAAATGATTATCAAGGTGCACAAAAGTATCTTGATTATGCTATATATGATCTACCTTTTGGCCTATTGACATACAAGGCACGAGCAAGAATGAAAGCCTGTCAGGGATTTTTTGATGATGATGAAGAAAAAATGAAAGATGTTTGGGCTGATTACGCAATCGCAGTGTCAGACAAAGATATGCTTCGCAATGTGAGAACCTGGTACAGTGCAAGTGTGTATACGCGGCTCATTGAGTTAATGAAAAAAGAAATGTGGAAAACAGATTTTAAAGCATTTTGTGAAGCGACTCGACTTTTCAAAATCAATCGAGTCAATAAAGGCAAGGAAGAGAATGATATTTCTCCATATTATAATACAAAGATTGAATAATAAGGAATTGGTGAATCGATTGCGAATCGTTGGTGTCGGTTTCGGCGGTGGCGCAAAGATGCAATTCCACTAATTGGTCGCGTGATCGATAATCTACCTGATATTGCCCGCCGGTCCGAGAGGATAGCGGGCTAAAGCCTGCCTGTTCGATAAGGGGGAGATTTGATATAATTTGGGTATGGATGAGAGAGAAGAAAAGCCTATTAAATTTCGTAAGTCGCTACGGAATGAGAATATCAACTATCGCAACGGGTGGTTTTTCGTCACGAGCCAGGTGGCTCATAATAAGTCGATTTTAGGGGCGATTGTTGGTGAAGAGTGTGTTTTAAATTCTCTTGGCAAAAAGGTGCGAGAGTATTGGCTTTCGCTGCCTGTGAAATATCCAGAGCTTAAGCTCGATGAATTCGTTGTTATGCCGAATCATTTTCATGCAATTGTGAAAATCGAATATCGGCCGACTAACCGTGAGCATCATCTTGGTTTTTTGATGAGCCGCTTTAAGGGTGGTACGGGCTATATCTATGGCAAGATGCGCCGCGAGGGGGTTATCGAGGATATCGGCGAACATCTTTGGCAATTCGATTATTGGGACGATCTCATTACAAGCGAAAGCGAACTGGCGGGGATTCGTAAGTATATTCGCGATAACCCTGCCAATTGGTCGCGCGATCGCTACGGCGCCTGTACGAGCTATTCGTTTGGGAATTTGGCGCTTCTTAATGAGAGCGCCGTGGCGTTTGTGGCTTCGGCGGGAGGTGGAAGGGTCGGGCGAATAAAGCGGGCTAAAGCCCGCCAGACCGATATGCGGGCTGAAGCTCGCCGTACCGAGGGGACCCGCCAGCCCGATATCGTCGCGGACGGCTTTAGCCGTCGTTGCCCTCCGATTATTTCGACGTTCACGAGCGCGCAGGAGCGCGACATGTTGCGGCGTGCGCTTGCGAAAGGTCGGAGCGTCATACAGGTCGTGCCTCAAGGTATTCTACTTGAGAGCGAAATGTCTCCTGAATTGAGCGCGGCGTGTCGCGAAGGGCGCGCACTTCTTATTTCGCCTCAGCCCAGAGGTTCACGGCTTAATAAAAAAGTTGCGACCTGGTGTAACGAATACGTTCTTCGCCATGCCGATGAGATTTGGGTGGGTGATATTTCCCCTAATGGGATGCTTAGTTCCATGCTGTCGCGCCTTGGGCTAAGCGCTTTCTAAAATTATGGCTATATCGCGCAAGCTTAGTGCAGTTCAAGCGTTTCTGGGTCGATGATGTCGTAGATGAGGAGCAGGTCGCAGAGTTCTTTCGCTTTCGAGTGGCTGATGCCGAGTGCTTGATCGAGATTTGAGGCTCTCGCTTTCACGCCCTGGCTGAGAAGTGCGACGGTTTTGTGATAAAGGTCCTTGCCTATTTCATCGCAGAGGTCATCTACAAGCGTTCGCGGCGGCTCTTCCGGCATTGGCGGCGGATTTATGTCGCGCAGGCGGCGCATGACATCGAAAAGCTTATCTTCTTCTCCAGTGATTTTGTACGCGGCCATCAGCTCGGTCAAAAGGGGAACGGCGTTCGGATAGTCTTTTAGCTTCTTTTCAAGCCGGACGGTTTCGCGGAAGGCATCGAGTTCGACAAGTTCCGGATTGCGCTTGCGCCGCCAGGCCTGAAACCGCTCCCATGGGAAGATGAAATATTTATTGATAAAGTCATCCCATGCAAGGCGGATATGCTCTTCGAAAAGAATTTCCCACTTGAATTTCAGTTTCTCTATTATTGTCATAGATGTTCCTTGTGCCTGTTTGTTATATAATTATACGAAAAATTTACGCTGGGCGTGACATGAAACATTCCCCGTTTCTTCCCTGTTATTCCAAACTTATGTGGATATCCGCCTAAAATTGGGAAGAGGGAAGGCAACAAAATGAGCCACGGCTCGCGGCTTTAGACGCGACGCGCGGGTCATTTGTAATTTTTGTGGTAAAGCACGTATTTTTGACATTTATTAATGTGATTTGCTATAATATTGTTTTTATTGCAATTAAAAAGAAATTATGAGAAAAATAACTATTCTAATACCGATAATGTTCGCGCTTTTGGCTTTGAGGGCAGATTCCTTAGAGGGCGTGACAAAAGCAGATTTAAGTGCGATTTTAGATCGTTTAGCGAGACTTGAAGCGGAAAATAAAGCTCAAGCGGCGAAAATTGCCGAGTTGGAGAAGCAGAATCTTGCTTTGGCAGGTCCTCTTAAATCGCAGGATTCAATCGTTGCGCAGATAAAAACTGAAGAGAGTACAACAACCAACAGTACTGGGCGCATATTTACGACCGAATCGGGGCATAAGTATTTCTTGGCCGATAAAGTCGCGAATATTTTTGAGCCTTTAAGCGAGTCTGGTCTTCAGATTACACCTTACGGTTATTTGGCGTTTGAAGGAACGTGGAATTCTCACGCAGTAGATGCCGATGTCTGTACTGATTTCGTGAAGCGTCACGGAAAGGGCGGAACGACTCTTTCTATGCAAGATTCAATACTTGGTATGAAATTCGCGACGCCTGAGGCTGAACACGGATGGAAATTCTCGGGCAAGGCGGAGTTCGATCTTATGGGAGGTCATCAAAATGATTATGCTTTTCATTGGCGCCATTTGTATGTTGATGCCCAGCATGAGAGCGGTTGGTCGATTCTATTCGGCCAGACATGGCATCTTTGGAAGATGGTCACGCCCAGCGAGATCGACGGCGCGTGGCTAGAAAACGCAGGTCACCCGTATCGGCGCAGCCCTCAAGTTCGCATAACAAAGAAGTGGGAATTTGAGGATAGCTCTCTTGAGGTGCGCGCAGGCATTGTAAAAGGCGGTCCCGGAATGGGCGGTGATCGTGACGGAGATGAAATTCAGGATAACTCTGCTTCGAATTGGGCTCTTATGCAGGGCGCGATCGTTTATGACCACATCGCGCCTTGGGAAGAAACTTCTCGCCGTTGGTTGATCGGTTTAGGCGGCATGTACGGGCGCGATCGCGCGCATAGGCTGCTTGATAACGGAACGTTCGGCGGTGAGGATGACGAGTACGATTCAAAGATGGTTATGGTCGCAGGCGTTTTGCCGTTATTTACGAAGTTTACTCTTACGGGGCAGATTTTCGCCGGCGATAATCTTGGCGGCATTCAGGCCGGTTGTGCGCAGAGAGTTTCTTATATGCACCCGGGGCGCGGAAGAGAAGTTTCGACTATCGGCGGCTTTGCCGATCTCAGATATGATTTGAATGAAACATGGTCGTTCGCCATCGGCTACGGTTTCGACGATCCGACGGATTCCGAGGCGCGTTATGCTCTTGGCATTCTTCGTAACGACAGAGCCTACATTGACGCATTTTATAACATCAACGCCAATTTCAAGCTCGGTCTTGAATATGCGCGCCTCACGACCGTCTACGGCGATAAGGGCGAAGAGGTTGATGATGAAGTCGGCAATGACCGTCTTCAGTTTTCCGCTTGGTACAACTTTTAATAATGGAGTTATTTTATGGAAAAAACAAATCGCGCTAGTTGGTCTGGTCAGCTCGCTTTTATCTTAGCGGCGGCGGCCTCGGCTATTGGGCTTGGTAATCTTTGGCGCTTTCCGTATCTGGCGGCGCAGTACGGAGGGGGTACATTCATCGTTGTTTACCTCGCGCTTGTAGTGACGCTTGGCTTTACGCTGATGCTCACAGAAATCGCCATCGGCCGCAAGACGCAGCAGTCTCAGCTTACGGCATATTCACGCCTTCATCGCGGTTGGGGCTTTATCGGCATTCTCGGCACTCTTATTCCGATATTAATCGTGCCATATTACTGTGTGATCGGCGGCTGGGTGATTTATTACTTTAAGGCTTATTGTCAGATGGCTTTTGCGGGCGTAAATCTGATGGGGGTTGCCGCCGCCGATTCGGGCGCGTTCTTCTCTTCGTTCATTTCCGCGCCGTTTGCTCCGTTTGGGTACGCTTCAATTTTCATTCTGGCCTGCGCCGGCGTAATTGTGCTCGGCGTAAAGAACGGAATTGAAAAATCAAATCTCGTGATGATGCCGATACTCTTTCTTATGGCAATCGCGATTTGCATCTATGTTGTGACAATGCCGGGTGCTGCAGATGGGCTTAAGTATTATCTCATTCCGAATATGGACTGTCTTACCGGCGCCGACGGAAAGTTTTCGCTCGCGCTTCTCGCTAAGACTCTACTCGGGGCTACAGGGCAGATGTTCTATTCTCTTTCTCTCGCGATGGGTATTATGATTACGTACGGCAGCTACATGAAAAAGGACGATTCGATTGAGAAGTGCGTGCGTCGCATTGAAATCTTTGATACGCTGATCGCCGTTCTTGCGGGTCTTATGATTATACCCGTCGTCTACATTTTCGCCGTGAAAACAGGCACCCCCGTTAAAGAGGCGATGAATGCGGGCCCCGGGCTTATGTTTATTACTCTGCCGAAAGTGTTTGCGTCTTTGGGCGCAGTTGGACCATGGGTCGGCATGGCGTTCTTTCTGCTCGTCGTTTTTGCGGCGGCCACATCCGCCATTTCGCTTTACGAAGCCTGCGTCGCGGCGGTGTGCGATGTTCTTAAAATAAACCGCAAGGCCGCGACATTCTTTACCGGCTCTCTCATACTTTTTCTAGCGACTTTCTCCGCGCTTGGCTACGGCGCTTGGGGCGGCGTAAAAGTTTTCGGGATGCAGTTCCTGGACTTCTTCGATTTTGTGACGAACTCTGCGTTTATGCCTATTGTAGCGGCGGTGACGTGTATATTTGTAGGCTGGGTTATCAAGCCTAAAGCAATAATTGAAGAGTGCGAAGTCGGCTCTCATGTTATGAAAGCAAAATCATTTTATTCGTTTATGGTGCGCTATCTTGCGCCTGCGCTAATGATTGCGCTTCTTGTCTCCGAAGTCTGCCGCGCCTTAGGTATCGGCGGCTGGTCAATCTAACCCCTAACCCCTACCCCTACCTCTAACCCCTACCCCTACCTCTAACCCCTACCCCTACCTCTAACCCCTACCCCTACCTCTAACCCCTACCCCTACCTCTAACCCCTAACTCCTACCTCCAACTCCTACCTCCTACCTCCTAACTCCTAACCCCTAATTCCTACCCCCTATGTTCGATTGGTACGTATTCTGTTCTTTCGCCGGGTATCTCATTATGATGCTCGCCATCGGTTTTATCTTCTCAAAGCGTCAGGAGTCGCTTGGCGACTACTATCTTGGCGGACGCAAAATGAATAAATGGGTTGTCGCTCTTTCGGCACAGGCCTCCGATATGTCGGGGTGGCTTCTGATGGGGCTGCCGGGCGCGATTTACGTGGGCGGTTTCTCCGAAGCGTGGATAGGTATCGGGCTTATGATAGGCACGTACCTTAACTGGAAGATCGTCGCCAAGCGTCTTCGCTGCTGTTCGCAGGCTTGCGGTGACGCGATTACAATACCAGACTTCATCTGTAACCGTTTTCGCGACAAGACGGGAATCTCGCGCATTGTGGCGGCTATCATCATTCTTGTCTTCTTTACATTCTATACTGCCTCGGGTTTCGTCAGCGCGGCGAAGCTCTTCACGTCGACTTTCGGCATCCCGGAAACGCTTACATTCTTCTCTCTTACGATTTCCGGTTATCAGTTTTGCCTTTGGATCGCGGCGTTCGTGGTGGTTTCTTATACTCTGCTTGGAGGCTATATGGCCGTCTGTTGGACGGACTTCATTCAAGGGTCGCTTATGTTTTTCGCGATTGTGCTCGTTCCAGCGATCGTCGTCTGCAACGAGGGCGGTTTCGCTACGACGGTCAATGCACTTAACGAAATTAATCCTTATCTGCAGTCGCTTTTCACGAATGCCTCGACAGCAAAGGCTGCGGGCTTTATCGGGCTTCTTTCCTGCATGGCATGGGGGCTTGGGTATTTCGGAATGCCTCACATTCTCGTAAGATTCATGTCGATCGATAATCCCGCCGAAATAAAAGGTTCGCGCCGCATCGCGATGACGTGGGTAATCATTTCTCTTGCCGCCGCTACCGTAATCGGACTTGTCTTCCATCTTTATCTTAAGCAGAAGGGGCTTACGCTCGCCGATGTCGGCAACGACCCTGAGAAAATGTTTATGGTCATGATCAACGGCATTTTCTCATCTGGCGCACTCAGCCGTATTTTCGCGGGCATCCTCCTTTCGGCGATCATGGCGGCGATCATGTCGACGGCGGACAGCCAGCTTCTCGTATCGGCATCGTCTTTCTCGAACGATCTTTACAAAGTCGTTCTGCGCAAAAAAGCTTCCAACCGCGAGTTGATAGCGGTTTCGCGTCTCGCCGTTGGCGCTGTCGCGATAGCCGCGCTCGTTATGGCGATGGATACTTCTTCCGATTTCTTCAAGGTTGTCATGAAGATGGTTTCTTTCGCATGGGCCGGCTTTGGCGCTGCGTTTGGGCCGCTTATTCTTCTGGCGCTTTTCTGGCGCCGTACTACGCTTGCGGGCGCCGTCGCGGGCATGGTCGTGGGCGCGGTGACGTGCTTTGTGTGGAAGTTCGTTCTCGCGGCGAACGCATCTCTCGTCGCGGCCTATCCGATATTCGCTCTTTATGAACTTGCGCCGGGATTTATATTCGCCTTTATCGCGATTGTCGTCGTATCGTTTTTTACAAAGAAACCGGCCTTTGATCCGTTTGAGAATATCGCGGATTGATAAATATAAGGACTTTAAAATGAAAAGAATGTTTGGTTTTTGTTTTGCATCTTTGCTCTTCGCGTTAATACGCGCGGATGCTGCAGATATCAATGTTGATTTTTCGAAAGTTACAGGCAGAATCAGGCCGGAGCTTCATTCTTCCGGATGCGCTCCGCGTCTATATCCTCGCGCGGTTCGCAACGATGATCTCGACATTAAGGCTATGGGGTGTTATGCAACCCGCACTCACGATTGGGCGCTTTGGAACAGCGGTCAGCGCATTATTGATACGCACTTTATTTTTCCGCTGATGCATCTTGATCCTAAAGATCCGAAGAACTATTACTTTAAGGCGACGGATGAAGTGCTGAAGTACTCGAAGAATATTGATCTGAAAATTCTTTATCGTCTCGGCGCGTCGATTGAGCATACTGGAGATGTTCATTTCAATGTTCTCGATCCTGAAGATCATGACAAGTATGCTGAGGTTTTGGCGGGCATAATGCGCCATTATCTTAAGGGATGGGCTGACGGCTTTTACTGGGCAGACGTGTTTCAGGGCTGGGAGATTTGGAATGAGCCGGATGGCACTACAAATTGTTATGTAATTCCGGAATGCAAGGAAAAAGATTGGCTTAAGCGCATGGATCTTCATAAGCCGAGATTTTGCAATCTTTTCGCGACAGTCCTTAAGCGTCTTAAGAGCGAGTTCCCTGATCAGCAAATCGGAGGGCCGGCTATGATAGATGCCAGAGAGCCGTATTTCCGTACGCTTCTTAAGGCTTGCAAAGACAAAGGCGTCGCACCTGATTTTATTTCATGGCACGGGTATACTTCAAACCCCGAATCTTTGATTGCTCCTATTGCAAAGATGCGCGCGCTCCTTGATGAATTCGGCTTTACGAAAACGCGCATGATCATCGATGAATGGCATTATCTTCGCAATTCGAATTGGGATGGCGTTCATGGTGGAGTGCCTATTGCGTATCGCCGCGCCCACGAAGGGCCCTCAGGGCTGTATAATATTGATTCTGCCGTTTTCAATGTATATGTTCTTTCAAGGTTTCAGGATACCGTTCTTGATGAAGCGTACTGGTACGGCTCAAACCCGCTCGGCAACTGGGGGTGGCTAAAGGAAAACGGCACGCTTAACAAGTGCTGGTATTCAATGAAGCTTTTCGGTGATTTTGTAAAAACGGCCAAGACGAAGGTGCTTGTATCAGTAGACGGGAAAAAGTCAAAACACGTAGCAGCTGTAGCTGGTCTTTCTTCTGACGGCAAGAGAGCCTCGTTAGTAGTCTGTGATTATCAGGGTGGTAACGACCGTCTTTATGTCGAAATAAAAGGGCTAGATAATATCAAGAACGTTTCTGCCGTTATATTGGATCATACGAGAGATCTTTCGCCGGTTTCAGTATCGTTTAATGACGGCATAATGTGCCTGCCCCGCTTTGATGAAAACTCGGCTGCGTTTCTTGTGTCATTCGAGTGTGCGGAAGCGTCAAAGTGATTTTTCCTAAGTTGCTTTGCATTTTATGATTTCACCGGAGACGATTCAGCGGATAAAAGAAATGATGGCCTTAGCTTCGGTCTACGAAGACGACCTTAAAGAGTCTTTTATTCTCGGTGGAGGTCCCGGAGGGCAGAAGACGAATAAAACTTCAAATGTCGTAAGGCTCTCTCATGATCCGAGCGGCATTCAGGTGCGCTTCGGGGAGAATCGCAGCCGTGAAACCAACAGGTGGCTCGCCCGCCGGATGCTCGCGGAGATTATTCTTGATAAGGAGAATAAGCGAAAGTCGTCGGCAAAGCAGGCCGCAGAAAAGATTCGTCGCCAGAAGCGTCGGCGCAGCCGCAGGCAAAAACAGAAGATGCTTGACGAAAAACACGCCCATTCAAAAATTAAAGAATTGCGCCGTCCAGTTATCGTATAGCGGTGTCGAGTGCAATAAAAGTGAGAATTTTGGTATAATAGCGTCATGGGTAATTATCAGAATACGAGACATCGCAAAGGTCCGCGTGAATTGATGACGGGCGGAGAGTGGATTTATGGTAGAAATCCCGTTGAAGAAGCTCTTGCCGCCGGACGACGCACAGCAAGCGAAATCGTTCTTCCTGGATCGGCGTCAGAAGATGACGACCAGCTAAGGCGTATCAGAGACGAGGCTCACGCGCGTCGAATTATCGTCAGAACCATGCAGCGCGATCAGCTCGATCGCATTACGCGCTTTGGCCATCATCAAGGGGTCGCGCTTAAGACTACGGGCTATCCGTATGTCGGGTTTGAAGAGATTCTTAGAGATGTCGAAGAAGACGAAAATGCGATTGTTATAGTTTTAGATCATCTTGAAGATCCGCAGAACGTGGGCTCTATCCTGCGCACGGCCGCGGCGATCGGCGTTACGGGCGTTATTATCCCGGAAGACCGCGCCTCGGGGATAACCCCTGCCGCGGTAAGAGCTTCCGCCGGCGGCACTGAGCATATTAAGGTCGCGCATGTCGTAAATCTTCCTCGGGCGCTCGCCGATCTGAAAGAGGCCGGGATGTGGTTTACCGCTTTAGATTGGGGCGAGGACGCTAAAGAATATACGAAGGTAGATTTTAAGGGGCGCTCCGGTCTTGTCATTGGCTCAGAGGGCTTCGGTATCGGCAGGCTCGTTAGAGAAAATTGCGATTTCGTCGCGGTTTTGCCTATGCCCGGCGGATTTGAGTCTCTTAATGCAGGCGTTGCCGCAGCGGTAGCCATGTATGAAATATTAAGACAGCGCAGTTGAGTTTATGGTATAATTACTTCCACCTATGAGCGAAAATAATAATAATATTCTTGATCTCGGCTCCATCGACTTTACCCCTGAATGGGCTAAGAAGTCTGCCGGGGTCACTGTCGGCAAGTCCAATACCTTCACCGAGGGGCGTTTCGATCGTTCAAAAGAACGTGTGCAGCCGGATAAGAAAGGCTCCAAACCTTTCGCTGAGAGAAACCAAGGAGAGCGCAAATCTTTCAAAGAACGCGGTCACTTTAATCAGCGTAACGCCGAGCGACCGAAGCCTCTTGACGCTGAAATTAAAATATTGCCAGAGACAAAAGCTCTAGGAACGATTATCAGAAAGCTTCAGCAGAGTTTTACCGCTTACAAGCTTAAGGATTTAGCGTATTTCTTCCTTGATAATCCGCAATCGGTTCTTTTGAAAATCACCCCGAAGCCACCTCGTGACGGATCTGAGAAAGTTGATTTTTATCAATGCAAGGCGTGCGGTTTCGCTTCGACGAAAGAAGACGATATCGTCACTCACGCCCTTAATGCCCATCTTGGCGACTATTACGATTCAAAGCAGATTGAAGTTGAGCCGCCGACAGGTAATTTCAATTGCGTAGCCAAATGCGGTTTAAGCGGCGTTTATTTAGGCCCGCCCAACATTCATGAATTCAACGCGAACGTAAAAGAGATTCTTCGAACGAAATATCCTAAGATGAGCGAAAGTGAATACCGCTCGCACATTGAGATGGTTCGTGACGCAGATGCGATTGAAGAATGGCGAAAAGGTGCGACAACGAAGACGGTGTTCTTCGTTAAGGGCGCTACTGATGATGTTGCGTTTTTGACGCGAGAACAGGCGGAAGGCGAATTTAGGCGAACGATTCTTCCCTCTCTATTGACGCAGCCGAAAAATCTTATGATTACGGCCGATGTCGCTATCGCCTCTCCCGTAAAGCCTCTCGTTTGGGCGGCGCGCGATGCGATAGAAGCCGAAAGGCGCAATCCCCGCAATATGTGCTTTGCTTTAAGAGGCGCTTTTCATCATCGCAAGATGAAGTTTTTCAGAGTAAATGACGCTCGCGGGCCAGAGTTCGTCACAAGCGTTGAGCTTAAGAAGTTTGACGTTGAGCATGCGATCAAAGAATTGGCCGATGTAGCTAAATTCATTTCGGAAAATCCTTGTTGCCACAGAGGCGAGATCAGTTCGGACGAAGCCGTTCTCAAGCATCTTGATTGGCTTGTTTCAACGGGTCATGTGGTGTCGTTTTCGAACGGAGTCTATTGCGAAGTGGAGAAATTCCCGAAGTACGGGCCTAAGTGGAAAAAGCGTCCTCAGGCGTCAAAGACAGAAGAAGAACAGAAGAAAGAAGAGGTTAAGAGCGATGAAACTGCCCCTGAGTTGGCTTAATGAATATGTAAAAGTCGACGATATTGATCCGAAAGAGCTTGCGGAACTGCTTACGCGCGCAGGCCTTCAGGTTGAGTCGATTGAGACCGTCGGTCCAGAGGTTCTCTCAGATTTGTTCGTTGTTGTCGATGTTCTTGAATGTGAAGATCATCCTGACAGCGATCATCTTCATGTTTGTAAGGTGAGCGACGGCAAAGAGGAGTTTCAGGTTGTTTGCGGCGCACCTAACATGCGAAAGGGCATTAAAACCGCGTTCGCGAAGATCGGTGCTGTTGTTCCCGACGGAGGGTTTAAGATCAAGAAGGGCAAGCTTCGCGGCGTTGAGTCGTTCGGAATGTGTTGCTCGTCAAGGGAACTTCAGCTGGGCGATGACCATGCGGGGATTATGGAGTTTCCTTCAGATGTTGCAGCCGGAACATTGGTAAGAGACGCTGTTTCACTCGAAAAGCCTGAGGTCGTTTTCGACATTGAAGTTACATGGAACAGACCTGATGCTCTTAGCGTCGTAGGTTTGGCCCGCGAATACGGCGCAATACTTGGCCGTGAAGTGAAAATGCCGAATGTTGATTTCGTCGAATCTGATACTCTTGTCACCGATGAAGTTAAGGTCAAGGTTGAAGACCCTCTAAAGTGTCCGCGTTATACGGCGCGAGTAATTACTTCTGTTAACGACGGTCCTTCTCCGGAACTTATCTCGAAGCGTCTTGAGCTTTGCGGCGTTCGCAGTTTAGGGCTTGTCGTCGATGTGACGAATTACGTTCTTCTCGAGCTCGGCGCTCCGTTGCACGCTTTCGATCATACGAAACTTAAAGATCGCACGATCGTCGTAAGAGCGGCGCGCGAGGGCGAGAAGATGAAGACGCTTGACGGCGTTGAGCGTGAACTTGATCCTTCAATGCTCGTTATCTGCGACACGGAAAGACCAAATGCCGTCGCGGGTATCATGGGCGGAGAAGAGTCTGAAATCGCCGAAGGCACGCGTACTGTCATGCTTGAAAGCGCGCTCTTTGACCCGGCGACGACAAAATATACCGCGACGAAACTCGGTATTTCAACGGAGTCGTCTTACCGCTATATTCGCGGCGTAGATAAAGATATCGCCGATTTTGCAAGCCGTCGCGCCGTGCACCTTCTTCAGAAATACGTCTCGGCAGTCGTTGCTAAAGGCGTTGTTGATGTCGATAATCGCCAAAAGCCCCTGAACGGCGATGTTGTTTTGAATTTCGATCGAGCTAGAAAACTGATTGGTGTTGATATCGAAAACGATAAGATGGTTTCAATTCTCAAAAGTCTCAAACTGAAGACTGTGGAAGAGAAAGAGTCTTATGCGAATGACTTGAACGTAACTTTCGCGATTCCTTCATGGCGCTGGGATTTGGAATTGGAGGCCGATCTCGTCGAAGAAATCGCCCGTCTAAATGGGCTGGATAATATTCCGGACGCAATGCCCTCAGCGCCTTCGGTTTCGGCTCTTTCTGACGCGCCTTTCAGAGCGAAAAACAAAGTTCGCGAGCTGTGTATGGCTCTCGGTTTTTCCGAGGCTATGCATTATTCATTCCTTTCGCAGAAAGAACTTGATGATTTTGATCGTCTCGCAGAGAAGAACAGGCTCTATATTCCCGATCCCGTTAGTGCGGAATATGCGGTTATGCGTGATTCGCTTTTGCCGCAGCTGTGTGCCACGCTCGGTCGCAATGCCGCTTTCCAGAGTTCGGGAGCTATGCTCTTTGAGATCGGAAAAGTATTCTCGGCGGGCCCAGCTGAAAAAGAGATGCTCTCTTTGGGCTTTACCGGCCCTGTGGGGCGCGAGGCCCTGAACAGGCGCGCTGCGGTTACTGAAGAGGAGGCGGTTCTCTGGCTTAAAGGTGTTCTTGAAGAACTTATCAATAAACTTCACGCCGGTAGGATTGAATTTGTTTCTCCCGAGCCGCGCGATCCGTCGTGCGTTTCACCGTTCGCTCCTGGCGCTGAGCTGGCCGTTAAGCTTAACGGAAAGGTCATCGGCCGCATGGGCGCACTTTCACAGAAGCGCCGTCATCCGTATCGTCTGACCACGCAGATGGCTCTTGCTGAACTTGAGCTTAAGATGCTTCTGACGAAAATCGACGCGGTAGGCAAGGTCTCCGCTCTGGCCCAATTCCCGTCGGTAACGAGAGACATCGCGTTCGTGGCGGAAAAAAGCGTCACGCACGATATGATTGTCAAAATCATTCGTAAAAACGGCGGCAAGATGCTGGAGAAAATTTCTCTCTTTGACATATTCAAATCAAAAGAGCTTAAAGACGGCAGGCGCAGTCTCGCGTATTCGTTGGAATTCCGCAGCGCCGAAAAGACTCTTACGGATGAAGAGGTTTCAAAGGCCTTCCTGCAGATCGTCGATGCCCTCAAGGCGACGGCAGGTATCGAAGTGAGGGAAAGTTGATTTTTGAACGTGGGTCCTGTGTTGCACGCGGATTCAGCAGATATTTCTTCGACCGACATTAAAAATAGAGGCTTTCGGGCTTCGCATTGGAATATGGTGGTTCCGGGGGTTCTGTGCTACGGCAATGTGGGATCTTTTAAAAAACGGCTGAGCAAGTCGACTCTTAGGGTTTTCAAATATGAACGATTCCTCAAGAGCTAAAATCAGAAATGCTGTAGTGCTGATACCAGCCTACAATCCGGCGGATGAACTCGTACTTTTGGTGCGAGAACTTAAAAATTCTTTTAAGCGCATCGTCGTTGTCGATGACGGCTCTCAAATTGGGCTCGAGAACTTCGACAAGGTAGTTGCTCTGGGTGCTGAGCTTCTGCGCCATGACGTAAACAAGGGCAAGGGCGCGGCGCTTAAGACGGGGTTTCAATATATAGGTGAAGAAGATGTTGTTACGGCTGATGCCGACGGGCAGCATACCCCAAACGATATTGCAGCGATAGCTGACCGTCTTGCTCTCGGGTGTAAAGGTCTTGTCGTAGGCCAGCGCGCTTTTGACGGAAAAGTTCCATTTCGTTCGCGTTTCGGCAATTTTTGGACAAGATGGTTTTTCTTTTTGATGACGGGCGTGTTTGTGCGTGATACGCAAACGGGTTTGAGGGGAATACCGGCCGGCTTGGTCAAGCGCATTTCGCAGATACCCGGGCAGAGGTATGAATACGAGATGGCGATGCTCGCGGACTCGAAAAATCACGAAGAAAAACCTTGTGCGGTTCCGATAAAGACGGTCTATATCGCCGACAATAAATCCAGCCATTTCAATCCGCTTTTAGATACAATCCGCATATACAGATCGCTTTTGCAGTTTTGCATCTCTTCGGTTTTGAGTTTTCTCATCGACAACACGGTTTTCGCGTTTGTTGTCTGGGTTCTCGCAGATGAAGGCATGACGAGAAAGGCTTATACATTATATGCGCTTGTCGCTTCTCGTCTTATATCGAGTAATTTTAATTATTTGTACAACAGGTTTGTCGTTTTCAAAGGTCGTCGCAAAGGCGGCGGCGTTCATCGCAGTTATTTCGATTATTGGGCTTTGGTAATTGTCATCGCCGCAGCTAGCTATATCTTTACTCAAGGAATATCGGCGCTGGCCGATATAAGAAGCGTTGCGATAACGCCAGTTAAAATTTTAGTGGACGTAATTTTGTTTGTTTCGAGTTACTGGTTTCAGAAGCGTTTTGTCTTCAGCAAGCGCATTACAGAGAAAGGCTCGCTATGAAAGATTTGGTTCCTGAGGCTCTTCGATCTGCTTTTGCCGCAAGACCCATTAATGCGAATAAGTATTCAGTCGGAACTGTAACTGTCGTAGGCGGCAGCGGCCATTACATTCACGCGCCTGTTATAGCGGGGCTTGGCGCTCGCGCCGCCGGCGCGGGGCTTGTCCAGCTCGTCGTGCCTGACGCTTCGCGCATTGCCGCAGGCTCTCTTATACCGGAGGCGACATTTACAAAACTTACTGTCACTTGCGTGCCTCCTCCTTCGGATGTCACGGTTATCGGCATGGGGCTTGGCGTTTCGGTTTCGGCAGAGGTTATCGTTTCGCGTCTTCTTTCCGGTTCGCGCGGGCGCTTTGTTCTAGATGCGGACGCATTGGCTATTTTAGCTTCGTGGTACGGGCGCACCGACGGGTATGATCCGGCGAAAGGGCAGGAGCTTGTGTTGACGCCTCATGAGGGGGAGGCCGCCAAGCTTCTCGGCTGGACTAAAGAGCAGGTGACAAAAGACCGTTACGCCACGGCGCGTGAAATCGTAGATCGCTACGGCGCGAGCGTCGTGTTGAAAGGTCCTCGGACTCTCGTTGTTTCTTCGGACGGAAAAAAATGTTACGAAAACGAGACGGGTAATCCCTTTATGGCGATGGGCGGAATGGGGGATCTTCTTGCGGGGGTAATTGGCGCGAGATGGGCTTATTTAAAGGGAGATCCTTTTTTGGCGGCCGCCTCGTCCGTATGGCTTCATGCCGCCTCTTCAGACGCTCTTGTTGCAGATAATGTAGATCCTTCAATCGTAAATACTGCCTCGCGCATCGGTTCGATGCGCACCAGACTAGACATTTGACAGAAAGGGTTGCTTTCTATGAAGATCAATTATGAAGCGTTGCAAAGGCGTCTTGCCGACAGTTGCGAAGGTTTTGGTCTTCTGACAATGCAGGCCACGTCCACGACGGGGCGGCTAAAAAGACTGTTTCCCGACAGGCTTCGTGCGCTTTTCTCGGCGGAGCACGGTTTTTTCGGTGATGTCGCCGCCGGCGTCAAGACTTCAAGCGCGTGGCATCCATTCTGGAATTGCCCGATTCACTCGCTTTATGGCGAGCACAGAAAGCCTACGAAAGAGATGTTGGATGGCATTGATCTTATGGTCATAGATCTTTGCGATATTGGCGTAAGGTGTTATACTTATCTTGCGACTTTGAAAAACACTCTTGAAGCGTGCGCGGAGGCTGGTATCGGTGTAATAGTTCTTGATAGACCCTTGCCGCTCGGCGGCGTTCTTGATGGGCCCATGAGAAAACCTGAGTTCTCAAGTTTCGTCGCGCCTCTGAACGTGCCTTTCTGCCATGCCATGACCCCAGGCGAATGTGCCGTTTGGATCAAAGAGAACGAAGGTCTTGATGTGCAGCTTGAAGTTGTTAAATTACTTGACTGGTCGCATGAATCTAAAGAGCCGTGGCCTAATTTTGTGCCGCCAAGTCCAGCGATAAGAAGCTGGGATTCCGCTCTTATGTATCCGATGACCGTCTTTACGGAGGCATACCAGAGCATCGACTGTGACAGATTCGGCGCGCTTTCGTTCCGCATCATAGGCGCTCCTTGGATGAATCAGCAGGCTTTAATAAAAGATTTAAGACCGGGGCTTGCGAGTTGCGGAGTAGAAATGCGCCCGTACCGATATATGCCTGCCGATGGCAAATACCGTAATGTCGCCCTTGATGGGATTTTATTCTCCGTTGGCAATCCATCGGCTTTTTATCCCGTCACAGCCGGCGTTCTTATTCTTACGGCCCTTATCCAGAGACACGGCGAGAAGGTTCTTGTCGGCGGGCGCGACGAGTGGTTTGATAAGCTGACCGGCTCTACAATGATTCGCGATGCGCTTGCCGCGGGCGATTTAAGTTCGATGTTCCAATCTTGGATTGATGCGCAAGATTTGTATATCAAGACAAAAGTCAATCTCTACTGAGTTAAGCATAATCGGATTTCAGAATAATGAATTACGCGTCGATAAGAAAGTGCGATATAGCCAACGGTGAAGGGGTTCGCGTTTCGCTTTTCGTCTCCGGCTGTTCGCATCATTGTAAAGGGTGCTTCAATGAAGAGGCCCAGAAGTTCGATTACGGAGAGGCTTTCACGCGCGAGGTTGAAGATGAAATAATAGAGGCGATGAAGCCCTCTCACATTTCAGGGCTTACGCTTCTTGGGGGCGAGCCGATGGAGAGAGAAAACCAGCGCGCGCTCTTGCCATTTCTCCGCCGTATTTTCGGTCATGATCACGAAGCGGGAACAGGCAAGACGCTTTGGATATATACGGGCTGCACATTGGAGCAGCTGCAGGATCATTCCTCGCGCTGGTATACGCAATGCACCGATGAAATCCTGTCGATGACGGATGTTCTTGTGGACGGGCCCTTTATAGAAGAGCTTAAGGATATTTCACTTAAGTTCAGAGGCAGCTCAAATCAGCGGATACTTAAGCTTAAATGAGATGGAAGACGAAGCCAATATTCTTGAGGTAAAGGGACTTAAGGTTTATTTCCCTATAAAAAAAGGTGTCTTCGCCCGTACGGTAGGCTATGTAAAGGCGGTTGATGGGGTAAGCTTTAATGTGCGCAGGGCAGAAACCCTTGGTGTCGTCGGAGAATCCGGAAGCGGAAAGTCTACTATAGCTCGCGTTATTTCAGGTCTTCAGAAGGCGACGGACGGGGGCTTTGCTCTTTCAGGAAAAGTCTCTATGATTTTCCAAGATCCTCAAGGTAGTCTCAACCCCCGTCAGAGCGTAAGAGCGACGCTTTCTGAAATATTAAAGCATGTAGGATCTAAAAAAACTCCGCTGGAACTTCTTGAGGCTGTTGGGCTTGATTCCTCTCATCTCGACAAGTACCCGCATGAGTTTTCGGGAGGCCAGCGTCAACGTATATGCATTGCCCGCGCGATAGCCCTTGAGAGCGAGCTCTTGATTTGCGATGAGGCCGTAAGTGCGCTCGATCTTTCAATACGGTCGCAGATTCTTGATCTTCTTATGGATCTTAAGAAGAGGTTTAATTTAAGCCTCATGTTTATTACGCACGATCTCGGAGTTGTAAAGCATATCGCCGATAGAGTGATTGTAATGAAGTCCGGGAAAATAGTAGAATGCTCTTCATGCAACGAAATCATCACGAATCCGCAGCATGATTACACAAAAAAACTTATTTCTTCAGTGCTGAGTTTATAAGTCTTTTTTTTAGGCTATTTCGAAGGCCAGAATTTATCTGAAAGCTTGGTTGGAATGCCCACTTCGGAGCGGTCGAAATTATCCGCGAGAATCTTCCACCCAAGGTCAAGCGCTTCTTCCAGGGGGATGTTGACGGAAAGATCCATCATGCCTGACTCAAAGTCTTTTCCGTATTTGAGCAGTTTTTCGTCCCACTGGGACATTTTAAAGCCCATCGACTGCTTTTCGACAGTTTCTTTATATTGAGCGTAAAGTTTGATCATCGCGTCCATAACCGTGCGATGATCTTCGCGCGTTGATTTATTGACCTGCTGTTTGAGACGCGAAAGAGAGCCGAAAGGTTCGATGCGCCCGTTTTTGAGATAGAATTGCCCCTCGGTAATGTAGCCGGTATTGTCCGGTACAGGGTGGGTTACATCGTCACCGGGCATTGTCGTTACGGCAAGTATCGTGATTGAGCCTGCGCCGTCAAAGTCTACCGCTTTCTCGTAGCGGGAGGCGAGCTGCGAGTATAAGTCGCCCGGGTAGCCGCGGTTAGATGGAATCTGTTCCATCGTTATGGCGATTTCTTTCATCGCGTCTGCAAAGCTCGTCATGTCGGTGAGCAGAACCAAAACATCCTTTCCTTTAAGGGCGAATTTTTCGGCGACGGCGAGAGAGACGTCGGGCACTAGCATGCATTCCACCGTCGGATCGGCGGCTGTATGCACAAACATGACCGTTTTTGAAAGAGCGCCGGACTCGTCAAGCTTCGAGCGAAGTTTCAGATATTCGTCGTATTTCAACCCCATACCGCCGATAATGATTACATCGGAGTCGGCCTGCAGGGCGATTCGGGCGAGAAGATCGTTGTACGGTTCGCCGGCTCTAGCGAAAATCGGCAGCTTCTGCGATTTTACGAGCGAGTTAAATAGGTCGATCATCGGAATGTTCGTGCGAACCATCTCTTTTGGCATGATGCGCTTGGCGGGATTGACAGACGGCTGACCGATCGGGGAGGGGTTGTCGTCAATTTCAGGGCCGCCGTCACGAGGCACGCCAGCGCCGGTAAATTGTCTGCCGAGAAGCGCGTCGGAGAAAGGAACTTTCATTGTTTCTCCGAGAAATCTTACTTTAGCCGAGGTGTCAACGCCGCGTGCGCCGGCGAAAATCTGAAGCGTTACGTTTTCGCCGTCAAGCTTAATCACCTGCGCAAGAGAAATACCCGCACGTGATTCAACCTCAGCGATCTCATTGTATTTAACTCCTTCAGCTCTAAGAGTCGCAACCGAGCCAGAAAGCGCATCAATTTTATGGTAGACTTTGTTGTTGAACATTTCAATTCTCCCCGTCAAGTTTTTGTTCAAAAGATTATATCACATTTTGAGTGTTTTGTGAGCGTGTGCGATTTTATTTCGTTGAAAAAAGATAGATTTTGTATATTAGCTGAAAGGCGCTCCGGCGGTCCCGACAGCTCGGTCAAACCGTTGTTTCGCCGTCGCGACGCCTCTCAGACTCGGAGAGGGATCCCACTGCATAGGAGAGTGGGAGAATGGGTTAATGTTTGAATGTTTGAATGGGGGTTTAGGAGGTGAAGGTGAAGAAGGGAGAGTTCGAGTTGATAGGTCGAGTTCGAGAGTGGACTCTTAACCCCTGACTCCTAACTCCTAAAATTACTATCACAACTTCTTGTCCGTTGAAAAAGCATATATGGTATAATACGTGCGTCGGGAGGCTATGC
>CAJGDE010000018.1 GCA_904502135.1 Kiritimatiellia bacterium
CGTCAATCCGAATGCAACCGGATTCAAATCAACGGATTTTTGGCACAGATTAAATGCAACAAGGCAAATTAAATGCACATCATTACACTAGGTTGCATTTAACCTGCCCATAGTTGCATTTACTTTGTCCGGCGACCAAAACTTCAACGGCGATTTCGGCGATTTCGGCGATTTCGGCCCATATTAAATTCGCGCGCCCTTTTACTGCAGCTACATATAACTTATTATAGCCTGTGACTGCTGCTTCTGCCGGAAAAGTATACTCAAAAACTTTCTTTGCCGATCGACCATATTTATCACACTTGGCGTTAAGCTCTTTTATGCTAACACTCTTAAATCCATTAAGCTCCACTTTTGGGGCGACAACCTTATTGTCATACGAAATAACAGACCTTACAATTTTACCTTTGGGATGAGCGATTTTAATATTAAGAACAATATCCTTCTTCCCTGGAGATGGCAGCTGTCTTGACGCATCTTCAGGATTCTTGACGCAATCGTGATATGTCACCACATAGCGCCGAGACTTTTTCATACAGTCGTTTTTAGATAATCCTTTTTCGTAAATAGTCTTCTGCGTCTCATACGGAAGGTAGGAAACATTAAAAAGATAAAGCCCATCAACATTTCCGGAATATGCATTATCACCCCATGCGCAAAACGCCTCAATATCCATCGGCACAGTCCCGCGATAAGCTTGAATATTGTTAGCCGCCGAAGCGACGACGGCGACATCCGGATTTGCCTTTTTAATCAGATCCACCCATGAAGCAGAATCAAAGTCAAAATCAACCGCTGACCAGAAATTGGCTATCGCAATCATATCGACAAGTCCCTCCCTCGCCCAAGTCACAGGATCAAACCCAAAGTCAAGAGCCGCTTTATAAAGCGTCGGAACCCTAACGGACAGATAGATAGGATGACCTCTTTTTTTCGAAACGCTCTTCGTATAGTCTCGGCACATTCTTATAAAATCAGTTAACACGTAAGAAAGCTCACGCTCCTTGCCCGGCGACAGGTGCTCCCAGAAACGCATCCAGTCCAGTTCAAAACCATCCGCATCATAACGATCAACAAGCTCTTTAAAAATGTTAAACTGAAAATCCCGAACTTCTTTGTGGGCGTAATCTAACGCATGATCTGTCCATGGGCCCGCCTTTCCGCGATCATGATCAGGGCGTCGGTGAAATCGCGCGTTTTCATACCAAAAGCGATTTGTTCGGATGTTCCAAGGCTTATCTACATAATGTACATCATTCATACGCTGAGAAATCCACAAAGAGACATTCCCCTTCTCGCGCGCATAATCGCACCAGACTTTATAAATATCAATTCCCTTATCATATAACTTCTTAGCGTTCACAGGCCATTGATCTGGCTCAAGCCCTCGTTTTTTCGCTTCATCAATCGCCATCCAAATAGGGTCGCAAACTTTAGAGTCGTAATTCGCCCGCTGCCCGATTGGACACATAAAAAGATGCGTCACCTTATTGCCGCAGGTGATGATATCCAAATACCTTTTCGCGCCGTCCTCGCTCCAGCGTTTTTCGCTCGGCAAAAAAGCCGCCATGCAATTCGTCTTGAAATAATGGTCGTTATCAGCGTTGACACAAAGGACATCTCGGCCGCGAGCAAGTTTTTCAAAATGCGTTACAGCAAGAGCGTTAAGTATGCTTAAAGCAAAAATCGATAGAATTAAAAGCTTCATAGTTCAGGCTTATCACTGAGTATTTCATCAGCCAATCCTTTCTCGGAAATTCTCTTTTCCGTCAAAACCGATTTGATACACCTCAAGCGAATCACCCTTCACCGAAAGCACTGAAAGCGTAGCGATATTACTCACCTTAGGCCCACGAGTTTTTTTGGGTCCCCCTCCCACAACGACAGGAAATTGAGCAAATACTCCTCTCTTATAATATCTGCCATTGCCGAGATGTCCAGCCATGAGTAACGACAAATCTTTTTCAACGACCTCATAAAGATTTGTAATGATATTTTGATAACCGCTGTTGCCAAACGGCATAAATTCTTTTTCCTTACACGGCGGAATATGAGCAAACGCTACGCGATTTGCCGACTCCTTCCATTCTCTTGAGGCTACTTCTCGCTCCAACCAACGCCGCTCTCGCTTAAGATACGACTCTGTCGCATACTTATCAAGCTGCATCGGATCTTCGCTGAGCGTAGGAATCGCTGAATCAAGAAGCGCAAAACGCGTTGCCCCTATGGAAAAAGCCCTATAGAAAGGATTATCAGAGTACGCGATATGCTTGCGGACAAATTGCGCATATGGCCCCATGAATTCACGAGGGCCACGAGTAAAGCAACTTAGGCATTTAAGTTCCTTGCAAACATAGGCCATCGGAGCAGAAAGGTGCTTATCCAAATCGGCATCACTTCGCGAAAAATCTACAATATCTCCAGCAAAAACAGCAAGCGCGACAGACTTTGGCGCATACTTCAAAAGCTCTGGGTACAATGCCAACGAATGATGAATATTATTAAACATCACAACATTATATTCATTGGAATCTATCGCCGCGACTTCGCCTTCATAAATATGTTCTTCACCGGTATATTTGTTAATGCGCTCACGGTTAAATTTATTGTACGCGTTTATCCCTACTTTATACGCTTTTAAATTAACGCCCGGTATCTCCTCGCCTTTATAGCACACTTGACCAAATCGACCAAACTCAGCGATGGGGCGCGATACCGCGCGGAACTTAAGAGGCTTAGACGAATCATAGTCATCGATAACGGCAACGTGAGTGCAGGTGTTTGTGCTTCTTACGCCGTCGACTTCAAGCCAATATCTGCGGTAAGTTTTTCCGCCGTCCTGCGAGGCGTCTACCCAGCCTGTAGCAATGTCATTAGTCTTCCACCAGATACCAACGCTTCGTGTGCCTAATATATGAACGGCTGGCTTTACGCAAATAAATTCTTTTGGATTGTAAACATCACGCCAAGGCTCATTAAACCATGTGTCCTGCATAGGAGAAGATATCGATGGCTTTTGCCAGGCTCTGGCAATTAACGGCGTACCTATCGCAGCTGCCGCCGAAGCTTTTAAAAAATCTCTTCTTTTCATTTTGCCGTTGCCTCGATATAGACAAAGGAATTTGGCTCCATCGAAAATCTGAGCGCCCCGTTTTCAATAAACGACGGTGTCTCGCTGAAAGAGAAATCATTGTCTGTCGTGTTTATGCGAGAGGACAAAAACTCGCCTTTCGAAAGCTTGACCGTAATCTCGCGGGCGTGACAGCAGTTGTCGTCGTCGAAGTAAGATACGACGAGCGCACGCAATTTTCCCTCTTCGCCCTTTGCGACTACCGCATAGAGATTCTTGCCGATAACCTTCACCTGAGCGGCCTTGCCGAACTGACGGAGTTTCGCCCACGCGAGAAAACACCAGTACCCTTTGATGGGGCGATAGCTGTTGCGGTCAAATACGCCGTTCCATTCGCTGGGCCTCGCGTCATAATACATAAGAACATCAATCGGAGCGGTCTGCGCCGCGCACATCGCCGCCGCCGTAAAAGCCGCGCCCTTCATGCCCTGCATCGCGCGAAGAGAATAAACAAGACCTTTCCACCAGTCGCGAATATAATTCCATTCATCAAGATAAGTGGGTACACCCTTATACCCATTATCATCAAGAAGCTTTCTCATTCTTTGGGCGCGCTCGACGATCTTCTCCGGGGTGTTTGCATACGCGTGATAAGAAAAGAAATCAATCGGCACTTTGCGCTTCGCCATTTCCACAACGAAATCCTCAGCCCATTTTTCATTCCAGCCCACGGCGGGCCCTCCGATATTAAGAGACGGAAATTGCTTTTTAAGATGCTTTGAAACCGTCTCGTAGAAGTCGAAAAATCTCGCCCTGTCTCCCGTCCAGCACGTACCTTTCTCCCCATCGTTATCAGGCTCATTCCATATTTCCCAATCTTTAATATCCCACTTAAAACCGTTCGCCCAACCTTCGTTATAGTGGCGAATTATCCCCTCGGCGATTTTCGCCCATTTAAGATCGTCGCTCGGCGGATTTACGCCGTACTTTTTAACGGGATACTCGATCGTCTGCCCCAGACGATACACGATCTTGGCGCCGGTAGAGCGAATTTCAGACAAGTACTTATCCGTACAGGTAAAATCATAACTCTTCGGGTCCGCAGGATCTTTTGAAAAATCAGGAAAGATCGCCGTCATATCGACTGTATGCGGGCCGCCGTACTCATTAAAGAAATTCGCGTCGTGCGTTCTTACAAGCGGGATTTCAAGCATTTTGTAATAGGGAAAATTGGATCTGCCGCGATCAAAATTCCCGACCGTCTCGCCGCGAGGAACGACAGGCCCGTTATTTATGCCGTTCATCATCTTAATCTCGCCCGCCTCAACAGCAGGGTCGATTATAATCGTATTCGCTAAAAGCGAAGTAAAAGGCAGCGCTAAAAAAGCCAGTGACAATAACGGTATTTTCATAATCAATTACTTAGACTTTCTCTCTAAAGTTTTCTTTTCCGTCAAGGCCGATTTGATACACTTCAAGCGAAGCGCCCTTCACCGAAAGGACTGAAAGCGTAGCCATGTGATTACCCTTCGTGCCTTTCGTTTTGTAGGGTCCCCCGCCCGTAAGAACCGGGAACTTGGCCATAGCGCCGCTCTTATAATACCTCCCGTCATGCACGTGCCCCGCCATAAGAAGAGTAAGATCTTTCTCAAGAGGCCCGTAAAGGTAGGCGTTGATATTCCGATATTCTTTACTGTTGCCGCCAACGGGCGGAATATGCGCGAACGCGACACGATTCGCCGCCCCCTTCCATTCCTTCGAGGCCATTTCCCCCTCAAGCCAGCGGCGCTCGCGCTTCAAATACGGCTCCATCGCGAATCTGTCAAGAAGCATGGGGTCTTCACTTGCGCTCGGCATCCCGGAATCAAGAACGGCAAAACGCGTAGAGCCGATCGAAAAAGCGCCGTAGAACGCGCCGTCAAAAAGCGGAATATGATTGCGCACAAATTGCGCATAAAGCCCCATCATCTCATGATTGCCGCGAGCGAAAGATGTAAGACATTTAAGTTCCTTGCCGACATAAGCCATCGGAGAGGAAAGGTGCTTGTCAAAATCGGCGTCACTTCGCGAATGATCGAGAATGTCGCCCGCAAAAACGGCAAGCGCGACAGACTTTGGCGCATATTTCAAAAGCTCCGGATATAATCCCAACGAGTGATGGATGTCATTAAACATTATGACATTAAATTCATCGTGGTTTATCGCCGCGACTTCACCTTCATAAATATGTTCTTCACCGGTATATTTGTTAATGCGCTCACGGTTAAATTTATTGTACGCGTTTATCCCTACTTTATACGCTTTTAAATTAACGCCCGGAATCGCCTCGCCTTTATAGCGCACTTGACCAAATCGGCCAAACTCGGCGATTGGGCGCGACACTGCGCGGAACTTAAGAGGCTTAGATGAATCATAGTCATCGATAACGGCTACGTGAGTGCAGGTGTTTGTGCTTCTTACGCCGTCGACTTCAAGCCAATATCTGCGGTATGTTTTTCCGCCGTCCTGCGAGGCGTCGACCCAGCCAACGGCGATGTCATTAGTCTTCCACCAGATGCCGAGAGTGTTTGTACCTAATATATGAACGGCCGGCTTTACGCAGATAAATTCTTTTGGATTGTAAATATCACGCCATGGCTCATTAAACCATGTGTCCTGCATAGGAGAAGATATCGATGGCTTTTGCCAGGCATTGGCAACCAATGGAGCTCCAAATGCCGCGGCGACCGATGCTTTTAAAAAATCTCTTCTTTTCATTTTTGTCATTTCCCTTTCCCGCTTTTTCTATCGCACGATAACTCTCATTCCGTCCAGCTTTAAGCTTTCTATAGCGCCTATATCCATTCTACGCCCTACGACTCTTAAATTGCCAAGCACGTCTTTTTCGACGGTCGGCTCTCCATACGCCATATCTTTACAGCACGAGCCATTCTTCAGGCGGAAATCATTATCGTCCATATTAACAAAAAGATCGTTCACATCATCCACAACGAGCCTTGATTGATCGGCGGCGAGAGCAGTTGAATTCATTACAACACCAACTTGAATAGACGAGCAGACATTAGTCAGAAACTGCGAATTTTTGTTATTATAAAAATCTTTAGATGCGCTCGTTCCATCAGTTGCATTGCCGCAGCATATCGTATCAATAATCTTTGCAGAGGCACTATTGACTAAAATTCCGGCTCTAATGCCTTTATTCTTAGAGACGGTACAGGAACGGACAGTAGCGGAACCGTTCGCAGATACGCTTGAACCGTGATCGGAATATTTATTACCGTTACTCTCATTATCATATATAAGACTATGCTCTAAAACGCCATTGCCTTCCAGATATACTCCACCGCCGCGACCATGATTGGCAATCCCCGTGCTGTTGTTTCTTATTATACACCTTGAGACGATGCCTGCTCCAGTAATCCTCACGCCGCCACCGTCCGCGTCACTGAAGTTAGCTGTATTTTCGTATATGATTGAATCGGTAACCATTCCCTCCGAAACGATAGCACCGGGTTGGCCTTTGGTGATTTTTACTCCTTCCACAACAGCTCGAGGGTGAGTCATCGTTATTGTCGGGGCAACATTATCGCCATAGAGAATTACGCCGTGACGATTTTTCGAGCGAAGCGCAACTCCTTTATTGATCGTCAAACCGTCCGAAATTTTATAAGTGCCGTCATTTAGCAATATCACATCGGAATCCTCGGCGGTTTCAATAACTTCCTTCAGATCATCAGAAGGCGAAAGCTCATATACTTTAGCCACACGCGGCGTAAACTCATAAGCTCCGATATCCATCCTTAACCCCTGCACACGATCTGCACCGGTAAGATCTTTATCGACGGTCGCCTCACCATAACCGGCATCGATACAACGCGAAGTTTTTACAAGCGTATAATCACCGGCGGCAAAACCTGTAAATTCTTGATCGGGATCGGTAATTACAAGTTTCTCCTGATCTTCAGCAAGCTTATCTTCCTCCATAACAACACCAAACGCGACGGTAGATGCCAAATTCGTCACTTGCGCCGGATTACTCCCAGAAAAATTACTAACGGCTCCGCCAAGAGTCTCATTACCAAATGAAATGGTATTTTCCAAAACGGCGGAATCTGCCAGCTTAATGCCCGCACAGGTATTGCCCTTATTATTTGCAACGGTACAATTTCTTATTACACTTGTGCCTGAAGCAAATATTCCGCCATACAATCTTTTATTACCGGAAGCGGCGGTCATTTTATTGCCGGCGATAAGCGAGTGTTCTATAATACCGCCAGACATAAAGACTCCTGCATATTGGCCATGCCCGGCATTATTCTTATTGTCCTTAATAATGCAGCGAGAGACAAGACCGCCTTTCATATATATGCCGCCTCCGTAACCGAAGGTGCTATTATCTGCAACAATGCAATTTTCCAAAATACCCTTTAAGAGAACTACGCCGCCGCCATAACCGTTAGCGACACCTTCTAATGTTGAGGCTCCCCCTCCCTTGCCCCATTTAATCGAAAACCCCTCTACTTTAGCCCCTTCATTTGAGATAAACAAAACTCTTGGCTCTATACCTGAGAATTTATACGACGCGATAGTCGATTTTTTGGGGCCATTTTTTGAGCGTAGCGTAATAGCCTTCGCAATATAGAGCCCGTTAGTTGCAAAGTCCGGAATATTGTACGATCCGTCATCAACTATAATTATATCGCCGTCAACCGCGTTAGTTATCGCCGGCTTCAAATTTTTAAAAGGAGCGCTCTCGCTACCGGGGTTTGCATCATCACCGATATTTTTCGAGACGTAATATGTCTTAGAAAGCACCATTTGAGCAGCCACGACAACAAACAGCGAGATTATGCTTTTTTTCATATCAGTCTCCTTTTCTACATTGGATATTATATCATTTTGTCACAAACCGCGCACCCTCCCACGCATTCTTAACCTCATTGAGCGAAAGATCGGTTTCAATATATTTGAGCCCCGCGAGTTTAAATCTGCGCTCCTTCGCAAAGGGAATCTCAACATCTTCTTCGCCGCATGTATGCCAACAGGCGACGAGGGTTTTGCCGCTGCGCTCAAACATGAAGCCTCTTAAATTCTTAGCGCATTCGGGAGTTTCAAGCATCTCAATATCGTGAAGTTCATATTCGCCCTTATCATTGATATACAGATGATGCTCCTGTGTCGGCGATTTAAGGCGCTCTTTCATTTCACCGGTAAGCCACTTCTTTTGGCGGACATCTTCCCAGCGGCGAATCACCTCCATCAGGTCATCGATCCTCGGAACGGCCGACCAATCGCACCCGACCTGAAGCGTCGCGGGGCAGTCGTAGGCGGCGGCTCTTGAGGTGGCGAACTCGAACATATCCATCTGAGTGCCTATCGTATAGCGCACAGGCTCCTTCCACGGAACTTTACCGGGCGCATATATTCTCCACCAGCCGAAATTAACACGGGTGAAATCCTTCTGCATGATGGGAGCTTCATAAAGCGGCCAGCGAACAACCATCTTCTTGAATTCTTCCGGCTCGAACACATCGAACGCGTTGGCGCCGCTTTGCATGTGCCACCCGAAATGACCTTTCGCCGCTCCCTCGCAGAAGAGAGGCTTTTTATCAAACTTTTTCCATACGCGATACTGCGCGTTCGGCACATGGAGCCCCTGCGGAACATTCACGCCCTCTGAGCCGTCAAAATACATAAACTCAAAACCGCAATTATAGATGCGGGCGATTTTCTCGGCTATCTCATCTTGAAGATCGCTGTTCTGGTCGATGTAACAGCTCTGGGCGAGATATTCGCACACATCGAGAACGCCGCCTATGAGACCGCGGGCATGCGATTTCACTTTCGTATCCAGATGGCCGCGCTTAACGCCCGTAAATTTATATGGCCTTTGAGTCGTATACCCTTCATACTTCATCGCTTCGCCGCCGAAAACGAGAATGCGCGTCGTCTCCTTCGTTGGGCTTAAAGCAGGATCTTCCTGAACATAAATCTCGCTATCGCCCTCCTTGAGCGGACGCGCCAGCGTGAAACGGCGCTTGATGTTTACTCTCGGGTCGACTTCGGGCGTAAAATAGAGCGACTTAAAACCGATAAACGTATGCAGAACATGCAGCCCAGGGGTAATCCCCGCCGCTTTGATCTTCGCAAGCATCTCTCTTAAAGACTCATAACCCTTGGGATATTTTTTACTTATCTCATACTCTCCGATTCCGCCGAAACCCTTGTCGTTCTTCGCGCCTTCGCAGACAGCCGTATAATAGACAAGCATCATCTTAAAGCCGCCCTTCTTGGCCTGAGCGATGTGCTTATCTACGTTCTCGGGGCAGACGTCGCCCGTCGAATAAATGGAGCTGTTTAGAGAGTCTCTTCTGCGGCTTTCAACACCAAGCGGAAGATTCTCCGCTCTCTCCAAAAGATCCATGCGGTCTAAAAACGACTTCTTCTCCGAGACGATGAGCGCAGAGCGAACACCATCAAGCTTAACGTCCTTATGAGCCTCGGCGTAAAGATGCCTCGCGTCATAGCGTTTCTCACTGCCGATCCAGGTAAACGGCTCAAGCGCGACAACGGCAGAGGCCGCCTTTTCGTCCCAGACGACATTCAGCCACTGCCCGAAGTTCTCGCGTTCCTTCATCGGCAAATCCAAAAAGCGAACGCTCTTGACCTGCGGCCCGCTCGTATGCATACGAGCGAGAGCGCTGCCGGAAATGTCAAAGCCGGCAAACTCAAAAATGAAATAATCGTCTTTCTCGACAACCTTGACCTTCGCCTTGTAATCCAAATGCTCAAAGCCGATTATGAGACAGTCGCCCTCGCGGCTGACGCAATTGGCGAAGTAAGTCGTTTCGCAGTTTGGAAAGACGAGCTTAAGTTCATTAACAAAGGGCCTATCTTGAGTAATTGAAAAGGCGCCTCTACCTTCGCTTGTATCAAGAAGTTCTTCTCCCGAAGACTTTAAAATAAGTGACTTTGCCGAGCCGTCAGCGCCGATAACAAGCCGCGCGCGTTTATTCTCAATAACGACATCACTTTCTTTTATCTGATAGACGCTTTGGCACCCAACGACAGAAAGAGAGATCGCCAACAAAGAAAAACATTTCAACGACTCGGCAAAGAAACTTTTCATATCACTTTTCCTTAATGACCGCTACGATAGCGTCGATTGTCGAATTAAGATCAAACGGATATTCGTATTCTACAACATCTTTCGGGAAGGAGACTCCGAACGCGTTCTTATCGACACCAAGGAGATCTGCAAACGCCTGAACAAAAGCGGCCGCCTCGGCGACATCTTCAGTTTCGTTAGCCGCCTTAACCTCCATGTCGGCAGCGCGCTTAACAAGATCAAGGCCGCGTCTTAAGTCAGCAAGCTGCTTTTCGGTATCATCGTTGCGCTTACCCTCGCTCATCTTGTTGATTTGAGCTTCAAGATCTTTAACGAGATTTGAATTTACCATCTTTTTGGCGAACTCTTTGCGCGCGGCGATCGTTGCATCAAGTTTAGAGACCTGCTCTTTTGAAAGAATAGAGCGGTCGATTTTGCGGACTTTCACTTTTTCTGCAAGCATCTTCTTCTTCGCCGGAACGAAGTGTTCATCGTATTCAAGCGCAAGCGCCTCGATAGAATCGGCCCAGATGCCGTTCAAGGGGTAGTAGAATCTGAGAGCGCGCGTCTGCCCGCCGGAGCGGCTGCAAGGCGTGCGGAAGCTCCATATCTCAGCCTTGTCGGTCGACGGCTTGATGGTGAACGTATAGCGCCCAAGATAATCCCTACTGCCGATCTTATCGACGAGATTACCCGCAGGATCGTAAAGTTCAAACCCTCCGTAGTTTACTCTGATGCGGCACTCCTTGCCGCCGGCAGGAACTTCAAAATAACCGGTATAAGACTTTTCTTTATTTCTCAAAACGAACTTCGCGAAAGAATCAGACTTTGTATCGGCCTGCCACGAGAATAAAGTTCCCTTAACGTTCGTGACATACCACTGAGCTAAAGTAATATCCTCTCCAGGCGAAAATCTATGCCAGCCAGATTCTTTAGCCTTGAAAGAAATCGTCTTCTTGCCCTCAATGTGCTCAGCTATCTTTATCGACTCCGAACTTGGCGCGATTATATGGATATTGTAAACGGGACGATTCTTCTGGTACATCGAATATGCTATATTCAGATCGAATGAAATCTCATGGCCTTTCTCGGCATAGAAATAATAGGAGTACTTAGGATCTTTCAGCCACCATGCTCCATTATAGCAAAGAACAGCATTAGACTCAGGCATCATCTCGCCATCCTTCACAAGCTTTGAGGGCTTCTTCAATTTCTTAAGATCGACATACTTTGTCGGTGGCTCATTGACGTCGGGAGCGATGTAATTAACCTTGGAGAAATCAACTTTCTTTCCGTTCCAGTCGACAATCCCCGAAAATACATTTTTAATCGAAAGCTTTCCAAGTTCATCCGAAACGCCAAGAGGCTCAGAATTCTCAAACCCTTCAATACGGACATTCTCAAACTTGATTTCAGCACGCAAATCCCCTGTAAATTCGCTCATGCCGAAATCTCTATTGAGCGACGCCTTGATTGGAGATGGACCTACCTTTGAGGCCGCCTTTCTCGCGGTCGAACGCGCATCCTTGATCACGCAATTGCGGAAAGTCGTATCGTAAATGGGGCAGGGCATAAACGATATCGAAGAGCCGAGCGAAGAAAATTCGCAGTCCTCAAAAATTATATCAGAGTATGGTCTACGCTTATTGAGCAAATAACCTGTCGGACGAGCCGTAATGTTAAACTGCGCTCCTGGAGTAGGCAAGAACCTGCACCTCTTAACCATGCAAAGCAGAGGATTTTTAATGGACGTTGCAAACTCAAGTCCGCCGCCGTCGTTATTGGCGAACGTGCAGTCAAAGAAGTAGAGAATACCTGTACAAAGATAATCATCCCACGGCTCGACATCGCACCCGGCCGACGGGGGTCCTCCGCGCGTATTGATGAACTGGCAGTTTTTGAAGTAAAGCGAATAATATGCGCAGGGGCTTGTACCTTGGCGGAAGTTAGAATCCATTATGACATTTTCAACATAAACTTCCTCCGACGGACGCCAAAGCGCACCTACTGCAAGGCCGTCCTGTTCGCTGTCTCTTAGGTGAAGATTGCGGATAACAATGTTGATTGAAGTATCGTTGCGCGATTTTCCGCCGCCGATTCCGATGCAGCTGTCGCCCTCGCGGCGGTTTACTTTAAGACGCTCCGCGCGGGAATTGTAGAAAGTCACGACTGCCTCGCGCGGATCTGAAGCGTCAGACTCGATGATGAGATTCTTGGCACCCTTAACATCCAGCATCGGCGCGCGACACTTGAACTTTCTCAAATGGCGAAGTTCCCACGGTACGCGCTGAAGCATCACTCCGCTCTTAAGCAGAACACGCTTGCCGTTGACGTTAGGGCCGAACTTGACGGAGAAAATATAATAAGGCGAAGGCATCTTATCGAGAACGATAGTCGTCACCTCAGGATCGTCCACATATTTCTGAAATACCGCCGTCATATTCGTGGGGTTGAAGTAATCCTTCAAATGGACGGTCTTCTTTTCCGCTATGCCCATCGTTTTAAGCGTCTGTCCGAAATTGAGCTCTTTTTCTTTTCTCGGGAAATGTTTAAGTTCCTTCAAAAGCCGGTAATGCGGCGTGTGGCGGGCGGCGACGACCTCCCACTTGGCAGCGCCGGGCGCTAACTTAAGCATATTTTCATAGCCTTTGATAAAATCTTCATCACGATAAAGGCTGATGCTTCTCCCCGCATAATCGTGCCAGAGCTTCGCCACGTCAGCATCGCTTAAACCGAACTTCTCTCGCATCGCAATGACAGCTTCTATGTATTCATTCGCCTCAACGCCGCTCGGCTTAAGCAAACCCGAACTGCGATCGCGATGCTTCTTATGAATTTCTTTTACGTTTTTAAGAAAATAACTTACATCGTGCTTAACGCTCTTATCGGCCAAATCTCGCTCAAGCGCTTCCATGTGGGGCGAAGACGAGGCCTTGAATAAGCCGCTACACCCAACAAAAGCGGCGGCAAACATCATTACCCAGCACGCTTTTTGCATTGTTCTTTTATTCATTTTCATCCTTTCTTTTTTCACTTTTCCTGAGATAGACCGCTGAAGTCTATCTTAGCCTTAAATGGATAATCGCGCCACTTCGCCCAAGTCGGACCCCAAACGGCATTAGTCGTCACCATCGTTCCGTCAGGAACTGTGCCGCGAGGGCGCTTATCTGAAATCTTCACTTTCGAATTGATAAATTTCATGTCAAAAAGCGGGCAGCCCAAGAAATCAACCGCCCCTTGCCCCATCCATCTGCAAAGAGTAGAGTCTTCTATCTGGATAAGGCCTAAAGCCGGCTTTTCCGCGGAAGTATAATATGTGGTTCTGGCAGTCGTAAGTATTCCGCTGCACGGCTGGGATTCGAACAGGCAGCGCCTTGCAGATATCGTTACCGGGTGAAAACTTGACGTTGCGACCAAAAGCCCGCCGCCGCCGTTTTTGGAAAAGACGCAGTCCATGAAGTAGATCTCATTTACGTATTCGCTCGGATAGACCGGCTCAAAATCCACCCCGGCCATGGGTGCGCCGCCGTCGGTATTCGAGAAAACACACTTTCTCAAATACATTCCCTTAGCGTTGATAACGCTCATACCCTGGCGGAAATTTCCGTCAAATTTCACATTATCAAACCACAGCTGCCGCGACGGCGAAAACTGCCCGCCAATGCTGCACCCGTCATTGTTGTTATACGACAAACTCACGTTTTTAATAAGAACATTTCGCCCTTCAATACCAACGGCGCTGCCGCCGTATCTCGTCCCGCGCCTGCGGCGCTCTTCGCGAGTAGAAAATTTTCCGATGTGACAGTCTTCTGGTTTTTCGCCAAGACCTTCAATAATAATGTTGGCAGCTTTTGAAATAACGAACATTGACCCATCGGCTTTCTTGACAGTACGTGAAATTTCCTCGCCTATGATGCTTACGCCTTTTTCAAGAACGATATGGCGATTCGAAGGGATTTTGACGGATGTGATTCGCCATGGCCTTTCTAATTTATCAATTATGACCTTGGAAACATCGGGCGCATTAAGCGCTTCTTGAATCGCTCTTGTCATATCCTTGCCGTCGCTATCAAGGTCGAGATAATTCGAGGCCTTGACCGTTTTACCTTCTTTTGCCACACCGAAATCCTTCAGCGTCTTGGGGAAAACTATCTCGCTCTCAGGCCGCGGGAAGCGGGCGAACTCTTCATATTCGTCAAGGATCTTCACCCATCCGCGAGGCTCGGAGCCAAGGCTCTTGATAATCTGGGCGATTTTTTTCACCGTTTCGGGCCTAAACTTTTTTGAGGCGTATTCGCCAGCGATATTGAGAATTTCTATACGCTCGATCTTATTAAAGCGCTTGTCCGAAGAATGTTTTAAAAGCCAATCTATAAGCGCTTCTTTACCAGGAAGGTTATCTCTGGCGGCAAGAATTTTCTTTATCACCTTCACACTCGGCGAAAGGCTAAAGGCTCTCTCGCCAGCCTCAGCCGCTTCATCGAAAGCCCCTCTCGCGCGTAGAACATCAAGCTCGCCAAGCCAAACTGCCGCCCCAGCCTCGCCGACAGGAATCACTTTAGGCGCCGTATAATCCTTTCTGTAGACCCTGATGTTGAAAAGCCTTTTGCGTGCTATTGCGCAAAGTTCTTTATCATTCTCTTTTTCAGCGGCCTTCAGCAGCTCTGCGGTAGACTTATCAGCCTTCGCGAAATACTTCTCTGCTTCTTCGGCATTAGAAGCAAAAAGATGATCATATCCAAGCTGATAATAGTTTTCTGAAATCTGCGCAATGTAGCGCATGTCCAAAGACTTATCTAAAGAAGCTTCTTCCGCTTCCCCCATATCGGCAGCATCGACGGAAACATCAACCTCAAGATCACCAGATAAAACAGCATCGCCTTGAGATTTCCTGCGCGATTCAAATTTCTCCATCTCACGAAGATGGACTTCTCGCATTTTCGCCGCCTTTGCGAAAATCTTAGCTGCAGCTTCTCTGCCGCGTAGAGAGAGAACCTTTTCAGCCTCTCTCTCTACACCGGCAATATCACCAAACACCGAGAAAGCGCAGGTGAAGGCTATAATAACAAGAATTTTTCTCACGCTGCCTTAAAATCAGAATTCCCAGCCCTTACGGATATAAGGCTTAAGAAGATTATTAGCATCCGCGCGATCAAACTTCTGCTTGGCGCTGTCCCAGAGAACCTTGCCGCCGACCCACTGGGCCATGCAGCCGACGAGAATGCCTTCCATCTGAGGAACTGAAAATTCAACGTCAGAGAAACAGCGCGAATTAACATCCTTGTAAAAAGGCCCTTCGCCGCGAATTGCGGTAAGAAATTCGACATAATGCTCTTCGGCAAATCCGCGCATTTCCATCGAATTCTCATCTGCCGCTTTCGCGGAGGCAAGAATCTTGCAGCGAGGAATTTCAAGCGCAACAGCCTTACACGCCTCGTGCTCGAAAATATCCTTAAAGCCTTTTTCCCCGTTGAGAGAAATCGCAATCTTCCCGCCGTGGTCGTCAAGAACGATGATATCCCCCTTTGAGCCCTTTATGTAGCAACCTGTCTTGGGGATCTTGCCGCCGTGGGTGCTGCTCCACTTGTAGAGTCTCTCCGGGTCAGGTCTAAATTCATTTTCATACCAGTAGAGGTCGAGAGCCGAAAACTCCTTGCCGGGCGTCACCTTTGATTTACGGCGCGGATAGACGACCTTCACGACGGAATTAAGAGGATAGGCCAAGCCTCCCGTGGAGTCGGCCTTGATCTGCTCGGCTTGCGTGGCGCCGTAGAGTTCAAGCCCGCGGAACGGAACGTTCATCATGTGGCAGGCCATATCGCCAAGCGCTCCGCATCCGAAATCAAAGTGGCCGCGCCAAGCGCCCGGGTGATAGACGTTCTTAACCATATTCCACGGGTCATGAATCTTCATGCCCTTGGGGTAGCAATCAAGAAACGGCCTTTCGGCGGCAGTTCCGAGCCACGCATTCCAGTCAAGACCGGCCGGGATAACATCACCCGTCTTGCGGCTCTTGATGTAATTGTCGACCTGCTTACCCTGAGGCCAAACGGGGCGGTTCGTCCAAATGTGGATTTCAGTGACATCCCCAAGAATACCGGAGCGCAGAACCTCGGTCGCCCTTCTCAGACTGTCAAGGGAGGAAGCCTGATTGCCCATCTGTGTAATAACACCGTTTTCTTTGGCGGTCTTCTCGAAATAATCAAGCTCCCACATCGTGCGCACGAGCGGCTTCTGGACGAATACGTGAATGCCGCGCTTCATCGCCTCAATCGCGATTGCGCCGTGCGCATGATCGGGCGTAGAAACCGTCATCGCCTCTATGCCGAGAAAATCCGCGTCATCAAACATTTTGCGGTAATCGGTATAGAACGGAACTTTAGCAAGATCCTCCTTAAAGCCGTCTTTCTTCGCGCGCGCCATCGCCATCTCGTACTTGCTGCGGTCGGCATCGCAGAACGCGACGATTTCGACCAGCCCCGAACGAAGCATCGGCGTCCAGTCGGTATATCCTTTATTAGTGAGCCCCACCGCCGCAAGCTTGATTTTTTGAAACCCGAAAATGCTCTTGCACCCGCCGATCGCAAAAGCCGAAGAGCCGGCTAAAGCCTTGATAAATGTACGCCTTGATGTACTCATTTTTTCTCCTTTTAACATTCTAAAAATTTTATTGTTGCAGAAAATCAAAACTCTTTACGTCACACCAATTATACAAAATCAGAACACATCATTCAATTGCGAAATTTGCGCAAATTTTATCACCCATTTGCGCAATCTTATGGTATACTATCCACGCAAAGGGATTTTAAAAATGACAAAGAAAAAGCACCTGAAAGTAGCGTTGTTCATATCGCAAATGCCGAACTGGAACATACTTCCAGACATCATGAAATGGATCCGGCAGAACTCCCCTTGGCAACTTTATCTGCAGTCTGACGCTTTCGGCGAAGAACAAAGTATGTTAAGACTGACAAAATGGGGGTGCGACGGCATATTAATCATACGTTCAGAATCCCCCAAAGCCTGTAGAGCTGCCGCAAAAACAGGCGTGCCCGTCGTCGAAATCCAGCCGTCATTTTTAAAGACCAACTCGGGGCACTTTCTCACAAACCAAAGCTTCACACGCGTGGACGACGCCGCCATAGCGGAAATGGCGGCACAGCACTTCATATCTCAGGGCTATGAAAATTTCGCTTTTGTCGGGAATGTCAAAAAAATGCAGTGGAGCGAGAACCGCCAAAGGGTTTTCACAAAGGCGCTTGCCAAAAGCTCTCATCATTGCCACATATACAAAGAACCCAGCAGGCAGGCGCGAGAAGACTGGGCGCTTGAAGAGCCGATAATGCAGAAGTGGCTTAAGTCTCTGCCGAAGCCGTGCGCGATCTTCGCGGCAAACGATCTTCGTGCCAGACAAGTGCTGGACGCGTGTCTTGCCGAAGATATTTTAGTGCCTGAATCGGTAGCCGTTCTTGGTGTAGACAATGACCCCTTTATCTGCGAGACATCTATCCCACCCCTTTCAAGTATAGTACTCGACAATGCAATACCTCAAGTGCTTGATCATCTGAATCAAAGAATGCTGAACAAAGCCGTCAAACCGCGGTGCATTCCGATTGAGCCCGTCAGAATAGAGACACGCGCTTCAACAGGTTACATTTCACGCTCCGGCGACACAATCGTCGCTCAAGCGCAAATGTTTATCGCCAAACAGGCCCGCAACGGCCAGATATCCGTAGAAGATGTCGTAAGAGCGGTAAATTGCAGCAGGCGCACTCTTGAAACGCGATTCAAAAAAATTGTCAAACACACAATCCTGACAGAAATCCGCCGACGCCAGATTAACTATGTGCGCGAGCTTTTGATGCACACAGACCTCAGCGTAAATGAAATTTCAAACCGGACGGGTTTTATGACGTTAAATCGTCTCGAAAACAGATTTAAAAAAACGTTCGGCAAGCCCATGAGGGAATACCGCAATTCGAAAAATAGCACTCCCCCGGCCGCCGTCGTGGATTGACGGCCTTATTTACAATCCGTCGATATAAAACCCAAGAACGAGTTTAGCGGAGTTTTCTGCCGACCTCGGTGACTGTTCTTCGCCGTAGAGAGACACCGTTTCCGAAAAGGGGCAAACATAGTTCTTCCCTTCAAGAGCGAGCGTCATCATTTCATAGAATTTGATTTTCACCTCGGCAGCGCGAATAGCGAGTTTAACCGCCTCATTGGGAGAAGGAATCTTCTTCCACCTTTCAAGCGCATCTTTCGTCCTCATCATCTCCTTCTTCGCCCTGCCCGGCAGATTCTTATGCAATTGGGGACGCGTCGCGAGATAATCCTTAAGCCACCCTTTCGGCGGCGGGATCCCCTCCTTGAGCCCCGACCACATACGAGAATCCGCGCAGGACAATTGCCATGAGCCTCTGATGAGCTCATCGGCCATCTCAACAGTGCAATTCGGCCCGAATGTGTTTTCAACGGCCCTTTTCCAGTCGGCGCCGGAGTCGGGCGCGGGTTTAAGAATGCGATCGGCGGCATATTCCATCAAAGGCCTTTGAAGCCTCTTAAGGCACTGTCTTACCGACCACGACGTCAGACAAAAACCGGCATAGCGCTCTTTCCGGGCGATGGCTCCGAGATAATCGATATTCTTGCGGTGAACGACGAAATTCGCGAAAAACGGGTCATCTCCCCACGATTGACTCGCCCCGCAAAGAACGATCTCGTTTTTGAGAGGTAAAAGTTTTTTAAGACTCTGCTCGCCCTCGACAGTATACTTTTCTTCCGTTCCGATCCGATAATCCCAGTACCACAGCGTATAGTCGTTCGGCAGCGACGTCTTGTAGACCTGATTCTTCTTGCGCTTATCCGAAAGCATATCATCCCAGACGCCCGGCTTTATGCCGTGGGATCTGAGCTCTCCGGCCAACGACTCGAGATGTTCGACATAAAGTTCCATTCTATCGCGCTCTTTGCAGACGGGGCAGCTTCCGAACCAATAAGCCTCGTCTCCGCCGAGATGAAAGCGCTTCAATCTCGAACCGAAAAGCCTGATGTAGTCTCTAAGGAGATTAAGCTGAAATTCTCTCACGCAGCGCTTGGAGACGCAGTAGCAGTCGGACTTGTCGGCGCGCTCGCGGAAATGCCGGTATTCCGGACAGTTCATTATGTATTCGCCGTGACCGAACGTCTGCATAAGCGGTATCGGCTCAAGAGCGAGCCTGTCCGCTTCGGCGAGAATCTCCTTGAACTCTTCCTGTGTGAAGGCGTCAGGCGAAATCGCGCTCCTTATCGACGGCAGCATAACCTTGTTCTCGATTTCCCAAAGTATCGCGTTATACCCCGCCTTTGACGCGGTATGAAGAAGCTCCATCACCAAGTCGCGCCGCATCTGGATAATATTGAAGTCCATGTGAAAAACAAGAAGTCTTTCATTCTTGTTTTCGGCAAAGGCAAAAAGCGATAAGATTGCGCAGACTGCAAAAAGTATTTTTCTCATTTCTCTTTTCTCCGTGTAGTTAAGCCTTCATGTTTAACCTTAAGTCTACTATTTTCTCGCTACGAAAGTGCAACGGCTTCCTGCATTGTCGCGGACGATCGCCTGCCAAGCCGGGTTCGGCTTTGCGCCCTTTTCAAGCGGTTTCGGGGTAAAATAATCATACTGCATCAAAGACAATTCGGCGCGGTCAGGAAACTCGCGCAGCAAAGCGTACCCTATATCTCCCCAATGCCCCGTGGAAGGCAGGCAAGCCGTATGGCCTACAGCGGCATTATGCCACTCCAGCAGCGAACGTGTGACATACCACTGATGATTGTGCCCATGGATATAGCCGCAGCAATTTGTAAGCGAACCTTTATGTACCATTAGAAGTCTACCAAAACCGTGCGCCCCTTTAACGCCGTTTGGTCCGCCGCCAAGTTCATCCGCCGGGTGATGTCCCATCACTAACAACGGACGCTTTGACGAAGCACACTCATACGCAAGCCATTCGCGCTGCTTATCGTCAAGAGTTCCGGGAGTGATCCACCTATCCGTCTCTTTCGGCTGATCGAGCGTGTCTAACATGATGAAATCAAAATGCGCCCCTCTCGCTTTACTGACAATGCGCCCTTCAACCGGCGAGCGGTTCGCATATTCCGGCCAGAATTCCAGGAAATTCTCACGCCGGTCATGATTGCCCATACCGATAACAATTTCAATACCTGCATCAACAACAGGTTGCAACAGCTCACGAGCAAGCTTATAATCCTCTTTGCGCCCCCAAAGATAAGCAAAATCACCGGTAATGAAAATTCTCGCGGGAAGCGGATCAAGCGCGAGAACGCGAGCGAGACACTCCGCAAACTTTTCACCCTGATATTTCGGAGAATTCCAGGCTCCGACATGGGTGTCGGAAAGAATCGCGGACAAAGCCGCATCCTTTCGCAATTTGCCTTGGGGAAGCAACCCAGTACACGCGCCAACGCCACTTAGAGCCACACACGCCGTGCCGCGCAAAAAGGAACGCCGAGAAAAAACGCCACCTTGTTTTTCGTAACCATCTGCATTCATCCTGATATTCTCCTTTTATCTATTTCGTCTTCTTCTTTTTGATGCTTTAGATTCTTTTTCTTCTGCTTGCATCGCGTCATACCCGATATAGCGATACTTAGATACATCAAGCTTTCGCTTGTTCATTACAATTATACCATATATATTATTTACGCTGTTTTGTAGAGCCATATCCTCAACTTCAATCGCATCCTTGCCTTCAAAGCCGGTAATTTTAAGATTATCAAAAACAAGCGAGCCTTCGGGAACCGGTCGGGAAACAGGCGAATTATCCTTTTCCATCCTGAACTCGCGCTCGAGCGTGAATTTTATCGGAGCTTTCGACGGCTTTCGCATTCCCTTAAGCTCGCGAATCTCGCCGCCCTTAAATGTTACATGGAAGAAATTGCCGTGGGCGAATTGAATCGGAGTCACACCAGGATATGTCTTAAAAAGACAATTTTCAAAAATAATGTCGCTCGGAGCGTCTGTATTGTACTGAGGGTACATCACACGCTGAACAATTCCAAGAGCCGGCGGGAATGTCGGCTCAAATACGCAGTCCTTTGCGTAGAACGTTATGGGAAAGCGCGATGAAGTGCTAAATTGAACGCCGGCGCCGTCATTGTTTTTGAAAGTGCAGCCAAGAAGATATATTTCGCTCGTCACCTCAACCGTCGGAAGCGACGGCTCTATATCAAGCCCGCATTTCGGCGGCAGTCCACAGGTTCCAGAAAATGTGACATTCTTCATGTAAATCCCCATACCGGAGCAAATACTCATCGCCTGACGAGTGTTGCGATGAAGAACAACATCCTCAAACCAAATATTCTGACTCGTAGGCAAAATTCCGCCGATACTGACCCCGTCCTCGCCGTTGTTGGCGATATAAAGGTTTTTAAAAGCGAGATCTCTGCTATCCGATATCCCTATCGCCGTTGAACCGTATTTTCGCCCGACATTGCGCCCTAACTCATCTTCTTCCGTATATCGGCCGATATAGTTTTTACCCTTGCCCTCAACAAAAATCTTTTCACATTTATCAAACTGAAAAAGACGCTGCCGCGAATTTTCACGGCGGCTCTTGATTGTTCCTGTAATAACAACACCATCATCAAGAATGACGGTCTTACCACTTCTCATTACAACGCCGGTTATATGCCAAGGCCCTTTCATCTTATCAATAAGAATCACCTTCGCATTTGAATCAAGCGCTTTCTGAAGACACTTTGTCGCATCATCTTTATCCCACCCGAATGAACTGGCCTTGACCGGCTTTACGCCCTTCGTCTTAACCCAAGGGTTTTCTTTAGGCCATTTAAGCTTATCAATATCCTGCGGAAATGCGGCTAATTGTTTGTAAAGAGCTTTCGCATCTCTGGGACCTGCGAAGGGATGAAGCTTTTGCGCAAATACCGGTAGCGGGGTATTGGGATTTTTCCACTTGTTGACGCAAGTATGATCAATCTTATTACCAACCTTAGCGGCCGAAAACAAATCGCCAGACGTAAAAATAAGCGCGATAAAAAAAAGCGCGTATGCTGTTGGGGTAGGCATTAGGGAGAATGTTAGAATGTTAGAATGTTTGAATGAAGGAATGAGGGAATGAGGGGTTAGGGGTTAGGAGTTAGGAGTTTGGAGTTAGGAGTTAGGGGTTTGGGGTTAGTCGCGAATTTCGGTATACTCAAACTTTCTGATGTCGACATCGGTATGATCGCCTTGAAGCCAAATAGGGCCGGGAGCCGACAGGTCTGCGCTTAAAGCCCCTCCCGTGCACCCCTCGACTTTTTCATTGTCAATGATAACAACTCCATTAAGTGTAACCGTAACATGGCGCTTGTAAAGACAAATGCTCATCTGCTGCCACTCGCCAATCTCCTTCTCGGCGGCATACGTCGGGGCAACATAGCCATAGAGGGCGCCCATATCGTTTACGCCTGGCTTGTCAGTATGTTTCGCCAAAAGCTGAATCTCGAAATTGCCGCGAAGATAAACTCCGGAGTTAGCCCCGGGGTGCGGCATGCGCACTTCAAGCGTCAACAGAAAATCCTTAAAGTCCCGGCGTTTAGTAATAAGACTTGAGGCCTTACCGACGACCTTACCGTCTTTGTCGCGCTTGACGCGATTAGACAGAACGCCGTCCTTTACGCTCCAGCCGTTATAAAGAGCAGGATCTCTAAGTTCCCACTGAGAAAAATCCATAAGGTCGATCTTATCACCATACTTGATTTTCGACACTTGAGGCTTTTTGTCTAACTGAGGAATGCGCTTACCGCTGATATTTCTCGGGCCATCGGTAACTTTACCGTTGCCGTCTTTTTCAGTATAAAGAAGCGCTATCGCATCACCTTCAACTCCGCCCTTAAGTTCTATCCAGCGCTGATCTTCGACCTTTTTAATCCAATGCGTCGACAAGTATCTGATTGAAATATTCTGGCCGTCAACCTGAACTTCGCCCTTATACTTTTTCCCGATGAGCTCATTAGGGCCAGTCCAACGCCACATCAACGAAGCGCGGGCTTCTCCGTTCGCGCCTTTATAGAGTCGCAACCATCCGGCGTTGTTGTCAGGGAACGGCAACTTTAACGCCCAATCGGCATAAATATCCCCTCCGCCGTCTCTCTCAACCGGCGGCAGAGCCAACTTCGCCGCACAGATATTACATACCCCGACCGAACAGGCGACTATCATAGCTGTGACAATATTTTTTAACTGCATTTTATCTCCTTCACTAACCGCTAACCGCTAACGACTAACGACTAACGAGAAACGAGAAACGAGAAACGAGAAATATTTTAACATCCCGAAGTAGCAACATCAAGAGCCATTTTGCGCATTATAAACCACCCTTTTGCGCAATTACCGTATGTTAGAGTTGAGAGTTTAGAGTTGGAGTGGCGAGAAAGAAGATAGTATTATCAAAACCAAGACCTGTTTTGATTAAGTGACTTGTCAAAATGCGGCGGATGTCGCGGCACCCGTGCTCCCGCGCTTATGCGGAATTTTTCCATGCTTCGCCTAAATAAGGCTTGATATGGTGGCGAGAAGCCCGGATGTGCGCCGGGGAGGACATATAGCATATACGCTTCATGCGGCGTAAGTGAGACTTGACAGAGAGGAGCGATGAATGAGCGTGGTATTTCTATATTAAAAAATCGCCCATATCAAAAGGCGAGTACCGTTGGGCGAAAAAACGCCGCACGTTGACAAGGCAAGAATACAAGCAAGATGGAAAGGAAAGCACAAGGAACACTCTACAGCAGTTGGAGTCAGGGGTTAGGAGTTAGGAGTCAGGAGTTAGTGATTAGCGGTTAGTCGTAGCGGTAGAAAGGATAAAACCATCCGCTCTACACCTACACCTAATCTCTACACCCAAACTAAAAATTCCACTCTCGAACTCGAACTATCAACTCAAACTCGC
>CAJGDE010000019.1 GCA_904502135.1 Kiritimatiellia bacterium
CTGTTCTTGACGAAATTGGACGCGACAAGAACGCGGATGTTGACGCTCTTTTATGGCGCAACGCAAATTGATTAGTCGGATGGGCGGCGGTAGCCCGCACATTCGACTAACCGATTACTCTGATGTAAATGACCAAGCCGGGGACATAGAACTCGTAGCAGCCGATGTCGAGGCGGGCACCGGAAATGCGGTCGGATCTCCCAAGGTCGAAGAGCGACTCCGCGCCAAAGGCGAAGTATTCACCCCTGCCGGTTCCGGCGTTGTAAAGCACGCCCTTCTTCTGGGGATGATAGTCGCCGCCCGCATAGTCCGCGAAGGCCGAGCCGGTCAGCGTCGCGATGTTGCCGGTGCCGCCGGTTATGGCCGCGCCAGAGGCGGTCGCGCAGTTGACGTAGCACGCGCCGTTGGCGCTGCCCCACTCCTTCGCCGCCGTGCCGCCGTTACCGTAGATGGCGCAGTTGACGACGCGCACCGTGTCCGCGCCGGCGTTCACCGCGGGGACGTTGGGGTAGGAGTCCGACCTGTTCTTGACGATGGTGCAGTTCACGAGGCGTGAACTGTCCGCCAGATAGACGCCGTTCGCGTTGCTCGCGTTGTTATCCTTCACCACGCCGCCGAAGATCAGGCAGTTCTCCATGACGGCCGAGTTGCCGAGGTGGACATTCCCGGAATCGCCGGACGGATTGCCACCGTAGTTCGCAAGACATGCCCCGTTCGCGACGAGACAGCGTGACACTCGGCCATAGGCCGCGGCGATGTTGCCGCCTCTCGACCAGTTCACCGTACCATTCGTGACCACGCATTCCAAGACAAGCGCAGCCTCGCCGTTCATATAGATGTTGCCGCCGCCTACGGCATAGCCGTTCAGGACGACGCAGTTCGTGACCACGCCGCCGTTCTCGTCAATCAGGACGTTACCGCCGCAAGCCGTGATGCCGCCGCCGTCGACATACCCGTTCTTCACGGTGATGCCGGAAAGAGTGGCGGCGGCATGGTTGAGCGTGAAGGTGCGGCGCTTGTTATCTTTGCTGCCGTTGGCGTTGACGATTACCGCGTCGCGGTTGCCGCTCTCGCCGACGATGGTGATCGGCTTTTCAAGCATCAGCGTGTGTTCGGCGTAGGTGCCGTCGCCGACGTGGACCGTGACCGCGGCGGCGAACCCGGCGGCTATGGTGGCGTTGGCCGCCGCAATCGCCATGCCGATGGTGGCGAACGGCGAGACCTGCGTTCCGTCGTTGTCGTCGTCGCCGGTCTTGGCCACATAGTAGTCCGAGAGGGTGAAGCCGGCGGAGTCTGACTCGTAGCAGCCGATGTCGAGGCCACCGCAATAGAACCTGGCCGCGCCAGCGAGGTCAAGGGTGGACACCGCGCCATAGGCGAGGTAGTCGGACCATGACGTGCCGACATTGGCGAGCACGCCACGCTTTGCCGGGCTGTAGTCGCCGTCCGCGTAGTCAGCGAAGGCGTCGTCAGTCACCATCGAGATGTTGCCGGTGCCGCCAGTTATGGCCGCGCCGGAGGCGGTCGCGCAGTTGACGTAGCACGCGCCGTTGGCGCTGCCCCACTCCTTCGCCGCCGTACCGCCGTTGCCGTAGATGGCGCAGTTGACGACGCGCACCGTGTCCGCGCCGGCTTTCACCGCCGGGACGTTGGCGTAGGAATCCGATATGTTCTTGACGATGGTACAGTTCACGAGGCGCGAGCTGCCCGCCAGATAGACGCCGTTCGCGTTGCTTGCGTTGTTGTCCCTAACCACGCCGCCCATGACCAGGCAGTTATCCATCACGGCCGAGTTGCCAAGGTAGACATTCCCGGAATCGCCTGACGTCTCGCCGCCATACTGCGCTAGCGACGTGCCGTTCGCGACGAGGCAGCGCGACACCCGGCCATAGGTTGCGGCGATGTTGCCGCCCCATGACCAGTCCACGGTCCCGTTGGTGACAACGCAGTCCACAACTAGCGCGTCATCACTGCTTAGTCGGATGTTGCCGCCGCCTGACGCATAGCCGTTGGCGACGACGCAATTCGTGACCACGCCGCCGTTCGCGTTGATCAGGACATTACCACCTGAATTGTTGCCGCTGACATTCATGTACCCGTTCTTCACGGTGATGCCGGAAAGAGTGGCGGCGGCATGGTTGAGCGTGAAGGTGCGGCGCTTGTTATCTTTGCTGCCGTTGGCGTTGACGATTACCGCGTCGCGGTTGCCGCTCTCGCCGACGATGGTGATCGGGTTCGCGAGCGTCAGAGAATGCTCCATGTATGTGCCGTCAGCGACATGTATCGTCGCCGACGTGTCGCCGCCGACAATAGCCGCGTCCGACGCCGTGATCGCCGCACCGATGGTCTTAAATGGCAAGGCCGATGTGCCGGGGTTTCCGTCGTTGCCAGTCGTCGCGACGAAGAAGTCGGCGGCCTGGACAGGGCATTGACATAAGCATTGCCCCCAGCGCCAGCGCCTTGACCGCGGCAGATTTGACCAATTTGGTGTTCATGGCATTTTCCTCGTTGTTGGTTGTGAGATTGGGGCAAAGCCGGCGACAACCGCGGCGGCGATCAGGAGGCTACGATATTTACCCCCTATGGAAAACTTGTTGTTTCGCGAAGTTATCATAGCTTGCTCCTTTTGCGAGTTTGAGAATATTCTACCACAATCCGCCCAAAAAGCATACCCCCAAGGTAAAGGTTAGTCGGTAGGAGTTAGGGGTTAGGGGCTAGGAGTCGGGAGTTAGGAGTTAGGAGTTAGGAGTAACATCCGCTCTACACCTACACCTAATCTCTACACCAAAACTAAAAATTCCACTCTCGAACTCGAACTATCAACTAATAGAAGTTCGAGCTTGGAGTTCGAGTTCGAGAATGGACATCTTTTCCCTCTAAACTCTAAACCTCCCAAACCTTCTAAACCCCCATTCCAACATTCAAACATTCCAACATTCCAACATTCTAACATTAACTCTACTTCATGCTCGGCAGAACAATACCTCTTAAAATAATTTTCTGGCAAGCAAGAAAGACAACGGCAGTAGGAATCGAAACCAACACAAAACCCGCCATAACGCACCACGGCTGATGAGCAAAAGTCTGCGACATTTGATACATCCATACTGCAAGTGTCCAATGAGATTCTTTCTGACATACGAGAAACGCCCACTCCCACGATGAATACGCGTGAATAAAAGCGTTTAGCGCATTTACAGCAAGAATCGGCGTTGTTGTCGGAAGCGTGATTTTAAGGAAAACAGTCCATTCGCTCGCCCCGTCGATGGCCGCCGCTTCATAAAGCTCGCGCGGCAAAGCGTCGAAAAACCCTTTAAGGATGAAAATCGACATTCCGCTGGCAACTCCTGGTAAAACAAGAGCCGCAAACGTATTCAAAAGCCCAAGATCGCGGATAAGGAGAAAGCCTGGTATTGCGGTTACCGCCGCCGGAAAAGCCATCGTCGCAAGAAGAAAAAGTATGATCTTTTCGGTTGACTTGAGCCTAAAGCGAGATAACGCATAGGCCGCCAAGGGATTTACCGTAAGCGAGGCCAATATTGAAAGAACAACAAGCAGAATCGTGTTTACGAACGCCCTTGCGCGAAGAAAAATGTAATCGGCGACAAGTTTATAATTCGACATTGAATTATCAAAAAAGTCACGCCAGCCATGCTCAATAAACTGCTGAGCCAAAGCGTTTCTAATGTCTTCTGCGTAAGCCTGTCTGTCGGCAGGCATTGTCCTTGAAACAAAATCGCCCCGCTCGATAGCTTGTGCGATATAGCTTTTCATAAAGCGGATATAGCACTTATTTTTTTCATCGAGATCGCAATATTTTACATTGGCAAACGATTGTTTGGACTGCGCCGAAAACGAAATGTCAAAAAACGATTTATGCCTTACCGGCCACTCCTCATTGAGTTTTTCGATTGTTTTATATTCACTTTTCACAAAACGCGCCACATCTCTAGCATCATAATTGCAAATGAACTCACGAGCATCTTTAGCGGCAAGCGAATAGAGGAATTTTCTGGCGCGCTCGCGCAGAAGATGGCGATCGGGGCTGTTTTTCAAATCCTTAAGCTGCGTCTGGGCAAATTTTTTTACGCCGTCTCTGTCATCCGCAACGCGGGCCCAATTCGTCCAACTCGCAGGCGCGTCAGGATAAACATCTTTCGGAAACGTCTTAAACCGCGTCGCGATAGATCGCATAAAACGATCACTCTCGTCAAATAAGCCTATTATAACAGGGCTGTGGCGATGATAATCGTATGCGGAAGAAAATGAAGCGGCAATCATTACCGCGAACGGGTAGACCATTGTTATGGCCCCTAATGAGAGAATTAGATAAATTACCGAAAGGAAAATCTTCGCTTTCAGTGTTTTACGTTCCGAGTTGAGAATTATCGCCATGTACCTAATATTGTATCATAAACTCCCCTGCTCTTTATGATATAATATTTCATTATGAAACGTCGTGAATTTATCTGTTTAGGCGGTGCGGCCGCCTTGGCTTCCTCTGGGTGTACAACACCTCGCTCCTCATTACCACAAGATGCCTTCGACAAAGGCTATTTTGTTAACTGGTATAGATCTACACTTAACATCTCTTGGCCTGCACTAACAGAAAAGCCGAAATTTCGCGTGATAGGAGATACTCATTTCAAATATTTTGACAAGCGCGACAAAGAATACGCCGGAAACTACGCTCGTATGAGCGGCATATCCGACAAAGAAGAAAATCTCCCGGAAAACGCGCCTCAGCAATATTTCGAAAATGCCATTTCTACAGCCAAAAAAGACGGCGTTGACGCGATACTGCTCGTTGGAGACATCTTAAGTTTTCCTTCGCTTGCAAATGTTGAATACGCAAAGAAGAAATTAGACGAGTGCGCAGTTCCCTGGATCTATATCGCAGGCAATCACGACTGGCATTTTGAAGGTTTAGAAGGCACAAGTGATGAACTTAGAAAAACATGGGTAGAAAAACGCCTCGCCCCTCTTTATCGCAAGGGCGACGATCCAATGATGTTTTCACACGTGATCAAAGGCGTGAGGATTGTCGCTATCGACAATTCCACTTATCTTTTAAACCGTGCTCAAGTTGATTTCTGGAAAGCCGAAGCCGCGAAAGGTGATCCGATTGTTCTGATGATGCATATTCCTTTATATGTGAAATCAGGCCACAAAGCTTATTGCGGCAGTCCCTACTGGGGGGCTGATCTCGATTGGTCTTGGGAAATCGAGCGCCGCCCTCGCTGGGCGAAAGAGCCTAACCCCGAAACTTTGGAATTTCGTGAAGCGGTTCTGTCCACACCAAATCTCGTGGGTGTTTTCACAGGCCACATCCATCAGCCGATTTCCATGCAGGAAAACAATCAAAATATGTTTTCTGTCGCCGCCTGCCAATGGAGAAACACACACCTTGATGTCGTTATTTCTTCTAACGGCTTCTAAAATCCGAGATAAATCATGTCAGGCGGAGGATAAGCGGCGAAAGAAACCATCTTTCGTGTGCGCGGGTGTGTAAATCCAAGTTCAACAGCATGAAGAAGATGACGCGCTATCTTAACCTTAAGTCGCGCGTCTTTCTGTTTATCTCCGTAAATCTTATCGCCGACAATCGGATGACCCAAATGTGCGCTATGAAGTCTAATCTGATGCATCCTGCCGGTATCTATCTTAAATTCAACAAGGGCTAAAGAATTAAGTCTTTTTAGCGTGCACCATCTGCTGACGGCCAAAACGCCGCCTTCTTCAACAACGCACATGCGCTTCTTATCGGCCTTTCGCGCTACCAGCGTCTTAAGACAACCGCTTGATGGCTTGGGCGAGCCGTGGAGAACAGCCAAATAAGTTTTTTCTATTTGATTGTGAGTCTCAAAATCTTTTCTTAAGGATATGTACGCTTTCTCTGTCTTCGCAAAAACCATAACGCCGCTCGTTTCTACGTCTAAACGGTGAACGACCCCAGGGCGCTCTTTTGACCCGACAGAAATCATACTCGCACGGGTCGATGCGAGATAGTCCGCAAGAGACAATTCGTTTCGCCCTGGAGCGCGATGAACGATAACACCGGCAGGCTTATTTACGACAAGAATATCTTTATCCTCAAAAATAATTTCTATTTTCATTTTGCCCATTGACTGCAACTCAAATGATATGATATAATATGCGCAACTTCAACCGGTGGGATGGCCGAGCGGTTAGGTCGCGGACTGCAAATCCGCTTACAGCGGTTCAACTCCGCTTCCCACCTCCATTTTCTCCCCCTCCTGATTTCCCCCAAAGTTTCGTACAGAATCTAAAAATTTAATTTGAGAGATTCTGGATAAACCTGTTTTCATTTGGCTTTCTCTTAATTTTGAAATCTAAGGCGCGCTCCCGGATAAGAACGCGCCTTGGATTTCTGGTTATCGGCTAAACGAATCTTAGCCGTTGGCCTTTTCAAAGTCCTTCATGAATGAAACGAGGGCATCAACACCTTCCATCGGGAAAGCGTTGTAGATCGAGGCGCGAATACCGCCAACAGAACGATGACCCTTAAGAGAGCTCATTCCGAGGGCCTTCGCCTCGTCGAGGAACTTCTTCTCAAGAGCCTCGTCGCCGTTCTTGATGCGCCAAGTTACATTCATGTTCGAACGATATTCCTTAAGGGCCGTCCCCGTCCAGAATTCGCTGGAATCGATTACGTCGTAAATCTTGCCGGCCTTCTCAGCGTTAAGCTTAAAGAGGTTTTCCTTACCCATCTTCTTGACCCACTTCATCGTTTCGCCGAAGATATAGATACCCCATGTGGGAGGAGTATTGTAAAGAGAGTTCTCCTTCGTGTACGTGCGGTACTGGAGCATCGTAGGAATATCCTCCGGGCCCTTCTCCGCGAAGTCGTTACGGATAGCGACAACGGCCATACCAGAGGGGCCGAGATTCTTCTGTGCACCAGCATAGAACATTGAAAACTTGTTGTAATCACGCTCGCAGCTGAGAATGTCAGAAGACATATCGCCGATCAAAGGAACGGAAACTTCAGGAATCACCTTGAGCTCTGCGCCGGAAATGGTTTCATTTGTGCAAATGTGAGCATACGCCGCACCTTCAGTCCAGTTGAACTGATCGGGCTGACGGGTAGGAATATCCTTCTGGCAATCGGCGACAATATTCACAGACGCGTCGCGAAGAGCCGCAACCTTTTTAGCTTCCTTGATCGCCTTGTTGGACCATGTTCCTGCGTTCGCATAATCCGCAACCTGACCCTTGCCAAGGAAATTCATAGGAATCATTCCAAACTGCATGGAAGCTCCGCCCTGGATAAAGCAGACAGACCAATCATCGCCGAGATTGCACAATTCTTTGAACGTGGCGATTGCTTCCTGGTGGATAGCATCATAATCCTTGCCGCGGTGGGACATTTCCATTACCGACATGCCGCAGCCCTTGTAATCAACAAGATCTCTCTGAGCATCTTGCAGGACTTCGAGCGGAAGAGCCGCCGGACCTGCTGAAAAGTTATATGCACGTGCCATTTTAGTTATTCCTTATTTTAGAGTTTATCTTTATTAGCATTACCTTCACCCATAGAAATTATCAGAGCGGATGATGTAAGTGAGTATATTGTATCATAATATTCCCCGTTAGTCATCTGGTCGATTTGTGTTCACGATAATAATTTGATATAATATCCGCCAATTCGGGGCGTAGCGCAGTCTGGTAGCGCACCTGCTTTGGGAGCAGGCTGTCGGGGGTTCAAATCCCTCCGCCCCGACCAATTTTTTTTATAGACTGAACAACTCGTCCTGAATTGGATTACTTTGTTTTTCCTCGACAATAGCGCTATTTTCATTTTTATTCGCGCCATCATCATAACTTGAGCCTTCGAGCATTTCTTTTAATTGACTCTCGTTTATCACCATCGTTCCCAATTTACGGGCTTTTTCCGTTTTTGAGGCCCCCACGTTAGCGCCTGCTATCAGATACTTCGTTTTAGAGGTTACGGTATTTTGAATAATGCCGCCTGCTTTTTCAATTAATTTCGCATACTCGCCACGCGGCTTGGAAAGCGTTCCTGTTAGAACACACCCAGCATTAACTAACGGACCTGACGATGCTTTTTCTGCAGCCGCTTCTCTCGCGGGGTCAACGCCCATTTCCATCATGCGCTGCAAAAATTTAGTTCCGTACTCCCCTTCAAAAAACTTATATACGGCCTTTGCCGCCTCAACTTTAATAGGAAGAATCTTTCGCTCCTTGCCTTTCTTAAGCTCATTTTCAATAACGTTTTTCAGAGCGGGTGAATCTTTAAGCTGTGAAAATTTTTCATGTTCAAGGGCTATGTCTTTAGCGACGCTGACACCTATATTCGCAATGCCCACGGCAAACAACCATCTGTTAAGCGGCAGTGTCTTCGCGACGGAAAGCGCCTGTATTACGGTAGAAGCGTTTTTACCGAACCTATGCCCCGAAACATCAAGCTTAGAGAGTGTAATTTCATCTATCGAAAACAAATCAAGCGGATCTTTGACAAGGCCTTTTTCAACGAGCGAATCTATGACCCCGGGCCCTAAGGCGCGAATATCAAGGGCGTTTCGAGAAGCGAAATGTTCAATGCGCCTTCTCAACTGCTCTGGACAGGCGGGATTGACGCATTTAAGAGCAACTTCCCCCTGCGCGCGAACAACTTCACCCGCGCATACAGGACAACGATTGGGCATCTTGAATATTCTCTCTTGCCCTGTTCGCTTCTCGGCGATGACCGAATCGATCGCAGGAATGACGTCTCCAGCCTTAACCACCCAGACACTGTCACCTATACGAATATCTTGACGGACTATCTGATCTTCGTTATGCAGCGTCGCGCGTGAAATGACCGACCCTGCCAACTGAACTGGACGCAACTCGGCTACTGGCGTAAGCACTCCTGTTCTTCCGACCTGAACGGTGATAGCCTCAACAACAGTCTCTGCGCGTTCCGGCTGATACTTATAAGCTCTCGCCCATCTCGGCCCGTGAGCCGTCGCGCCGAGAATATCATGATATCGCCGTTCATCAACTTTTATGACGGCTCCATCTATTTCAAAACGAAATGAATGGCGCAGATTTTCAAGTTCGTCTATAGCTTCAAACACAGCCTCTATGGAATCACACCGCTTCGACCACGGAGATGTCGGCAACCCCCAGCGTCTGAACGCCGCTATCATTTCGCTATGCGACGAAAACTTATCACACCCCTCTCCGCCGGCATTGTAAATGACTATATCAAGAGGACGCTTAGAAACTTCCTTCGGATCGAGCTGCTTCAACGACCCGGCCGCCGCGTTTCTTGGATTGGCGAACGGTTCGCGCCCCATCTCAAGTTCTTCTTCGTTAAGTCGCAAGAACCCGTCGCGCGTCATGTATATTTCGCCTCGAACCTCCAAATTCTCCCCGGCCTCGGGAGGTAAAGTAAGAGGGACGGCCTTAATGGTGCGTACGTTAAGCGTCACATCATCACCGACAATTCCATTTCCGCGCGTCGCCGCCCTTACAAGCCGCGAGTTCTCGTATGTAAGCGAAATCGAAACACCGTCTACTTTAGGTTCGACGATATAGGAAAACCCTGAAACTTCCTTCGATATGAACGCATTGAAATCCGAAAGTTCTTCCTTCGTATGGGTTTTATCGAGTGATTGCATCGGAGGATCGTGACGGACTTGAGAAAAGCCCTCGATGGGGGAGCCTGAGACGCGCTGAGTAGGAGATGAGGAATCGAAAAATTCGGGGTTCTCCCTTTCGAGTTTCAGAAGCTCTTCATAAAGAAGATCGTAATCTCTATCTCCTATGACTGGTTTAGCTTCTACATAATAGAGTCTGTCGTGACGATCGATCTCCCTGCGCAAAAATTCAATGCGCTGATATATTTTACTCATTCGCACTCCTTAAGATCGAATGTTTTATGCGCGTTAATGTAGGTAAGATCGGCGAAATCCTCATACCGCATATTTCTTAAATCGGCCAGGAACTTGGCGGTATGAACTATAAACGCTGGCTCATTGGGATTTCCTCTCATCGGCACCGGCGCTAAAAAAGGAGTGTCAGTTTCAATAAGAATGCTTTCGTCAGGAACAACCGCCTGTGACTGTCTTACATTATCGGCAGCACGGAATGTGACGATACCCGAAAAAGAAATCATAAACCCCAGATCAAGAAGCGACCTGCAAAATTTCGGTGAACCCGTAAAAGAATGTATTACACCCCTTGAAGGAATTTCACGAAGAATCCCAAGCGTATCGTCATCGGCCTCGCGAGTATGAATAATGACCGGTTTGTCGATTTCCCGGGCATACTCAAGCTGTTTTGCAAAAAGCTCGCACTGCTCATCTCTATGTTCGAGATCGTAATGATAATCAAGCCCTATCTCGCCGATCGCAACCGCCGACGGATCTGGCTTGGGACAAGGTTTGGAATATTGATCTCTATCGCGGCCGAGAGCGACATCAATTATGACGTCTTTAGAAAGAGCCTTTGCACGCAATGCTCCGCTATCAAGACTTTCGCTCCCGCCGACGGCCAGTATACGCTTCACTCCCGAGCGATGCGCCCTTTCGATGAGCGAAAGAGTCTCTTGCTCCGTACCCTCAAAATGAGCATGCGTATCAAAAAGACCAAGCATTTATTGCTCAATAGACTCCTGCGCCTGAGCAGGAGCTTCTTCGTTCTCTTCAACCGGCTTTTCCGCTTCATTAGCAACGCTTGAAGGCGCCTGCGCAAAACGCGTCGGATTCTTAGCCATAAATTCCCATGCAAAAGCCTTATACGCTTCAGCGCCTTTGGATCTTGGATCTAAGAACACCACCGGCACGCCCATGGAAGGCGCCTCTGAAACTCTCACGTTTCTCGGAACGACAGTTTCATAAACTTTTTCGCCGAAATGATTCTGAACCTCGGCTATTACATCTTGCGTGAGTCTCGCCTGAGAATTTACCATCGTAAACACGATTCCGTTAAGCTCCAGATTGGGATTAACCCCCGCTCTCAGGCGCTCGATTGAACTTGTTATGAGAGCAAGTCCGTCCATGGCCAAAAACTCGGCCTGAATCGGAATCAGCACGGAATCCGTTGCGGCCAAAGCGCTCGTCATGACGATGCCAAGTGAAGGCGGGCAATCAAGAATAATATAATCAAAAGCTCCCGATTCCTTAACCGGCGCTAAGACATTGCGGATCATTTCAAGGCGATCTTCGCGCATGCCGAATTCAAGCTCTGCGCCTGCAAGGTCGACCTCTGAGGGTATGACATTGAGATTAGGCCACTTCGTAGGCTGAATCACCTCTGAAATGTCGCGCTCACCCGTAAGTACGCTGTACATCGATATGCCCTGCTGTTTTTCAAGACCAAGGCCGAGAGTGGCGTGCGCCTGAGGATCAAGATCTATCACAAGAACAGCTCTGTGTCTCGCAGAAAGCGCAGCTGCGAGATTAACGACCGTAGTAGTCTTTCCAACTCCACCTTTTTGATTAGCGATCGCGACAATCTTTGTTTTTCTTTCCATGATTTGCGCCTTCCACTTTACATATCGATTGAATTTTCACCGGCCGAAAGAGCGACTCTCTTTCCGCGCCAGACAAATACGCCTTCGACGGGAGTCTTCACCGTTCCGGAAACTTTTCCACGGCTGAACTTTAGCTCCACTTCAATGAATCCGTCAGGATGCGGATGTTTCGCCGAAATCTCTTTAAGATTGCCGGGCTGAGGCGCGACCATAACGCTCTTGAACCAAGGGGCGTTCGATTTTATGCCGGCCAGCCCTGTCTGCATAAACCAGATTGGGTGCGCTCCCCACGCGTGACAGTCGCTGCGCGCCTCGTTTTGCCCATTTTTGCCGGAGTCCGGCGCTTCAAGAAGCGTCGTCACGCCCAAATCGACATACCCGCGCCAAAGATCGAGGCGCTTGAGGAAGAGGTCGCTGCGGCCGTATTTGAAATAAGTCTCGAAAAGATAATACGAGAAGTAAACAGTGCAACGCTTGAGATCTTCATCTTCTACGAGATGGCGGAACGCCCGCTCGGCCTTATCGCGCGGCAGCGCGTCGGCGAGAAGCGCGAGAGCCTGAGCGTGTTCAGAGAAATTTTTCCGCTCGGGAGTATCCGCGAGAATACCGCGCTCCTCATCCCAAAAAGCCGCGATGACGGCTTCGTTGAGACGAGCGCGCTTTTTATCCCAATACTCGGCCTGAAGTTCGTTTCCAAGGGCACGTTCAACAATAGCAGCTGACTTCATGGCCAAAGCCCAGAATAGATTTATTTCAGCGCTTACACCCTCGCCGTAACTGCTGTTAGGAGCCATCCCGCGATGATCCCAGCCTGTCACCCAATCCATAAACTGCCACCCGGGCATATTCTCCACTAATCCGTCGGCATTTTCATAATATTCGATACCGGCCATGGCTTTTCGCATTCCCGGCAGACGCGCGCGAATCCACTTTTCATTATTATGGTTCATCACATAATCACCGTACATCAGAAGATAGCACAATGTGTATGTCGCCCCCTCTTGAATGCCGCGTGTAGGCCAGTTGAACCCGACCATGCCGTCATCGCGCTGCGAAAGATCGAAAATTTCGATGGCTCTTCTGATTATACGTTCGTCTCGCATAAGCGCGGAAAGAACGAGCAGCTGAACTCTCGTATCTCCCGGATACATCTGCTGTTCATAATACGGGCAGTCAAAAAGCATCTCGTGGCAGCACATCTGCATAGCTCTAATGCATATCCGGCGGATATCCTCCATCGACGGGTCTTGCGGAGCTACAAAGGATGATTCCATCTCAAGCGGATAGCGCGTTTCAAAAAGTTTTAAGGAAGATATCGTAAGCGGCTCATCGCGCGTTTCGATATCTATGCGGCACCAAAGGCCGCAACGGAACCAGGGCGTCGAAAAAACGCCGCGCGCACGGCCGTCGGAAACGAAATTGTCGCCGTACCCCTGAAGATACTTACCGACGATTTCGCTTCTATGACCTTTACGTTTATTCTCTTCGCTTCTGGCCGATTCGGTCCAACACCACGCCACGCGAGCGCCCTTGCCTCCCGAAAGCTGAAGCTCGGGATATGCGCAGATATAGCGGCCGAGATGCCACGCGACCTGCATCTTAGTGTTGGCGGGAATCGTCAAGACCTCGCCCTTCTTGAGAAGCGCATTGAACTTTTCGATCTCGGGAGCCTTCGTCTCTTCTTCGCTGTAGACGTGCTCCTGACGCCATTTCGTGTTTTTCGCAACGGCTCTTATTTCGCCGGGAGTGACAGGTGAATTCAACTGATCGGGCATCTGCGAGGGAAAAAGCATCCACCCTTTCTGACGAAGACCGTAACTGCTTGATTTAACACCGCCTCGCACGACAACAGCCTTTTCCCACTTTTCGGGAATCTGATCGTACATGCCGGTTCCCGTCATCGTAAACTGTGCGCCGGTTCCCCATACGCCGGCATCTGCACCGGCGGGATTTATCATCGAAAGCTTACCGACCTGCCAATTACCGTTGCCGGTCGAAAGCACTTTGTCATAGGGAGCTTGCGCATAAAGAACAAAACCGCCGCGCCACGAAAGCTGGGCCAAAGGAGCATGATTCTGAGTCTTCCACACTACCGCCTCGAGAACGTGCTCTCCCGGCTCCAAAGTAAGTGTATACGATTGATACTGCCAGTTTTCGACCGTCGAGCGATTTGGGCCGCGGGCGATAAATTCTCCGTCGCACATAAGATAGAATCTCTCGTCGCCTGAAACATCGATAACAAGGCGGCGGGCATCTTCTTTAACGGTAAACTTGTTTCTGAAGCGAAGAAATCTCACTCCGTTCACGTCCGTTTCGTCTTTGTAATCTTTATGCCATATCCATGAAGCTTCATCGATCGAGCCTTTTCTTTGGAGAACATTGATATTACCGCGCACATAATTCGGCTCGCGCATTATGCGCTCAACCTTCATATCCGCTAAAAGAATTGACGCAGCAAACAAGGCCAACGACGAAAACACGCATTTAATCTTCATAAAGACATCCTTTCTCAATAATTCTTCTTCGTGACTTTTTCTCGCATACGCTGGAAGATAGCGTAAATCGAAGGAACGAATATAATACCGAAACATGTCGACACAAGCATTCCGAACAACGTGCAGATGCCGATGGCCTTCATAGCTCCGGCGCCTGCTCCGCTTGCGAAAGCGAGAGGCAATACGCCGATGATGAAGCTCCATGCCGTCATCATAACAGCGCGGAATCTGAGTGAAGCGCCGCTTATGGCGGCTTCAATAATGGTCTTGCCCTGCGAACGCTCCTGTTTCGAGAACTCGACCATCAAAATGGCGTTTTTCGCGGCCAAACCGATAAGCATTACGCAACCGAGCTGAGCATATACAGAAAGCGGCGTTTTAGTAATCCAAAGACCTAAGAGAGCTCCTGAAAGCGCAACAATCACCGAGAGAATAACAGAAATCGGAATCGTCCATGATTCATATTGGGCGACAAGAAAGAGGTATGCGAAAATGAGGGCCAAAAGAAGAAGTATCTCAAGCTGCCCTTTGTTTTCAATCTCTTGAAGCTGCTGAGGGCCCCATTCAATAACATAACCGTCTGGCTTTGGAGTTCTTATAATAAGATCCATAATTTCCGACGATGTAAAGCCTTGCGCCGGAGTAACGTCACACCACGCCGCGAGCATCTTGTTATAAGCCATAGTCTCACGAGCCTTTACGACATACTCAAGCGTTCCGAGAGAAGAAATCGGCACCGTAAGATCATCCGAAATCGGAATATTGATATTGTAAATATCGTTTATTCCGCCTCGGAATTCATTGTCGTTTTGTACTTTAACATCGTAGACGCCGCCAAGAATATTAAAGTCGTTCACATAATAGGCCGCAAGCTTGTTCTGCAGAGTCTGAAAGACCGTTTTCGGGGAAAGGCCGAAGCTCTCGGCTTTGCGGCGATCGAGCTTGAAATCAAGCTGGGGAGAGATCGACTGAAAACCGTGATAGGCACTCTTTACCATATCATTTGTCTGCAAAGTCCGGATGAAGTCCGTAACGGCCGCGTAAAGTTCATGCTCCGTCTGACCTTTAGTCGTACAGAAGTTAAAGCCTACGCCGCTAGAGCCGCCAAGCCCTCGGATGGCGGCAGGTTGCGTAAAGACAAATTCACCCGCGTAGAACCTCTTGGCAATCGCTTTAAGTTTCTCCATGATAACATCGATCTGGAGATCGGGCGATGTACGCTCGGACCAATGCTTAAGACCTACCCATGCATTGGCCATGTTTTCACTTGTTCCCCAAGCGCTGCTCGAGCCGCATGTATAAGAAAAGCTCCGCACGCCCGGCACTTTAATAACCTCTTCATAGAAGCCGTCCATGACTTCAATTGTCTGCTCATGCGTCTGACCTTCAGGAAGACGGCATTGAACAGAAATGTACCCACGATCCTCTTTCGGGAGAAATGCCGAGGGAACCTTTCCGGAGAGCCACCAAAGAGAAACGATAACACCGATAAAAAGAACTGTCGTGACAAGAGCGCGCCGCACGAGAATCTTCACGAAAAAGAGATAGACGCTTCTTCCGCCGGAAACTGTCGCGTTAAAGGGAATGAAGACGGCCGGCGGTTTTTCGCGCGGCGGCTTAAGGATGTAAGCGCAAAGAACCGGTGAAAGAACCAAAGCGACCATCGTTGAAAGGCATAGCGCAATACACATGGTTACGGCGAACTGGACATACATCATTCCTACCATGCCAGGATAGAACGCAAGCGGCACATAGCAGGCGAGCGTCACAAGAGTTGTTGCGATAATAGCGCCTGTAATCTGGGTCATCGACTTTGACGCCGCCTCCTTGGCGCTAAGCCCCTCGCGAAGCATCAACGACTGACAGTTCTCGACGACGACGATCGCATCGTCAACGAGCGAGCCGATAACGAGAATAAGACCGAACATCGTAAGAACATTCAACGTATACCCAAGAGGATAGAGAAACGCAAATGTCCCTAAAAGCGAAATCGGAATCGCGATCGCAGGAATAAGCGTAGCGCGCCAGTCCTGAAGGAACAGATAAGTTATGAAAACAACAAGCAGCAATGCGATGACAAGAGTATTAACCGTCTCTTTCAAAAAGACAAGCGTAAAAGCCGTAGTATCATCGGCAAGAACACCCTTAACGCCCGGAGGCAGGCGCTTAATCCACTTTTCGACTTCTTTCTTTACACGCGCCGCCGTTTCGATAGCATTCGCTTCAGGCGCCTTATAAATGCTGATCGCGGCGGCAGGCAAGTCATTAAACCGCCATCTTGTATTGTAACCCTTGCACCCAAGTTCGACGCGGGCGATATCGCGCAAGAGAACTTGAGCCCCCGTCTCAGGATCGCTTCTTACGACAATCTTTTCAAATTCTTCTTTTGTCGTCAAACGACCTTTGACGTTCAGTTTAAAAAAGAGATATTTATTCGAATATTCACCGCCGACCGTTCCTGCGGCAGCTTGCACATTCTGGCTTTCGATAGCGCCTTTTACTTCGGAAATCGAAATTCCAAGAGCAGAAAGCCTAATAGGGTCAAGCCAGATTCTCATCGCGTACGCGCGCCCGCCCGTTTCAACGAGTGCGACGCCCTCTACACGCGCGATGGCATCGGCAATCTGCTTTTCAACAAAGTTTGACAGCTGCATGACGTCGATTTCTCTGCCGTCTGTCGTAAAAGCATACTGCACCATACGATCTTCAGGACGCGTCTTCACGGTAACGCCAGAACGAATGACATCTTCCGGCAGTTTCGACTCGGCGCGTTTTACGGCATTTTGCGTATTTACTAGCGCAATGTCAGGATCAACACCCGGGCGAAACACAACATAGCAATTATAAGATCCGATGCCTGAGCAACTTGATTTATAATACCATACATCCTCAACGCCGTTGATCTGATCTTCCAAAATGGTCGCGACACTCTCTCTTAAAACATCGGGGCTCGCGCCTGAATAAGAGGCAGATACCGTAACCGTAATAGGAGTGATATTAGGGTATTCCGCCACCGGTATGCGCGTTAAACATATCGTGCCGCAGAGTGCTGTAATAATGCAGACCACCCAAGCCATTCTTGGGTGATCGATAAAAATCTGAGAAATGGATTTCATTTTACTTCGCCTCGGGAGCCTTGATCTTCATCCCCTTGCGCACTTTATGTGCGCCCTCGATAACTATCGTCTCGCCGCCGCTCAAGCCCTTTTCCACGGCAAGCCAATCGCCAGTAAGATTGCCTCTTGCGACATTGCGTCTTACGGCACAGCCATCCTCGCCTATCTCCCAGACATACGGGCCTTGGATATCCTGAAGAAGCGCTGTCGGACGAATGGCCGGATACATAACGCCGTTTTTCGACGAAAGCGTAACTCTTACGGAAGTGCCGATTTTAAGAACACGCGATTTATTTTCGAACTTGACGTAAACGCGGATAGTGTCAGTGCGCTCTTCTGCGATATTTTCAAAATATTCAATCTCGCCTTTCTCCTGATAATCGCTTCCGTCAGAAAGAGAAAGGTTTATTTCTGCAGCATCTTTCAGATTTTTAAGCTTAGCGTTAAACATTCTCAAAAAGTCGCGGTTTGCGATCGAAAATGACACTCGCACGGGAGAGGTCTGAACGAGAGTGACGAGTTTTTCGCTGCCGGCGGTAACATAGTTACCCTTGGTTTTGGCATTCGTACCGATCTTCCCGGAGATAGGAGCTACAATCGTACAGTGCGCAAGATCATCTTTAGCGGCTATCAGATTCGATTGTGCCGCTGCATACGCGGCGCGCGAACTGTCTCTTTGTGAAAGAGCGTTGTCGACAGCATCAAGAGAGACGGCCCTCGTTTCAAGAAGCCTTTTATGGCGCTCGTAGGAAAGTTCAGCATATTTGACGTTCGCCTTGCATTCCGCAAGCTTCGACTCTGCATTTCGCACAGCAGCTTCATACTTAACAGGGTCGAGGCGATAAAGAACGTCGCCTTCTTTTACTATTTGCCCGTTTTCAAAGGCTACCTCTAGAATTTCGCCAGAAACCTGAGGAATAATATCAACTTTCTGAATTGAAACTACGCGCCCTGGGAAAACCCTCTGCTCATAAACAGGGACAATTTCAACCTTGCCAAGAGGAAGAATCATCTCGGCCGCACAAAATAAAACTGGAAGTATGTTCATAGCCCCATATTATATCAAAAATACCGACTATAAGCGAGTGGGCTTCAGAGCCAAATCGAGGAGTTAGGAGTTAGGAGTTAGGGGTCAGGAGTTAGGAGTCAGGGGTTAGGAGTTAGGGGTTAGTCGTTAGTGGTTAGTAGCTAGTGATTAGCGGTAGCGGTAGAAAGGATAAAACCATCCACTCTACACCTACACCTAATCTCTACACCAAAACTAAAAATTCCACTCTCGAACTCGAACTATCAACTCAAACTCTCCCTTCTTCACCTTCACCTCAAACCTTCACCTAATCCCTGAACCCTCATTCCAACATTCCAACATTCCAACATTCGAACATTCGAACATTCAAACATTCTCGGTTACCGCACGATGATGCGAAAGCCTATGTTTGATAAAATCTCCCAGCAGCCGAGGTCGATGGTTCTGTTCAAAACGCGCTCGTTGCCGTCGAGATCAAGCGTCACGCTGTCGGCGGGACGGTAGGCGGCGTCCAGCGTGCCGCGGCCTATGAGCTGCGAACGGCGCTTCTGGTGCCAGTCGAAGGTAGCGTACTCCTCGCTCGTAGAATAAGCATTATATTCATTCCATGTCTTCCCAGTAAAGGTCTTGTATTTAACAAAGTCACCATCAGTTAACACCGTCCAGGTTGCGCAAGATGTGTTCGTAAAGGCAGAGCCGCAGTTAAAATAACGACTCATATTCGCATTACCGCAATTAGATGAGAGCGAATAGATGAGAGGTGACGCAGAACCTCTATAATAGGAGTAATTGCCATAGGCAACACAGTTGACTACTTTCGCAGCTGAGTTTTTAATATAAATGCCCGTTCCGTGACCTTCATAATCACGACTCCAGCCGCCGGTCACCGTACAATTGACCATCGTAACCGCACCGTCGAGGCAGACGCTGCCATCGTTGCGTCCATCGTCGCTCGTGTCATCCCTGTTGTCCTTGAACCAGCAGTTGTCGATCGTTCCACCAGTGGCGTAAAGCCCCATACCAAAGCTCGCCGGATTGCAAAAGCCGCCCCAATTGGCCGTGCCGCCGGTGACGAGGCAGCGTTCAATACGTCCTCCCGTCATGTAGACGTTTCCGCCATTGGCAATCCCCTTCTGGCCGCTAGCGCGCCCATTCTTGATTACGCAGTTGGCGATGAGACCGGCCGACATCCAAACATGGCCACCGCCGCCTAGCGAACTATTTTTCCTAAGTCCGAGACCGGAAATAGTTAAGTTGGAAACTACCGCATCAGGATGCGTAATCGTAAATGCACGGGAGCCGACGATGTTGTCCACTATCTCGGCATCGGCAGGATTGCTGCTTTCACCACGAATTGTGACGTCGGTCGCGATAAACATACCCGTATCATTCGAGTATGACCCTTTCAAAACCACGATATCAACACCACCGATTATTGTCTTATTCTCAGAAACATTATTCGTGAGCGCGCCGACTGCGGCGGCAAGCGTTGTAGCTGCCGTCTCCCGCGTCTTGTACGGAAAGAGAGGCGTCGCGCAGTTGGAGTCGACGAACATCTGCGTGGGCGCCACGGCGACGCGCGCCGGCACCGTGTACCAGTCCGTCCAGGTCGTGCCGCCGTCGGACGAGGCCGAGACACGCACGGTGAAATAGCCGGACGCGGGATAGGCGTAAACGTGCTCCGTCTCGCGCGTCTCCTCCGTCACGCCGTTACCGTAGTCCCAGCGGATGATGGTGTCGCTCGCCGGCCCAACAACGACGGCGTGGAACGTAAAATCCTCGTTTTCATGCGCACCGTAGCGATCAAGACTGCCGGCGCAGGCGAACTGCGACTGATCATATTCCCAGCAACCGAGATCGATCGACGCGCCGGAAACGCGCTCGTTGCCGTCAAAGTCAAGCGGCGCGCAGTCAGCGGGACGATAGGCGGCGTCTACAGTACCGCGATCGACTATCGGCATGTCAAGGTTCTGATGCCAATCGAAGGCTGCGTACTCCTCACTGTTGAAATAGGCAAAGAGATCGGCTTCCGCATTCCCTGTAAACGACTTGTAGTTGACGAAGTCCGCGTCGGTCAGTACCGTCCAGGTCGCGCAGGAGGTGTTCGTGAAGGCCGCGGCGCAGTAGAAATAACGGCCGAGGTTCGCCGAACCGAAGTTCGCGGCGGCGGTACTGGTGATCGTGATTTTGCCGATGTTGTTGCCGTAGGCGATGCAGTTAACGACCTTCGCGGCGGCATTGGCTATATGGATGCCCGAGCCAGTACCATAGTAGTTTCTGTTCCATCCGCCAGTCACTGTACAATTTACCATTGTCGCCGTACCGGAAATATAGACACTCGCCGAATTATTGCCGTCATTATGATCACTTCTATTATCTTTAAAAAAGCAGTTATCAATTACTCCTCCAGAGGCATAGAGCCCCATACCGCAGCTCTGCTTATTATTATTCCAACCGCCCCAGTTGGCTGTGCCGCCAGTGACGAGGCAGCGCTCTATACGTCCGCCCGACATCCAGACATTGCCGCCGTTGCCATAGCCCTTCTGAGCGCCGGCGCGACCGTTCTTGATGACGCTGCCCACAACGAGACCCGCCGTCATCCTGATATGTCCACCTTCGCCCCCGTTCGTCCTGAGTCCGCCGCCAGAGATCGTGAGGTTCCGAACCTCCGCGCCCTCGTGCGACAGCGTAAACGCGCGCTTACCGGCGACATTGTCTACGATCTCAACGCCGTCACGGGACTCACCGATGATGACTATCGGCGCGTCAAGGACGAGATTCGTCTCCTCGTACGTGCCGTTTGCAACGCGGATTTCCACGAACTGCGCACCGCCGGTAATCGCGGTCTTCGCCTTCTCGACCGCGTTGGAAATCGTCGCGAACGGCGAACCTTCGGAGCCGTCGCCCTCCGCCGCCGCATCGTCATCCACGAAGTAGCACACGAAAGTATTGAAGGCGATTGTTGCCGACTTGCCGGCATAGTCGTTGATGCCGGTGATGGTCATCGTGGCGACGCCGGGCTTGTCGTTGTCCGTGTAGGCGACCGTGTAGTCAGTATCCTTCACGAGAAGCGTGTCGCCGCTGCGCACGACAGACGCTGGTCTGCATCCGCCGTCCACCAGAATCTGGTCTGGAATCGGCTCGATATTGAAGTCGGCACCCGCAACGGCGACGATGACCGTTCCCACACCTCCGTTGCCGCCGCGCTTGTTGACGATACCGGTATTGGCACCGCCGGCACCGCCGCCACCGCCACCGCCGCCAAGGCCGTCAACGCCGTTCGCGCCTTCAGTGTCCTTACCACCGTTACCGCCGCCGCCAATGCCGCCGAGGCCAGCGTCTGTATTCCAAAACAGGGCCTTCGCGGCACCACCACCGCCGCCGCCGCCGCCGTAAACGACCCACGCGCCGGTGATGTTGTTGGAGACGCCCTCGCCGCCATAGCCGGAATGGCCATCGACATTGGCATACCCCGCATGGCCCGCGCCGCCGCCACCACCGGACTTGCCGGAGTTGCTCCCGCCGCCAGCCGCGCCGGCGAAGCCCTGTCCGTCAATCCCCGCGCCGCCGGCGGCATTCGGGGCGCCGCCGCCGCCGGAGCCGCCTGAGAGGCCAGCCGTACCGTTGGCACCGCTTCGGCACCCGCCGCCGCCGCCGCCGGAGACCATTACGCCGAGCAGTCCGAAATTAAGTGACGTATCGCCGCCGTTGCCGCCCCTCGAGCTGGTCGACACGCTGCCTGCGCCGCCTGCGCCCACGGCGAGCGTGAAGGTATCGCCCTTGTTGACATACATGCCGACAAGCCCGGTCGCGTTGGTGACGCCGCCAGCGCCGCCGCCGCCGGCCATCGTACACCCACCGCCGCCACCACCGCCGACAACCAAGAAGTCGGTCAGGTTGATGCCGCGCTTCGCCGTCACCACCTGCGCCACGGCGGCGTTGGTGAACACATATACGCTCTTGCCGTCGACAATCAGTCGCCTTGCCGTGAGGTCGGTTGTGGAGATGTTCGCGTCCTCATACTTCGTCGCCGTAATATTGAAATACCTGACGTAATTCGCCTCGGCGCATGCGCCCTTGCCAGTTATAATCACCTTTGCCGTGCCAACGCCGATGTTGTTCTCGTATTCAACGTCAAAGTACTCGCTTACAATATCTCCTCCTACTCTCCAGGTGACTCCGGTCAGTCGGTTTGACACAACAAACTCTGGACGGCACGGCTCAAAAGATTCATGGACCTGATCGGGAATCGGAACAATCTCATAAGCAAGCGGTCTCAAGACAAGAACCGCAATTCCCGAGCCGCCGTTGCCGCCGGCCATGTCTTTGACGGTAACCCCGGAACCGCTGGCGCCACCGCCACCACCGCCGCCACCTAAGCCGTCAATACCATTAACACCTTGGGAATCATAGCCGCCATCACCACCGCCGCCAAGGCCGCCGAGACCGGGATCATAAACATAGCCATGCCACAATCCCTTCGCGCCGCCGCCGCCACCACCGCCGCCGCCGTAATAGACCTCGGTACCGGTGATGCTGCTGGCAATGCCTTCGCCGCCATTGCCAGCTATTTTCGAAGTTGTGTCCGCCGCGTAGCCGACGTGGCCCGCGCCGCCGCCGCCGCCGGAAGCCGCGCTGTTGCTGCCGCCGCCATTCGCGCCAGCAAAGCCCATCCCATCGATGCCCGCGCCACCGGCACCGTTCTGGGCGCCGCCGCCGCCAGAGGCGCCAGCTGCGCCACCGGTGCTGTTCCAGCTTCCGCCGCCGCCACCACCGGCCACAGAAGCAGAGAACAAGCCGAAATCAAGCGACGACGCACCGCCGTTGCTACCCTTTGAGGTTATCGACGTGCAGCCCGCTCCGCCAGCGCCGACGGCAAGCGTGAAGGTATCGTCCCTGTCAATGTACGCGCCGACAATATCCGTCACGTTGGTGACACCGCCGCCTCCGCCGCCACCGGCGCGGCTACAGCCTCCTCCTCCGCCGCCGCCGACCAGAAGGCAATCGACGAGGACGATGCCTCGCTTCGCTTTCACCACTTGCGCGGATGCAGCGTTGGTGAAAATATAAACGCTATTACCATTGACATTTAGACGCCTTAAAGAAAGGTCCGAGGATGAAATATTCTCATCCTCATACGTCGTAATCGTCGAATGATCTTCAACTGGTACAGGCTCTTGCGCCCATGCGGCAACTGCGCCAAATGAAATCAATGCTGCGATAAGAAGGCAAAGATAATTACCCCCCCCCCCTGGAAAAACGACAGTTTTTATTAGTTATCATTGTTAAACCTTTTTTAAGTTTCATCAACATTAGACACCCACAAACCGATATTGTCCATAGGCGAGCGGTTTGCGGTTAGTCGCCTGTGCAACTGCTGTAGAGTATTCCTTGTGTTTTCCATCCTTCCTTTCCTGCCTTGTCAACGTGCGGCGTTTTTTCGCCCAACGGTACTCGCCTTTTGATATGGGCGATTTGCGCGTCCTTGCGACCGCTCGACGTACACGAGTACGTCTTCGGGTCGCGGTCCTGCCCAATCCGCCTCGCCTAAGCATCAGTCCGCTCGGCTGACGGCCGCGATCTCCGCCGCCCTTGTCACCCTGGTCGAGTTCGTCGCGTCGCAGAAACCTTATTTTCGAACATAC
>CAJGDE010000020.1 GCA_904502135.1 Kiritimatiellia bacterium
ACATCAAGGACGGTGCGGATTATTTCAGAAACAATGCGGCGATGATGAACTTGGAGCCCGGTGGTCTTATGAAACCGCTTACGTACGCAATGGCCTTGGATAAAGGACTTGTAACGCCGGATACGGGAATTGATCACGGCAACGGCGTTTGGGAGTATAACGGCACGAAATTGCATGATATTCCTGGTGCGACGGGAGTTCTGTCGGTAGCAAAAGCGCTTGCGATGCGCACGGAGATCGGGGCCGGCAAGGTCGGCCATATGATGTGGAAGGATAGGAATATCGAAAATATCTTACGTTTGGGATTCGGACGCAAAGTAGGCGGCGGAACCATCTATGGTGAAGAGGCGGGAATTGTCTGGGCGTCGAACAGATATGATACCGTTACGCTTACCCGTCTTGGTCTCGGGCGCGGGCTGGCCGTGACGGCCCTTCAGATCGCAAACGCCTATGCAACGCTCGCAAACGGCGGAAAAACAGTTGCTCCGCATCTTGTCGTGAAGACCGTTTCGACGAACGGTGTCGTTTCGGTTTTTGAACCGAAGGCGCCGGCTGTGCAGATCGTTTCGGAACAGACATCTAAAACGGTCACTTCAATGATGAAGGATGCGATGATCACCGCTGGAAAGGAGTTTTCGGTCGACTTGGAAGGGCTTGATATCGCGGGAACGGTTTCAGAAACGAGGATTCCCATCAACGGAGAGTATTTAGAGACGGACTGCAATGTTGCCGCTGCGGGATTTTTTCCTGCTGAGAGCCCGAAATGGGTGGTGGTGATCGGTTTCGGTAAGCCGAGTCCAGATTATTTAGCAGGTCGTGTCGCTTTGCCGGTATTTGTGGAGATTGCTCGGAAAATAGTGCCGGACTCATGTAAATAGCGCGGCAAATGGAGAATGAAAGGTCAGAGGGGTGTTGGTAATATATTGCGATTTTATTTCGTTGAAAAAAGATGAATTTTTTATATTTGCTGAAGGGCGCGCCTAAAGGTCCCGACGGCCCGGTCAAACCGTTGTTTCGCTGCAGCTAGTCGAGACCGAGGAGGAGCTCCGGACACATCCTGACGCGACACCATATAAAATGAACCAACGAAATAAAATCGCGCCCATAGTATTTACACCTGCGCAGCTATATTATGGTATAATATTGGAATGAAAAGAGAAGAATTAGAAGAAGAAATCCGCCAGGTTATCCTTTCGTCTGTAGAAGTTGATGGTTTAACAGCCGATGATTTGCCATCTGATCAGCAACTTTTCGGAGATGGCGTTGGGCTTGACAGCATAGATGCCTTGGAAATTGGGGCGGCATTGAGAAAAAAATACCAGGTAAAATTCAAAGCCAATTCGGAAGAGAATCGTGAACATTTCCGATCGATTTCGACTTTGGCTTCTTTTATCGCGGCTAATGCGAACATTGCAATCGAAGGGTGAAGTATGAAGACAAAAGAAGAGATATTGAAAGAAATTTCGGCGGTTCTTATCGACGAATTTGAATGTGACAGCGAAAAAGTGACGCCTGAAGCCCGTCTTTATGAGGATTTGGACCTTGACAGCATTGATGCGGTGGATCTTGTCGTTCGTTTGCAGCAGCAGACAGACATTAAGGTAAATACAGACGACTTTAAGTCTATCCGCACTTTAGGAGATGTAGTAAGCGTTATTGAACGCCTTCTTGCCGAACAGTCAAAGTAATTATTTTCTTAGGCTTGAGACCGATGGCATTTCTGCGCATTGTTCTGGTGCCGGTTATCGTTTGGCTTATATATCTACTTAAAGGCAATATATGGCTTCGCCTTTATCCGGCCGTAATGGTCGGCGTGGCTCTGTCCGTTTTCGCTATTTCTCTCTTTCGCACTCCCGTGGTCGAGCGCATCGCTCGCAAGATGGGTGAAGAGCTTGACGAGAAAGGCGTTTCGTATTGCAGGACAGTAACGAAGGTGTGGACCGTGTTTTTGACTATTCATCTCGCTTTTACCGTGGCGACGGCTTTTGCTTCGCATGAAATATGGGCGTTTTACAATGGATTTCTCTCGTATGTGATGATGGCTCTTCTGTTCGCGGGCGAGTGGATTGTTCGTAGGAGGGTTCGTCATGGGTGAAGTTCTCTTTAATACATCTGGCTCGACGGGGGATGCAAAAACTATCATCCGCACCGAAGAGTCATTGACGGCCGACGCCGCTAATCTCGTTAAGTCGTTTCCTGAAATCTGGAATCCGGAAAATACGGTTGTTTCTTCCGTAAGGCCGCAGCATATGTACGGAGCGCTGTGGTGTGTGCGTGCGCCTGCCATAGCGCGATGCAAGGTCGACGATTCTATAGTGCTCTCGGTTGAAGATCTTATGGCGGCTCGGTTAAAGTACGGAAAAATACTTTTCGTGACGACGCCGTCATTTCTTGAAAAGGCGCTTTCCCATAGCGATTTCCATCTTCTTAAGGGGGCTTTTTCCGCGATAATAACCTCAGGCAGTCTTTTGAGAGAAGAGACGTCGCTAAATGTCGCCAAGACCGTAGGGTGCACCCCGACGGAGATTTTTGGCAGCACAGAAACGGGAACGGTCGCGTTTCGACGCCAAACTGAGTTCTCTCACTGGCAAGTTGTTGATCAGGTTTCAATTTCGCTTTCTCCAGATTCCAGACTTGTGGTTGATTCGCCGTTTGCGATGGAGAGAACTTATGTAATGGGAGATATTGTCGAAATACTTTCTCCGCGGACTTTTATGTTGCGAGGTCGGGCCGACCGGCTTGTAAAAATTCTTGAAAGCTATGTTTCTTTGACAGAAGTTGAAAGGGCTTTTTCCGCGCACCCATTTGTCAGTCGTGTGCGCGTTGAGACGACATCCGACAACGTCCCTCGCATTGGCGCTTTGATTGTGCTTTCTCAAGAGGGGATTGACACTCTTTTGTCGGGAACATACGCCATGGTGTCATCGCGGCTGAGAAAAGATCTTTTAGGTGTTCTGGGCGCGTCTCGCTTTCCGAGAAGAATTCGTTATGTGCGAGAAATTCCCGTTAACGAGCAGGGCAAGACGACAGCTGCTGCCGCCCGAGCGATTTTAGATGCTTGGTGTCAAGAGCCGGCGGTCTCTTTATGGAAAGCGAACGATAGAGAACTTGGGGCGAAGATTGTTTTTCCGCCTGACGCGGAATGCTTTAACGGGCATTTCCCTGAGTTTCCTATTCTGCCTGGAGTTGCACAATTATTTTTCATAAGGTATTTCGCTTCTCAGGTATTTCATGATTTCCCGCAGACAGCGACATATCGCAGATTGAAATTTCAAAAGATCGTTTTGCCGTCAAAGGAAGTGGTGCTCAGTGTTGCGAGAAAGGGCGAGGGGGCTTTCTCGTTTTCAATGAGCGTGCCTACGGGTCTTTGCAGTTCCGGCCTTATAGAAAGGACTTCCTCTTTATGAAACGCGCAGTGCTTATATTGGCGTTTTTCGCGCTCATTCGTTCCTCTTTTGCTTCGGTCATCCCTCAGCCGTGTCTTAAAGCTCTTCAAAGAGCGCTTTCGTCAAGTGCTGAGTGGACGATGCAACGCAGCATTGCAGATACCGGCCGCGTTTTCGTTTCTACGGGAGTGGTCGACTGCGTTGCCGGCAAGGGTATCGACTGGAAGGTTCTTTATCCGTTTGAGTCGTCTGTATCGATGACAACAAACAAGATGGTTTTCTGCGATGAAGAAGGTACGCGCGTAAAAAAGCTTTCTGAACTGCCCCATTACGCCAGGATATGTTCGCTGGCCGATGATTTTCTCAGTGGCAAGGGCGATACGTTCAAGGAAGTTTTCGACTGCGAGGTAAGAATGTCTCAGGACGGGCGCTGGAGTATACTTATGTCCCCGCGTATTCAGGCTATGAGACGTCTTTTCGATTCGATTGTTCTTGAGGGGTCGGATAGGCTTTCGTCGGCCGTTTTTTTAGCCTCGCGCGTATCTAAGACGACAATTCATTTCAAGGAGATTGTCCGTGAGAAATAAGCGTCTTTTTTGGGCGCTTGCGCTTCCGGCGCTTTTGGCGGCTTCTTTGGCTGCCATAATTTCTGTTCATCATGTAGAGATCAAAACGTCACTCTATGATCTTGTAGGTAAGGCCTCTGAAGCTGTTCCTGAGGCTGTTCGCAGGCATTCTTCAAATGTTGTGCCCATTATGGTTTCTTCAACGAATGCCGCAATGGCCAAAGTTGCCGCCGACAGATTTTTTTCAAAAATCCCGTCAAATGAATGCGCCTCGATAAAATATCGCTTTGATGCGAATGTGTTCGGAGAATTTATTGACGCCTGCAGAAAAAACGGTTCAGGTCTTCTTTCGGATGGAGACGCGAAACTTTTGGAAACTCCTGAGGGGCGCCGTCGTATCGCCCGCGCCGCTGCGAGAAGGTATTATTCCTCTCCCGTCGCGCCGTTTTTTTCGCCGCAGGAAGATCCTTTTTGCCTGTTGGAGAAATTCATTACATCTCAGCCTTTCTCTTTTTCGAGCTGGACGCCTTCAGACGGAGTTTTGACGGCAGAGCGTGAAGGTCGATTTTATATACTCATTCTTTTGGAACTTGAAGATTCCGTAGCGAACGATGCCGATGCGCTGATTGCATTCAACGAAAAACTTGGCGCGTCGCGTGCTGCTGTATTAAGCGGCGATGTGGATGTTCAGTTTTGCGGAGCTGCGCTTCATACCGCTTTCGCCGCCGGGAGGTGCAAAAAAGAAATCGCCTCTCTCACATGGTTTTCACTCGTGTTTATAGCGCTGCTGTCCCTGTTGGTTTTCCGATCTTTGCGCTGGATTGTGCTTCTCGCTTCATCGTTGTGCGTTTCGGCGCTTTCTGGAGCCATTGCTCTTACGGCACTCTTCGATTCCGTTCACATGATGACATTCGTTTTTGGCACTACGGTTTTAGGACTTGTTATAGATTATTCGTTTCATTGGCTTCTGCAACCGCATGATTCACGGCGCAAGACGGTGCGCAATCTGCTTATTTCGTTCGTTACTACAGAAATAAGTCTATTGCCGCTTGCGTTTTCATCGCTTGAGATTTTGCGGCAGTCCTCGGTTTTTCTTGCCTTTGGACTTGTCGGGGCGCTTGTTTATGTGCTTGCGGCCTATCCGTTGTCGACGGACGGGCAAAAGGCTCTCTCTTCGCAGGCGATAAGTTTCAGGTATTGCGGCGTCGTTTTTTCTTTTCTCGTTTTGATTGGTCTTTTGGGTCTTTTCAAGGTTCGCTTCGAAACGCCGGCATCTGCGGTTTACCGCCCCGAAAAAGAACTCGCCGAAACGGAGCGGATTTTTTCCGAGCTCAGTTCTCTTTCCGATGCGTCTAAAGGCTTTATCGTCATCGGCGAGAGCGATGATTTGGAGGAGCTTTTGGAGCGCGAGGAGTCTTTGGGGCTTTCCGGTAAAGTGCCGTCTCTTTCAAGATTTATGCCGTCGCTGAATGAGAGGCGGAAAAATTGGGAAAACATCCTTAAACTTTATCAAGAGCACGCTTCTAAACAGGCGGACCTTTTGGGCTTAAAATCTCTTTCTTCTCCGCCCAGGCCGCAGCCTTGGCATTGGAAGGATATTCCGTCATCCGCATCGTCATTCGTGTATAAAAATTTTCTTGTTGTTCCGTCCGCGCCTAAGCCTCGCGCTTGTATGCCTGAGGGGGTAAAGTTTTGTCAGCCAAGAGAGATGCTTCAGGATATTCTTTCGCTCTTGTCTGTCGAGACACGAAAGCGACTTTTCGTTTCGTTTTTCTTTATGTCGGCGGCTCTTCTTGTTTTTATGAGGTCTCGCGCGTTTGTGACGATTCTACCTTCCTTGATCTCTTTTTTGTTTGTTGTCGGAGTGCTCGGACTTTCAGGCGAGAGTGTTAATCTTTTTCATCTTTTAGCTTCGTTTCTTTTGATCGGTATGGGTGTTGATTATACGGTCTTTATCCACAGCGAGGGCAGAAAAGCGTTGAAGCCCGCGTTATCGTCGCTTTTAACAAGCGTCGCCGGATTTGGCGCGCTGGCGTTCGTTTCATTCCCCGTAGTAAACGCGTTCGGGTTTGTTCTTCTAATCGGACTTCCCGCGGCGTTTCTTTGTGCCGTATCTACCGCGCCGAAAGACCGCAGCAAAACGGAACACGGCGCCTCCCCCATCGGGCTGGAGCTTTTGTATGTCGCATATCGCATATTTGGGCTTAGGGCGCTTCATTTCGCCGCTGGTGCCGTCGGTTTTGTTTTGTGGCTTACTTCTTCAGCCGTGCGGCGCGCTTCCCCATCGCCGCTGAAGATCGTCGCTTTTACCCGTTCGCTGGCGGATAAGCTCGTTGTCATGGCGGGCGGGCGGAGTTTGCCTTCGGTAGAGACCGACGGCTCAAAAGACGCAGATGATTTTTTGAATGATGTTGCCTCGGGGAAGGGGGTCTTCGTGCTTTCTTCGCATTGCGGCACGATAGAGGTGTTGGCGGCGCTTGGGGAGTGCAACGCCGTATTTCACGCATGGATGGAGTTTAGCCGCACCTCCGTATTCAATTCTTTTTATCTTCGCCACGCTAACCGCTCAAAAGTGGTTATTCATCCGATTTCTTCGTTTGGCCCACACACGGTATTTGAGGCCGGCGATATGCTTGATTCGGGCCAATGTCTTGTTATGGCCGGCGATCGTGGTTTCGGTCGTATGCAGAAGGTTCCTTTTGGTTCAGGTGAAATCGAATTGCCGGAAGGATCTTTCAGGTTTGCGCGTGCCTTGGGGCACAATGTTTATTTTGTTGCGTGCGTAGCGATTGGCGGTTGTAGATATCGCGCTATCATCCGCAGGCTGCCGAATGATGATACTTCTTCAATGACACGTGCCTATGCTTCAGTTTTGGAAGAAGTGACGCATGCGTACGATAAACAATGGTTTAAGTGGGAAACAGAGGCTTGATTATGAAAGACAGATATTTATTGACTCATTTGGGAATCGTCTCCGCCCTTGGTATTGGTGTAGAGAAAACCGAAAAATCTTTGTACTGCGGCGATACGTCAGGGATGAAGGATCTTTATCCTCTTTCTGGCGGTGATAAGACAGTGTTCGGTTTTGCGCCTCTTGACCAATCATGTTTTGAGTCGTCTCCGACGAGAATTGCCGCACTTGTCGATGAGGCCATGAGCCAACTGCAAGGAACCATAGATGAGATGCGCAGGAGTAATCCATCCGTGCGGATTGGCGCCGTGATCGGTACGAGCAATTCTACGATGGAAGAATTCACCGATAATCCCGACAAAATCGATATGGCCTATCCGGCGCGGCGTTTGATGGACAAGTATTCTCTCTCTGGACCGGTCTGGGCTGTTTCCACGGCCTGCTCATCAAGTGCAAAGGTTTTTGAATCGGCTCGCAGGCTTTTGGCCGACGATATTTGCGATGCCGTTGTCGTAGGCGGGGCTGACGCTTACACGCGCACGGTCGTGGAGGGCTTTCATTCGCTTGAGGCGCTTTCCTCGACATTGTCGCGCCCCCTTGATGCCGATCGTGATGGGATCAATCTTGGTGAAGGCGCGGCGCTTTTTATTATGAGAAAAGCCGAAGACGGTGAAGAGGGCGTATTTCTTTCAGGAGTAGGCGAAAGTTCTGACGCGCATCATCTTACGGCGCCAGATCCTGAAGGTCGCGGCGCAGAGGCGTCGATGCGCCAGGCGATTGCCGATGCTGGACTTGTCCCCGAGGATATAGATTACGTAAATCTTCACGGCACTGGCACCACATACAACGATTCTATGGAGTCGCAAGCGGTGTTGAGGGTATTCGGCGAGAAAATCTCATGTTCTTCGACAAAGCCTCTTACTGGTCACTGCTTAGGGGCCGCCGGTGCGATAGAAGCTGCAATATGCTGGATCGCATTAAAGCGGGCGCACGCGATGCCGCCGCACTGTTCAGGAACGGTGGATATTAACATCGCGCCTTTTTACATCCCAAAAGTCGGAGATAAAACCCCGCTTAAAAGCGCGCTTTCCAATTCTTTCGCCTTCGGCGGCAGCAACGCTACGCTTGTTCTTACAAATAGCGCCCGGTGATTGAAGACTTGCATTCCTTTACGGTTTGCGGTGACCCCTGAACGATGAGATTGCCTCCCGACTCGCCGCCTTCAGGCCCGAGATCAATTATCCAGTCGGCGGATTTGATGACATCGATGTTGTGCTCTATCACCACGACAGTATTGCCTTGGTCTCTAAGACCGATAAGCAGTTTCATAAGCTTTGCGATGTCGTCAAAGTGCAAGCCTGTTGTGGGTTCATCAAGAAGGTAAAGCGTTTTTCCCGTGGAGCGTTTGGATAGTTCCGTTGCTAGCTTAATGCGCTGCGCTTCTCCTCCGGAAAGAGTCGTGGAGCTCTGCCCGATGGTTAAATATCCAAGCCCCACATCTTCAAGCGTTCTGAGCTTGCGCGCAAGCGTCGGCACTTTTTCAAAGAACGACCCCGCCTCGCTTACGGTCATTTCAAGAACATCGGCGATGGATTTCCCGGCGTAAGTGACTTCAAGCGTTTCAGCGTTGAATCTGCGGCCGTTGCATTGATCGCATTTGACGTATGCGTCGGGAAGAAAACTCATTTCGAGTTTTTTTACTCCGTCGCCCGCGCAATTTTCGCAGCGTCCTCCCTTAATGTTGAATGAAAATCTCCCTGGCGTATATCCGCGGGATTTTGCCGCTTCGGTCTTCGAAAAAAGTTCTCTGATTTCAGAGAAAAAGCCGACGTATGTGGCCGGGTTTGAACGAGGTGTGCGGCCGATTGGGGATTGGTCGATCTCTATGATTTTATCAAAATGCTCAAACCCTGTGATTTTACGGTGTTTTCCGACAGGGTTTTTTGATCCGTAAAAATGTTTCATCATGGCCGGCTTAAGCGTTTCTTCGACAAGAGTTGATTTGCCGGACCCTGATACGCCGCTTACAACCGTAAATGACCCCACGGGGATTTTAACGGTGATGTTTTTCAGATTGTGTTCGCTCGCCCCATGTATCGTCAGGTTATGTTCGAATTTTGTGGAGGGGGAATTTTTAAACGTTTGAATCGACTTAAGTCCCGTCAGGTAATCTGCCGTAAGTGATTTTGATTTAACAAGACCGTCGAACGGACCTTCATAAACTATTTGACCGCCGTTGCGCCCGGCGCCAGGACCCAAATCGATTATGTGGTCGGCCGTTCGCATCATCTCCTCGTCGTGTTCTACGACAACGACAGTATTGCCTCGGTCTCTTAGGCTTTTTAGCGTTCCAATCAGCTTTTCGTTGTCGGAGGGGTGAAGGCCGATGGTCGGCTCGTCCAATACGTAAAGTACGCCTGTAAGGCCGGAGCCGATTTGCGTAGCTAAACGTATGCGTTGCATTTCGCCGCCTGAAAGCGAGCCGGAGGGTCTATCGAGTGTAAGGTAGCCAAGCCCCACATCCACCAGAAAATCAAGGCGTCTTACAATTTCCTTCAAAACCTCTTTCATAGGGCCTGTCGTGGTTGACTTTTGGCAGAGATCGCTAAAGAAAGCCGAAGATCTGTTTACGGGCATGGACATGACTTCAACGATTGACTTCCCCGCGACTTTTGCGGCACGTGACTCAGGCCTTAGTCTATGACCTTTGCAGTCAGGGCATGTGCGGAAGTTTCTGTAAGCTTCAAGCTTTGCGCGCGCTTCATCATCGTCGGCTTCTTCAAGACGGCGCTCAAGTGTCGCCAAAACGCCTTCAAAGGGCTTGTCTACGCTGCGCCACGGCAAAACAAGGTCGTCTTTAAAGCCGTGCATAAGGCCTTTGCGAAACGCCGAAGGGAGTTTTTCGTAGGGTGTAGAGAGTTTCACCTTGTATTGTTTGGCGATTTGCTCCAAAAGGGCGTTATAGTACATTATTGCGTTGTGTCCGGCGCGTCTCCAAGGATGGATGCATTCAAACAGAGCCAGCGATTTGTCGGGAACGACGAGCTCTTCGTCAAAATAATAAAGCTGTCCAAGTCCCGAGCATGTGGGGCAGGCTCCGAAAGGAGAGTTGAATGAAAATGAGCGCGGCTTCAGTTCGTCGAATGAAATTCCACATTCGGTGCAGGCGTTTAATTCTGAGTATACGACGCTTAAGCCGTCGATTTCAGCTTCAAGGATTCCGGCGCCAGTCTTCAGTGCCAGCTCAACGGAGTCGGTAAGGCGCGTGCGTTCGCACGGAATTATTAGCCTGTCGATCACAACATCTATGTTATGGGCTTTTTTCTTGTCTAGTTCAGGTATCTCGTCGAGGTTGTATATCGTTCCGTCGATTCGCGCTCTTACGAAGCCGTTGCGTCTGAGCGAAGCAAGCGTGTCATCGTGACGACCTTTTTTACCTTTGATGACGGGTGCGAAAATGAGGGTTTTGCCTTTGCGGCCATCGCGCATGGAAAGAATTTCGTCGACTATCTGTTCGGCGTTTTGGCGAGTGACCGGTTTGCCGCATTGGGGACAGTGGGCGGTAGCGGAATTTCCGTATAAAAGCCTGAGGTAATCGTGGATTTCTGTTACTGTGGCGACGATGGAGCGTGGGTTGCCTGCGGATGTGTGCTGCTCGATGGAGATGGCAGGTGAAAGACCTTCGATTTTGTCGACGGCCGGTTTTTGGAGTCTGTCAAGAAATTGCCGTGCGTAAGCGCTTAGAGATTCGACATATCGGCGTTGTCCTTCAGCGTAAAGAGTATCGAAAGCGAGAGACGACTTGCCGCTGCCGGAAAGACCTGTAATTACAGTAAGCGAGTTTCTCGGAATAGAAACGTTTATTCCTTTGAGATTGTGGGTGCGGGCATTTGTTATCTTTATATCGTGCATAATTTTCTCTTTGGGAGAACCTTAAAGGTAATAGCGTTTACTGTTTGTAAATGGCAGAAAAATTTTACTTACACCATGGCAGATAAATTTTTTTGAAGTATATCATCTTTTTGTTTCACCATCAAGGGGAGTGCGTGGGGGATTCCAAATTAGCGCCTGTTTTTGGTATAATTTACTATCGTTATGGCAGAAGAAAAAAAAGAATCTTTGATTGAGGTCGAGGAGGTGCGTCAGCGCATCAATGATCTTGATGAAAAAGCCGGTGAAATGGCTGAATATATACGCATTGACGAAAGGCGCAAGGCGTTGGCTTTGTTGGAGGAACAGCAGGCCAGCGGCGATTTTTGGAATGATCAGACCAAGGCGCGTGAGGTGATCGCTGCAACTAACGCCGAGCGCGCCTATGTTCAGCCTTACGATCAGCTTTTAAAGACTATAGAAGATGCTCGCGTAATGCTTGAGCTTGCGGAACTTGAAGAAGGCTCCAGCCAGCAGGCGGCGCTTGCCGATACGATTTCAGAATGCGTCAAGGCCGACGATTATTTTGCAAAACTCCGTCTGCAGTCGCTTTTGGGCGGAAAGTTTGACCAATGCAACGTCTTTGTGAAACTCCATGCGGGTCAAGGCGGCACAGAGGCTTGCGATTGGGTTCAGATGCTTTACCGCATGTATAAGCGCTATGCCGAAGATCAGGGCTGGAAGGTTGAAGAATATGACTGCCAGCCCGGTGAAGAGGCGGGGCTTAAGGATGTATATTTCAGGGTCGAGGGCAACTACGCTTTTGGAATGCTTAAAGCCGAGCGCGGCATCCACCGTCTTGTGAGAATTTCGCCATTTGACGCCAATAAACGCCGTCAGACTTCATTCGCGTCGATGGAAACCGTCGCGGAAATCAATGACGATATCGAAGTTGAAATTAAAGATGAAGATCTGAGAATCGATACGTATCGAGCGGGTGGCGCCGGCGGCCAGCATGTCAACAAGACCGATTCTGCCGTGCGACTTACGCATTTGCCCACAGGGATAGTCGTTGCGTGTCAGAAAGAGCGCTCTCAGCATATGAATAAAGAGAAGGCGATGAATATGCTTCGCGCTCAGCTTTACGAATATTACGAAGACCAGAAGAAGGCCGAGATGGATCGCTTCTACGGGGCTAAGAGCGAGAATGGCTGGGGCAGTCAGATCCGCTCCTACGTGTTCTGTCCGTACACGATGGTAAAAGATTTGAGAACTGAATGTGAAACGAGCGATGTAAATGCCGTTATGGATGGGCGCATACAGCCGTTTATCGAGTCGTGGTTGCAAATGAAGGCGAAATAAGAGGGGGTAGGATGGATATTTCTACAATGATTCATGAAATGGCGCTACGCGCTCGTGCAGCGTCTTCTTCCGTCGCGGCGTTGTCGACGGAAAAAAAGGACAAGGCTCTTCTATCTATTGCAGATAGGCTTGAAAAAGATGCTGATCTCATACGCGAGGCGAACAAGCGAGATGTCGCTTCAGCCAAAGCCGCCGGTCTTCAGCCGCATTTGGTTGATAGACTTATTCTCAGCGAAGATCGATTCGTTTCGATGGTTGCGGGTGTTAGATTTGTGGCATCGCTCCCCGATCCCGTCGGCGAAACAATCTGGACGCGCGAAAGACCAAGCCAGATATCCATAAAAAAGAAGCGCGTGCCGTTCGGTGTTATTGCTGTTGTTTTTGAATCGCGCCCGAATGTTTTTGTCGATACGGCCTCTCTTTGCCTTAAGACGGGCAATGCCATTATCTTAAGAGGCGGCAAGGAGGCCATAGAATCAAACAAGGCTCTCGCCGCAAGTGTGCGCGCGGCCTTAGATCAGGTTGGCGTCGCGCTTGACGCGGTTCAGCTTGTCGAAAGTCTTGATCATGCCGCCGTCACCGAGCTGGTGCGCTCGGTAGGCCTTATTGACGTTGCCATTCCGCGTGGAGGGGAGCGTCTTATCAAGGCGATGTGCGAAGCGGCGCTTATCCCTGTTTTAAAACATTATAAAGGCGTCTGCCACATATACGTTGACGACAAGGCTGATATGGCGATGGCTCTTTCAATTCTCGACAACGCCAAAACCCAGCGCCCGAGCGTATGCAATGCGGCCGAATGTCTGCTGGTGCAGAAGGATCTAGCTCCCATGTTTTTGCCTATGGTCAGAGCCTGGGCGGCCGATAAAGGCGTTAAACTCCATGAAGAATCCCAGAACTGGGAAGCCGAGTTTCTTGACCTTGAGCTTAATGTCGGCGTGGTAAACGGCGTTGACGAGGCGATTTCTCATATAAACCTCTACGGCTCGCATCATTCGGACTGCATTATCACGAATGACGATGAAAGAGCGTCAAAGTTTTTGCGCGATGTCGATTCGGCGGCGGTATATCACAATGTTTCGACGCGTTTTACGGACGGCGCCGAGTTTGGTATGGGCGCTGAGATTGGCATTTCTACCGATAAGCTTCACGCCCGCGGCCCCATGGGCTTAGAGGAACTTACCACTTACAAGTACACCATAACCGGTGACGGCGTTATTCGCGGCTGATGAATATTCTTGGCATAGAGACGAGTTGTGATGAAACGGCCGCAGCATTGGTGCGCGACGGTCATCAGGTTTTATCGAATGTGGTGTTTTCGCAGATACCGCTTCATGTTAAGTATGGAGGCGTTGTTCCGGAAATAGCCTCTCGTGCCCATGTTGAAAAAATAGGTGAGGTTATAAAAGAGGCCATAGTCGACAAGATAGATGCTGTGGCCGTAACCTGGGGGCCGGGTCTTTCACCGGCGCTTATCGTAGGGCTTAATGCCGCCAAGGGGTTGGCGAAAGCACTTGGCGTAGAACTGATTGCCGTAAATCACATAGAGGCTCATTTGCACACGCCGTTTCTCGATTCGTCTCTTTTGCCCGAAGAAGCCATGCCAGCGTTGGCTCTGGCTGTCAGCGGAGGGCATACGACATGGATTGACATGCCGAGATACACGCAGTATCATATCATCGGCCAGACTTTGGATGATGCGGCCGGGGAAGCGTTTGATAAAGCGGCGAAACTTCTCGATCTGGGATATCCCGGCGGGCCTAAAATCGATAAAATCGCAAAGGAATATCTTGCTCGTCCTGATTACAAACGCTCTGATCTTATTTCTTTCCCTAAAGGGCGCGCACGCGAAGGCGTAAGCTCTTTATCTGGGCTTTCGGCAGATCTCTGTGTATCGTTTTCCGGTCTTAAGACGGCGCTTTTAAGATATGTCCAGCAATCGGGCGGAGCTAAAAAACTGTCTGACGACGGTGAGATTCCGCGCATTGTAACGAGTTATCAAGAAGCCATTATCGAAGCTCTTTGCGATCGGACGGCACGGGCGCTTAAAAAGCGCGATTATCGGTCATTGATAGTGGGAGGCGGTGTTTCGCTCAATTCACGTCTTCGCGATTCTCTTCAGCGCGTCGCCGATCGCGCCAACGTCAAGCTTCTTACGGCGCTGCCTAAATATTGTGGTGATAATGCGGCGATGATAGCCGCTTTGGCGTATTACAGGCGAAATCGCAGCGGGCAAGAGGCTATGAGCCTTGACGTTAACCCGTCATTGGAGGCGGGTGAATGAAAATGAGGTTCTATGTATTGCTCTCGATAGCCGCATCCTGCTTTCTTGCGTTATCCAGCGTATGGCTTGGCGCGTTGAATCAGGATGAGGGTTGGTATATTTATGCATCTAGAATGGTCGCCCACGGCTTTGTGCCGTACCGGGATTTCGCCTTTACCCAAGGTCCCGTTATGCCCATTGTATATTCGGCATTCGATTGGGTATGGTCGCTATGGGGAGTTGTCGGAGCGCGTTTCCTTACTCTTGTTTTCGGATTTTGCGGTATTGTTCTTGCCGCGCAGATGGCTTCCAGGCTTGCGCCCAAGAGAATGGCTTCGCTTTCAGGGGTGATGACGCTTCTTCTATTGGGATGTAATCTCTATCATGTCTATTTTCTGACTATTCCTAAGACGTATGCCCTTACATCTCTTTTTATAATTCTTGGGTTCTATTTTTTAAGTTTCATTGTTCGTCCTCCTGCGCTTATTTCGAAACTTAAGCCTGAGATGTTCGCGTTTTTTGCGGCAGTCGCTTTTTCTTTGTCGGCGGGAACCAGAATAAGCACCATCTTGGTCATGGCAGTTGTGTGGCTGTGGTTCCTTTTTGCGCGGGAGTGGCGAAATCTGATTGCGTTTTCCTTGGGCGGTTTTATCGCGCTCTTTCTCATATACGGGTCTTTTATATTAGATCCTCTTTCTCGTGAGGGCCTTATAGCCGCCCAGCGGTATCACGCTCAGCGCGGCGGTTTTGACTTGGTTTGGGTGATCGGCTCTGTTTCCCGTCTTGTCAGGTGGTATACGCCTTTGTTCATTGTTCTTGGTCTTGCGTTCGCTTGCGGCGGTTTTATTACGAAAGATAGACCTTTCGGAAAAGTGCTTTTTCTCTCGCCGTTGGCCGTTTTTCTCGCTCAGCTCGCGGCTCCTTTTCCATATGAAGATTATCAGGTGCCGCTTATGGCTCTTTTCGCGATATATGCATCCGTTAAATTCTCGGTTGCGGTAGATCGCGGCGAAATCCGAGAAAAGGTGGCGATCTTGGCTGTTTTAGGGCTTTCTTTCGCCACATCTTTCGGTTCTCCCCTTATTGAGAAATGGATGACGAACGGTCAGGACAGATTTTGGACGATCAAAAAAGAAAAGCCCGAGGTTTTGCAGTTAAGAGAAATCTCCAAAGAAATCGAGGCTCTTGATCCTGGCGGAAAGACTCTTCTTACCCAAGATCTTTATATCGCCATAGAAACGGGCCGGATGGTTCCGAGAGGCCTTGAGATGGGCCCGTTTTCGATTCTTTCCGACGAGCAGTGGAAAAACATCCTTTTATCATCGCAGTGCAATATCGCCGCTTTAAGCGGTTACACATTTGCCATAGAGCCGCCTGAATGCAAAGAGCGCAGCGTAGAAAAGCAGATGGAGTATTGGGGGTTATTGAAAGAGAATTACAAGCTTGTTTCTAAAGAGGAAAATTTCGGTCAGAACGCAACAACGCTTTTGATACTGAAAAAGAAATGACAGCCGCTGATATACGAAGAAAAATCATAGAGGTCGTCGGCAATAACGGCGGTCATCTCGCCTCGTCTTTGGGGGCCGTTGAAATAGCCATGGCGTTAGCGGAGGTTTTTGATCCGAAAGAGGACGCGGTCATTTGGGATGTCGGTCATCAGGCGTACGCCTGGAAGATATTGACTGGCCGAGATTCTCAGTTTTCGTCGATACGAAAATTCGGCGGACTTTCGCCGTTCCCCACGCCTCTTGAGAGCGAATGCGATCCTGCGGTGTGCGGTCACGCGGGAGTTGCGCTTTCCGTCGCCGAAGGCATGGCGGCGGCGTATGAGAGTAGAAAATCGTTGAGAAATGTTGTTGCCGTGATAGGCGATGCGGCGATAGCCAACGGCACGAGCTTTGAGGCGCTTGATAATTGCGCGTCAGCCTGCGGCAAGGTGATTATTGTTCTTAACGATAATGAGATGTCGATATCGAAACCGCGCGGTTCGCTTTCAAGGATGCTCGCCAAGCTCATTACGGGCGTAAGATATAACCGCATAAAGGCGGCTGCGGAATCAGCTGGGCACAAGATGAAGCTTACGCCGCTTAGAGGCTTTTACCATCGCATCGAAAGCAGCATAAAAAGCTGGTTTTTGGGAAATGCTTTTTTTGAGCGTTTTTCAATAAGGTACATAGGGCCCGTTGACGGGCATGATCTTTCTTCTCTCAAATCCGCCTTCACTGTGGCAAAAGAAGACAAGAGAAGCGTTATCGTTCATGTGACGACAAAAAAAGGTAAGGGTTATGAACCTGCCGAGAAAGATCCTACCGCCTGGCACGGAGTGGGACCTTTTTACGGAAATCCTCGGGAGAAAGTGCGCGATTGGTCTTCTGCCTGCGGTGAGGCGATAGTTCAAGCGGCGCGCAAGGATGAAAGGGTTGTCGCTCTCGTCGCCGGGATGAAGGACGGTACGGGGCTTGAGCGATTCGCGCGAGAATTTCCACGGCGTTTTTATGATGTCGGAATAGCGGAAGGCCATATGGTTGCTTTTGCCGCCGGTTTGGCGGCGGGGGGAATGAAGCCTGTCGTGGCGATATATTCGACTTTCCTTCAGCGCGCCGTCGATCAGGTGATGCATGATGTGGCTATCGCGTCGCGCAATGTAGTTTTCTGCGTTGACAGAGCCGGTGTCGTTGGAGCGGACGGGGCGACGCATCAGGGCGTATTTGATATCGCAATGCTCAGGTGTCTGCCAAATATGATCATCAGCCAGCCGGCCGATGAAAAAGAGCTTAAGGCAATGTTGGACGAAGCTCTTTCGTCCGACCATCCGCAGGTGATACGATATCCGAGAGGAGCTGTTCCTTCAGACGCTGAAATAGGAGAGTTCTCTCCTCGGGCATTGTCCGTGCAGCTGATGAACCCCGATGCGAAAACTCAGATATGGGCGCTTGGGGATCAAATAGAGAAAGCTCGGAAAATAGCGTCTCTGACTGGCGCCGGAGTCGTCTACGCCAGGTATATAAAGCCTTTTGACAGCGAAATGCTTTCTAGACAGCGCTGCGAGGGTAAGCGCATAATATCACTTGAAAACGGTTCTGTGGCGGGCGGCTTCGGTGAGGCCATCGGTGCAGATCTCAAGTTCGGCTGGCCTGATAAATTCATTTGTCATGGAACGCTTGAAGAGTTGGAAAAAGAATACGGCTTCGATGCTGCAACGATAGCGGAGGAAATAAATGGCTGAGGTGCACGGTGTAGCGGGCGAGTGGGCTCGTGTAAAGGGTATGGTGGCTGGGTTGTGGCCGCTCTTTCTGGGCGTTTTCGCCTGTGGATTTTCTTTGGCTATGGCGTTCTTTTTGAGCCTGGCTGTAGGGGGCGTTCTTTTGATATGCTCTTTGAGTTTCATAAGCTGGAGTCTCTTTAAAGGACTTCGTCATGTGGAGCGTTTTTTTAAGGGAGCGCGCGGCGAAGAGAAAGTTTCGGGCATTCTTAAAAATTTGCCCTCGACATATCACGTCTTCAATGATTTTTTGGCAGGTCCTCTTCATGTGGATCATGTTGTCGCCGGGCCTGCGGGCGTCTTTGCGATAGAAACTAAATATTGGCGCGGACGTGTCACCATTGAGGACGGCCACATTCTTTTGGACGGGCAGCTTCCGGCCCGCTCTCCTCTCGCGCAGGTGTTGAAGGAGGCGCAGCTCGTCAAGGCTCAGCTTGCCAAAATCGGCGATTGGAAGGGCGCCGTGACTCCGGTTCTCGTCTTCGCCTCCGATACGTTCGACGCGACGATCGCAGAGCTGCAGGGCGCTGTCATAATAAATTCAAGCCATTTGAGAAAAAGCTTTGATACGCAAAGAATCGTAATACCTCAGCCTGAACTTGACAGGCTCATCAGATTAATGGAGAATAATCAGTGAAATACAGATTTTCAGTTTTGCTTCTGTTGGCGGCTCTTCTGACGCTGCCTTCGTCCGCAGATGTTTCGCCCGTCAAATATTATGGCAAAATCGCCAAGCGCCTTGTGGATATGCTGCCGAGATATCATGTTCTGCAGCATCCGATGAACGATGAAATATCGCAGCGCGCGTGGACAAATCTCGTTACATTCTACGATTTCGACCATTCCGTCTTTCTGCAGAGCGATCTCGACGGATTGTCGGCGCGCCAGAACGAGATAGATGACGCCCTCGCGCGCGAAGATGTCAGTTTCGGCTACGATGTCTATAATCTTTATGTTAAGAGACTTGGCGAGAGAATTGAGTTTGCGACAAATCTTCTCGTCAACGGAAAGTGGGACTTTTCGAAAGAAGAGGTTTATCGTATCAAACGCAAGGACGCTCCGTGGCCCAAGACGCGCGCCGAGGCCGAGGAGCATTGGCGAAAGCGCATAAAAAATGAACTTCTTCAGCACATCATTGCAAAAGAACTTGATAAGGAGGAGGCCGCCAAAAAACCGAAGAAGGAGTCCGTCTCCACGAACGTGGCCGAGAAAGTCGACGCTCAGAAAACTCCCGATACGCCCGAGGAGACTCTGATAAAAAAATATCGCCAGTATTATGCGGTTTTGACGGAGCCTGACGAAGAGAATGTGCTGCAGCATTATCTTTCGGCGGTGTGCCGCGCTTTCGATCCGCACACAGATTATATGTCGCCCGCTTCAAAGGAAGATTTCGATATGGAGATGAATCTTACGCTCTGCGGAGTGGGGGCGGTTCTCTCGATGGATGACGGGGCTTTGAAAATTGTGGAGATTATGCCGGGTGGCCCTATGGATCGCGACGGACGGATCAAAGAGGGCGATAAGATTTCAGGCGTCAAACAAGATAAGGGCGAGCTTGAAAACGTCATGTGGCAGCCCATGAAAAAGTCGATTAAGAAAATTCGCGGCAAGAAGGGCACTCGCGTTACGCTTGAGATAATTCCGAGAAGCGATCCTGCGGGGACTACGCGGAAAATGATTGAACTTGTGCGCGATGAGATTAAACTTGAAGATCAGGCCGCCACAGGCCGTGTCGAGTGCGTCAAAGGTCCTGGCGGCATGAAGAAGCTCGGGTACATATATCTGCCCGGTTTCTACGGTACGATGGATAAGCGCCCTAACGAGGAGGGCTTCCGCAGCGCGGCGATGGATGTGGCGAAATACCTTGCCGAGTTTAATTCCCAGGGAGTCGAAGGTCTCGTTCTTGATTTCAGAGGCAATGGCGGCGGCTCACTCAGAGAGGCTGTTTTTCTTTCTGCGCTTTTCGCTCCGTCGGGTCCCGTGGTGCAGATTCGTGATATACGAAGCGTCGGCTGTTTGCAGATACCGCCTATGCAGGGCATAGCCTTTAAAAAGCCGATGGTGGTGTTGACCGATCGCGCTTCGGCTTCAGCTTCGGAGATTGTGGCGGGTCATTTAAAAGACTGCGCCAGAGCCGTGGTGCTTGGAGACAATCGCACTCACGGCAAGGGGACGGTTCAGACGGTTCTCGGTCTTGGTCCTGAAAAATACGGCTCTACAAAGATTACTACGGCGAGATTCTATCGTATCAACGGCAGATCTACCCAGGTGGAAGGCGTTGAGGCCGATATCCACCTCTCTTCGCTTTTGGATGCTCTTGATATAGGCGAAGATAAGTTGACGTACGCTTTGCCGTTCAGCAAAATAAATCCGGCGGAATATTCTCTTTGCTGGAATATGTATCAGCACGTTCCTGCGCTCAGGGAGCTTTCGCAGGCGCGTCAGAAAAAGAATCCAAAATATCAGAAGCATTTGGAGAATGTTAAGGGAATGAAGGATATCTCCGAGCGAGAAGAGGTTCCTCTTGAGCGCGAAGCGAGGAAGAAGATGATGCGTCAGGACCGCGAGCTCAGAGAGCTTGACGAAGAGGGCGATGAGGAAGAGGAGAATGTACGCCGAAAGAGAAATGGGCCGCGAAAAGACGATGTCGTTCTTGAAGAATCATTCAATGTTCTTGTCGATCTTATCGATTTGACCGGGTCAGAAGAGATGCCTCAGCCGAAAGGGTGGTGGCAATGAAGTTTGTCAAGATGCACGGCGCCGGCAATGATTTTGTCATGCTTGATTGGCGCGGTGGAATTTCAATAACAAAAGAACATATACGCGCAATCGCCAATCGTCCTTCGGGTATCGGCTGCGAGGGCGTCATCGCCGTGGTGGACTGTCCGCGCAACGATTTTGCCATGCGTTTTTTCAATCCGGATGGCAGCGAGGCCGAACTTTGCGGAAACGGAGCCAGATGCGTGGCCGCGTTTGCCCGCAGAATCGGAGCCGTCGCAAGTGATGTGATGAGATTTTCCACGCTCGCCGGCGACATTGATGCCGAGATTATCAACGACCGAGAAGTTAAAATTTCAATGCCGCCGTTAAAGGCGATGAGAGGCAATTTCATAAATAGCGGAGTGCCGCATTATGTTGTCGCGTGTAAGGATATTGAAAAGATAGATGTTGCAAGCGAGGGCAAACGTCTTCGTTGGAGCGAGGAGTTCGCTCCCGGCGGAACGAATGTCGATTTTGTCGAAATCAGATCTTCGTCCTCTCTTCGCATACGCACTTACGAGCGAGGAGTTGAGGCTGAAACGTTCGCTTGCGGAACTGGAGCTGTCGCCTCTGCCGCTATTGGGGTTGCAAGATATGCGATGCATTTTCCTGTAGAGGTTGAAACGGCGCGGAAAGACAAACTGATTGTTGACGGTTCTTTTGACGGTGCGGTCTTTTCTGGCGTTTCGCTTACGGGGCCTGTAGAGTTCGTGTTCGAAGGGGAGATATGAATAAATACCCTCTTGTTGAAATTTTCAAGTCGCTTCAGGGCGAGGGGCGCAATATGGGTAGACCCGTAGTGTTTGTCAGGTTCGCGGGCTGCAATCTCAAGTGCCCGTGGTGCGATACGGACGTGTCGCCCAGGTTTGAATCGACTCTTGAAGAACTTCTTTTGGAAATCCGCTCTTTCAATCTCAAAAGCGTTATTTTCACGGGCGGAGAGCCTTCATTGGTAAAAGGAATCCCCGAACTTGTCGAAGCGCTTAAAGAAGATGGTTTTTGGATCGGCGTAGAAACGAACGGCACGGTTGATCCGGGTTGGTTTGCGTTTGTCGACTATTTGGCGGTAAGCCCCAAGAGAGGTGCGAATCTTGCGGTTGACAGAGCCGACGAAGTGCGAGTTGTGGCGGAGGATGAAAAAACATACGAGTTCTGTGAGAAGCTTCGCGAAAAAATTTCAGCCACAGACTATTATGTTTCGCCGTGTGACCATGACGGGCAGATCGATTTCGCGACCGCCAAATCGGTTCTATCGAAGCTTCAAGGGTGGTCTCTTTCTGTTCAACTTCATAAGATACTTGGTTTCAGATGAATCGCGTTAAAGTGATGGGGATCGTAAATGTTACGCCGGATTCTTTTTCCGACGGCGGTAAGTATTTCAAATCGTCAGAGGCTTGTCGTCGAGCGGAAAATATGATTGAGGAGGGGGCGGATATTCTTGATATCGGCGGAGAGTCCACCAGGCCCGGAGCAGAGCCGGTAGAATGGGCAGAGGAGTGGTCGAGAATAAAAGATGTCGTCTTGAATCTTGTCGACTCAGGAGTGCCGCTGAGCGTCGACACTTATCATCCGCAAACGGCGCAAAGAGCTGTAGATTCGGGTGTGAAGATCATTAATTGCGTAAAAAAAGAGCCTCTTCAGCAGATGTTGGATATATTGAGAAAAAATAAGGATGTTCTGCTCATTTCAGATGCTTCTTACTGGGGAATCTCTCCGTTTGTCTCTGTAGATGACTCGCGCCTTGAGAATCTTTATGAGTTTAAGGGGCGTATTTGGTTAGATCCTATGATCGGCTTTTCCACGACCCGTGAAGAAGATCTTTCTCTCATTCGTCATGTGCCGCATATTGCAAAGTACGCCCCGGTGTTGGTCGGCGCGAGCAGAAAGCGGATTGTCAAGAAATTGACGGGGCAGAAGGTGACCGGCAAAAATCTCGGCGGAAATCTTGCGATTGCCGCCTGGTGCGCGTTAAACGGAGCCTCCGCCGTGCGTGTGCACGATGTAGAAGAAACAGTGCAAATGTTGAAAGTAATCGGCGCAATCGAGACAGTCTAAAACGCGGAGCGTCTCATTGTGGGGATTTTATTTCGTTTAAGTCTTTTTAAATATGGTGTCGCGTCAGGAGGTGTCCGGAGCTCCTCCTCGGTCTCGACTCGCTACGGAGTTGTAACGCCTTTCGCGTTTAGACAACAAGCCGTTTTCAGCCTACCTTGCCTCGATAAACCCAGTGGTTGCGTACAAAAACCTCTCTTACGGCTACAATCCTTCGCGAGGTCTCACTCGGAGGACTCCGCTCCACCTCCTTTTGCGACGAATGTATTTTTTTTCAACACACGAGACAAAATTACTGATTCTTCCAAGGCCGCGTCTCGTCAGCGTTATAGCGCTCATTGCGCGCGTACAGGGTCATGGTTACCACAGTAGCGGGAGTATATGATATACTGTTCGGCATGAGACGTTGCAGGATAAATCTTCCCAATCGTTGCTATCACCTGATTATCCGTGTCGCCCACCGCGCGTTGGAATGGGGTAAGTGGCGAATCGAACGGGTTGCGCCGCTATGACAAGGAAAACCTACTGTGGCAATTTACTGTGGCAATTAGGGCTGACCCTGTTGGCTCCGAATCGCCTATCTCGCAAGTTGCTGTTGTCAGAAATTGAGGAGAGAAGAGAACGAAGTTTTCGCGCGGCATTAGTAGTTTTGGGAAGTATCGGCGATGAAACTTGTATTTCAGTTTTGCGGGATGTTGTTGCGAAGGAAGATGTCGATTGGGTTCGAGAACGGGCTAAAGAAAGTTTAGTGAAAATTCAAAAAAGAATAACGAAAGGTGAGGATGCGTATTGAGTTAAATAAAATGGCGCGGCGGTTATATAAGGGTTCCATAATTGTACATGGTCTACTTTGGACTTTTTTTGCAACTGCTGCAGAAACTGCCGATGTAAAAACTGCCGATAAGTATTTCAAGGCAGGGCGATATGCTCTGGCGCTAAAGGAATATCAGGCTTGCGAGAAGGCTAAAGTAGGCGATGCAGGATATCTGTTTTTAAGGGAAGCTGTTTGCGCGGAGAAGCTAAAGAATTCCTGTGTTCGGGAAAAAGCGTTGAGTCGACTTCGT